>CP128433.1:712500-822500 GCA_032615215.1 Microbulbifer sp. MKSA007 | reverse complement strand
CCGCAATCAAGGTAGGGACACCACCTCCCTCAAGGTAGGTCGATCGAACGGTATGGCCGGGCCCCTTGGGAGCAACCATAATGACATCGACATCCGCTGGTGGCTCAATCAATTCAAAATGCACATTAAAACCATGCGCGAAAGCCAGTGCTGCACCAGACTTTAAATTTGGAGCAACTTGCTCTTTGTAAATATTCGCCTGGTATTCATCCGGAGCGAGAATCATAACCACGTCGGCATCTTTCACCGCATCGACAACTTCAGCTACCTTCAAGCCCGCGCCTTCAGCCTTTTTCCAGGAAGCAGACCCCTCGCGCAACCCAACAACAACATTCGCTACACCAGAGTCTTTCAGGTTATTGGCATGGGCATGACCTTGAGATCCATAACCAATAATGGCTACTGTTTTTCCCTGAATTAAAGAAAGGTCACAATCTTTGTCGTAATAAACTTGCATCGCTCAATTCCTGCTTTTTGCTCTATACACTTAATACTTTTTCACCGCGGGCAATCCCGGAAACTCCGGATCGCACCACTTCCATAATTGTGTGCTCCCCCAGCGCCTGGAGGAACGCATCGAGTTTTTCGCCAGTTCCTGCCACCTGTACCGTGTACATACTGCTGGTGACATCGACGATCTGCCCGCGAAAAATATCGACACTGCGCTTCACCTCATCGCGCTGGGCACCATTGGCCCGCACTTTCACCAATAGCAGCTCCCGCTCGATATGAGAGCCTTCAGTGAGGTCCACCAATTTCACAACATCAATAAGCTTGTTTAGGTTCTTGGTAATTTGCTCAATCTTGTGATCATCACCAATCGTCACCAAAGTGAGACGCGATAAAGTCGCATCCTCAGTAGGCGCCACGGTGAGGCTTTCAATGTTGTAGCCACGCTGGGAAAACAAGCCAACAACACGGGACAATGCCCCAGGTTCGTTCTCCATCAGAACCGAAATTATTCTACGCATCGCCCTACCCTTTAAGTTCTCTCAGTTTTGCTCAGCCACATGTCACGCATGGAGCCATTTGGTAGCACTTGCATGGGATAGACATGCTCAGATGGGTCGACGTATACGTCGATAAATACAGTGCGATCCTTAATTGCAAAAGCTTCTTGTAACTTGTTGTGTAGGTCTTCACGACGCTCCACTTTCACTCCGACGTGACCGTATGCCTCGGCGAGTTTCACAAAATCAGGCAGCGATTCCTCGTAAACACTATTGGAAAGCCTTCCTTCATATTGCATCTCCTGCCACTGCTTCACCATCCCCAGAGCCTGGTTGTTAAGGCAGAGGATTTTTACTGGCAGATGATATTGGGTAGCCGTAGAAAGCTCCTGAATACACATCTGGATACTTCCCTCGCCAGTTACGCACACAACCTCTTTATCCGGGTGAGCTATTTTCACCCCCAAGGCTGCCGGTAAGCCGAAACCCATAGTCCCCAACCCACCGGAGTTAATCCAGCGGCGCGGCTTATCAAACAGGTAATATTGCGCAGCAAACATCTGGTGTTGCCCTACATCGGATGTCACAAAAGCATCACCCTCAGTAATGTCATACACCGCCTTGATCACATCCTGCGGCATTATCAGAGCACCATTAGTCTGATAACGAGGAGCCGTGTAGAGTCCGTGACGCTCACGCCAATCATCGATTTGGCGCCACCAGTCAACTATCGCGGAGTGATCCGGCTGCTCATCATTGGCTTTCAACGCTTCGAGCATCTCCCGAAGAACAGCCTGGACCGTGCCGACAATCGGGATATCGGCAACAATCGTTTTAGAGATCGAAGCCGGATCGACGTCGATATGAATAATTTTGGCACCCGGACAGAATTTGCCTGGAGTATTAGTCACCCGGTCATCAAAGCGCGCACCTACTGCCAGGATAACGTCGGCGTGATGCATGGCTGTATTTGCCTCGAAAGTGCCGTGCATACCAAGCATTCCCAAGAAACGCCTGTCACTACCAGGAAATGCTCCGAGCCCCATCAAGGTATTAGTCACCGGGTAGTTCAACTTTCTAGCCAGCTCAGTGAGAAGCTCGGCGCCGCCACCCTGCACCACTCCCCCGCCGGCATAAATCACCGGGCGGCGAGCTGACAGCAACATAGCAATCGCTTTGCGAATCTGGCCGCTATGCCCCTTACCGGCTGGGGTATAGGAGCGCATCCGCAATTTTTCAGGGTAGTGGTAGGGGAATCTCTCCGCCGGGTTGGTTACATCCTTTGGAACATCGATCACTACGGGACCGGGACGGCCAGTATTGGCGATAAAAAATGCCTTTTTGACAATCGTAGGAATATCTTCAGCATTTTTAACCAAAAAGCTGTGCTTCACGATCGGCCGCGAGCAACCGACCATGTCTGTTTCCTGAAACGCATCCTCACCGATCTTATCCCTGGGTACCTGGCCGGATATCACCACCATAGGGATAGAATCCATATAGGCCGTTGCGATGCCAGTAATCGCATTCGTAGCGCCGGGACCAGACGTCACCAGTACCACACCCGCCTTACCAGTAGACCGCGCATAACCATCCGCAGCATGGGTCGCACCCTGCTCGTGGCGCACGAGAATATGTTTAATCGACTTCTGCCGAAAAATAGCATCATAGATATGTAACGCTGAGCCGCCCGGGTATCCAAAAATCAGATCCACCCCTTCATCCTGCAGCGCGCGAACCAACATATCGCCGCCGGAAAGTAATTCCACTTGAGTCTCCTCAATTTTCCTGTTTTATAGGATAGCCATCACCGAAAACGTATAAAACGCCTACCAGCAAGAATGCCAGGCAGCAATTATAGGGGAAAATGGTGACAAATATCAGCCTGTTGCGTGTTTAGCTGCCGATTTTTAGGATGAACTGATCGCGCATAAACACCCAACCCCAAGTAAATCTACAAAGGTTCACTGCGGGGTTAGCAGGCCTCCAGGGGTGGGGAGGGCCACTCAGTGGAATTTCGATGGAGGGTGTTCCATCAGGGTTAGACTCAAAACCACGGGTGTGCGGTGAGATCTAGTCACTGAGTAAACCCCCGATTTTGCCAATTGAGCCCTAGCTGTCAATAGGTGTCCGCGAAAGTGTTAAGACAGTTACAGGAAAACCCGCCAGTATCGGTACAATAAGGGGACGGAAGGAACATCAACACAAGGGGTAAGCACCATGCGCATCTTACTGGCGCTATTGATTGCAGTAACAGCTACGACCGCTCAAGCCGACGGCATCTATAAATGGGTAGATGAAAATGGTGTTGTCCACTTCGGTGAGCAACCTCCAGGAGGCACCCAAGTGGACGTGATCAAAAAGCCCAAGTCAGAGCGCTATAAGAAATGGGAGGCTGAACAGGAGGCTGCCAAACCCCGAAAACCATCAATGCCAACCGCAGCAAAGCAACCTGAAAAGCAACTCGATGTACGTCAGCAAGAACAGGAAAAAGCAGCGCAAATGCAAGCCGCTCTTCGCGCTAAGCGCTGTGAGTCAGCACGAAAGTCTCTGAGTTCCTTGACCGCTCATTCTCGTATTCGCGCAGTCGACCAAAATGGAAATTATAGAAGCCTGGGTGAGGATGAGCGGCAGCAACGTATATCAACCGCTCAACAACGTATCCGAGATAACTGCTAAAGCCCCCCTATTCTCCCTACATTTCCTGGTAGGGAGTATCAGTAAATTGATCCAGGCTATAGCGTTCAGTGTAATAGCCTGGTTCAAAAGCACTATCCCTGGCCATAGGTACCGTCACCCTGGCAATACTCAATTGTTTCACCAGGTAGGGGCCGTCCTGCCCGGCATCGCGAATCAAGAGCCCATAAAACTCTAGGGGAATCCAGTGCCGCCCCGCCGTTAACTCAAGAGCATTTTGCGTTGTGCCTATCGGGGATTGCTCATCGTTATATAGGGAGCCCTGAAAATAGTAGCGCCCCTCTCTGCTGATATCGACTTCCGCCTCAATTAATAAATTGCCATCGGCGGTAACAGAATCCCGCAGCGATCCTGTATAGCTTCCCGTATCCTCAGAAAGGGTGAATGCTGCCGCATCTCGGAGACCATCAATATCCGTATCCACAATGACCTTAAAAATGCCCGCTTCCAGCACCTGGCTATTAAAGGAGCCCGCCTCCATCAATACTTCGTAGACTAAGTCTCCATCCGAATCACTAAAAGCCAAGGTACCCACGACTTGTTGGTCTTCGTAAACCAACAGCGCAGTCAGGTCAGCACTGACCCGATCTCCATCACTATCGGCCTGATAGGCAAAAACCCGAATAGTATCCCCACGCAAATAAAACTTTTCATCTGTCCATATAGTCAGAGAATCCCCTTCCTCACTGTGAGTGGTTCTTTCATCCACCGCAAATGTCTGAGTAATCGGGTCCTGTTCAGGAGTTTTAATTGCTCGGTTTTCTGGCGGATAGCGATGAAAGCGGGCCAGATCCGAGAGAAGGGATTCGTGTAACTCAGTCTTGTTGGGCAGGGACTGAATTCCCTTCCATAGTTTTACAGACTGATCCTCTTCCTCTTGCTCCAGTTCCGCCGGCTTAACGTTATCAGGCTTGCGGCTTCGGATAGATTGCTCTTCAGCTTTTGCTTTAGCTACAACAACGGGCGTCGCCTCTTCACCACCAGTTAGGGCCCAGTAACCCACCAGTCCAGTAACTACGGCCAGTACACCCCAGCCTGCCAGCCGGGCCTTTGAGCGATCTTTGCTTGATGTAGACATCAATACCTCCGAAGCCTTTTATTTTTTTAGTTAATTCGTGCAGGCTGAGATTCTACCCGCGCTGTTCTTTCCTGAACCACAGTCCAGTCCATCGGGAATAGAATCATAATCGGGGGATAGAATGCCACCGTTACGCTGCGCATCATGATCTGTATAGATACTGGCCAAATTGTAAGATCGAGCAGTGCCTTTACTGTCGTTGTCACAAGAAAAAATCGCGCTGCCGTATGCTACTCCAAACAGGGTTTCATATTCTTTGAGATTTGACCACAGATTGCGCTTGGCAGATCCGGAACAGTTCATTTGCGAAGCCAAATTAATGTAACCGTCATCCTCACCATTCAGCAGCATGGAGGTAGCACTTTCCACACCTGGGAAGCCCGCATAACCCCCAATGGTGTACACCGGCGCACCGAGATTAGTCCCCACATAATTTCTCACAGTGTAAACATCATTAGTCTGCATATAGCGAACCGCCGAACACTCACGCCCAAGAAATAGTGCGTTGACCAAATCGTCATACCAGCTTCCATTACATATCCGATCAACGCCTTCAGTTCCGGTAATTGCTCCCCCTGTGGTGAATATTGCAGCAACACCGCTGATAGCCGCATCAAAATCAACGCTCACTGCATAGCTTTCGTTAAGCCCTGCAACTCGAACTTCTTCTTCAACCGTTTTACAGGATTTACTGCCATACCAAGTCGTGGAACATTTTTTTACTTCTTGAATTTCTGTATTGCTATCGAACTGGTTGTAGGCGCGATTGTAGTATGGGGACCCTTCAACAGCGTTACCCGCGATATACATCATTTGGGCGGCACCCTGGCTGTGGGAAATAATCCAGAAAGTGTCCTCTGCTGAGCACTGGTTTTCGTGTTCAAACCGATCTCCCTGGCCAGAGCGGATCTCTATAATTTGACGAGCAATTTCACCCGCAGTCTCATCATGCCAGTAGGGAAATTCACCTTCATCAGTTGAGTTATAACCGACAACGCCGTAATTGCCGCCATCAACTAACAATTGCTCAATAAAATCACTGCTAGAATATTCGTCGAAAACCGCCTCACTCCAATAGTCCAGTGCTGGCTGCACTAAACTCCCATCATTACTTTCACTTGTAGTGTGTCCTTCGACTCCGTGTCCATGAACCAGGATATAGCAGTTTTCCGCTACCGCTGATGAAGCTCCAATTATCGCCGAGAAAAAAATAGACAGGCTTGTACCCAGCCTTTTAGACAGTGCCATTGTTATTTTCCTTTATTGTTTTAGTAAGTGGTAACTCTCGTGACTGAAGAGTTTTAAAAAATCTGAATAACGCAATGTACAGCAGACGACTAAAACTTATCCTTAACGCTCTATTTCGGAATAGGATTAAAGGCGCCAGAGGGGGGTCGAATCCGCCACGCGAAGCGACCAATTCGTCATATTCCTCAATTTATACTCGTGCTTTGAGGCGCCTTTGCTATGATGCCGGCAACGCCACCCGGACGGCAGTAAGTCATGAGAGACCAAAATAAAAATATGTCCGGCCATGCCGGCGTGCCCAAGATATTTGCGCCTTACTTTGTGGTTGCCGCCGCCAGGCTCGGCATCCCCACCGAGACGCTAATTGAACGATTGCCATTCTCATTTAGCTGGAATCCAGGAGAGAGTGAATGGCTCAATTACAGTGAATTCAATGCTCTAATTGAAAGCATACTGGCGCTATCCCCTGTTACCTCACCAGGTCTCAGCTTTAGCCGCTTCCCAATTATGCTTTGGCTTGAAGAAACTATTATCGAAGCTCAGCCCTCCTTGAGACGGCCGAGGGAGATCTTTCGCCCTGCAGAAATTGTGCTCTCACAAACTCTGGCCCCCCTCCTGCGGTTCCAGACTTACCAGGAAGCCGATGCGGAAGTACTCACACTCAACTGGCAGCAGGAACTCTTTAGTGCTCCGGTCAATCATTTTATTGCTGAAATGCTGATGAGCCGTGGAGTAGATCTATTGCGTACTCTTAACCCGAGGTTTCCCGAGGTTCGGGGATTAAAGTTACGCAGTGAAAAGCCAGAAGATGACTCTATCCACAAGAGGATTTTCCAGTGCCCAATTGAATTTTCCGCTGATGAAAATGCGATTATCCTGGGCTCCCAGATACTGGACTTCCCTATACCCAGTTACCATAAAATCATTCGCAGCCAGAGCCGAAATATTTTAAAGGCAGTTTTACACAATACTTTGACCAGCTATAACCTGGCAGCCAGTTTGCGAGCTTGGCTCGAAAAGCACTTGCTCAGTGAAGAAATTACTATCAAACAAGCCGCAGCCCACTTCCGCACCAGCGGCCGCACTTTACAGCGCAGATTGAGAGAACAGGGAGTAACATTCCAGCAGCTTAAAGACAGTGTTACGCTATCTCTGACCAAGAAACTCCTTCTCTCAACCAGTGATTCCGTAGAAAGTATTGCGGTGCAACTTCATTTTGCCGAACGAGCAGTATTTACCCGCTTCTTTAAAAAACATGAGGGAGTCACCCCTTCCGAATTCCGTCGCAGCAATGTCGACAGAGATATTTTCGAAGCGTAAATAAGTGTAAAGAAACTCAGGAGGCCGCTACAGCCTCCGCCTCAAAATTCCGCCCAAGATACATATACATCGCCGGTACAACAAATAAAGTAAATAGCGTTCCAATTGTCATACCTGTCGCCACTACCAAGCCCATTGCAAACCTTGCCCCTCCACCTGGCCCCGACGCTATTAACAATGGAACCATCGCCAAAACCAGAGATGCAGTAGTCATTAAAATCGGTCGCAAACGGATTGAAGTGGCCTGCTCAATCGCTGATCGCTTATCAAGCCCTGAGAGCTGTAACTTATTGGCAAACTCTACTATCAGAATGCCGTGTTTGGAAATAACCCCAATCAGGGTAACCAGCCCCACTTGTGTGTAAATATTGAGGGTCGTCAATCCTAGACTGACAAAAATCATCGCTCCGCAAACACTCATGGGTACTGTGACCAACATAATCAAGGGATCGCGCCAGGATTCAAATTGAGCAGCCAACACCAAATAAATCACTATCAAGGCAAAGAAAAAGGTAACCACCAAATCCGATCCTTCAGTTTTGAATTGCCTGGACTGCCCCGAGTAATCTACAGAATACTCAACTGGTAAGATTTCTTTAGCCGCATTATCCAACACCATCAATGCTTCACCCAACGTAATCCCAGGGCGTGGCACACCCGAAATAGTGACGGCATTTAATTGTTGAAATCTCTTTAGTTGCTGTGGTTCAACGGTTTCTGTGAGCCTTATCAAAGTACTCACAGGAACCAACTTGTCGTTTACCGCCCGAATATAATATTGCTCCAACTGATCAGGGGTTAGGCGGTCAACTCTCTCGACTTGAGGGATAACTTTATAACTGCGGTTATCCAGGGAAAAACGGTTAACATAAGCTCCGGATAACATCGCACCTAAGTCACGACTCAAGTCCACCATTTCCACACCCATACTGGCCGCTTTATCACGATCAATTTCTATTACAATTTTTGGTTTATCAATTTTCAGATCAGAATCTAGAAAAATAAACTTTCGACTCTCAAGGGCTCGGGTCATAATATCGCTTGCCACCGATGCCAGATTCTCCATGGGCTCTGTAGAACCGATAACAAATTCAACCGGAAGCTGCCCTCCCGCAGTTGGCAGACTTGGTGGCACCACAACGGCTATTTTTAACCCGGCTATTTGCTGTACATCACTGCTAATCAACTCCTGCATCTTTTCCGTATCGCGGTCTCTCCCTTCCCAGGGAGCCAAAACAAACCCGGCCACCGCATTATTAACACCACTACTGAAGGTGCCCGCCCCATTAAGCAGAAAAAGATTTTCAACCTCAGTAAATCTCTCAGCAATGACATTAAGTTCACCACTGTACTGTTCAACATAATCTAAAGTTGCGTAAGCATCGGCAGTAGAAATTGTAAGAACAAGCCCCCTATCCTCTGTAGGTTCAAGCTCTTGAGGGGACGTCACAAATAAGAAGTAACAACTTATCAATACAATTAAGCCGAAAACCAAAATAACTCGGCGCTCATCAAGAGAAGAATGGAGCGATTTTTCAAATCTCGTCTGAAGTCGATTAAATTGGCGTTCCAGCCAAATTTCAAACCGGGTACCTCCACCATCGCGAGGCTTTAATATTTTCGAGGCCATCATGGGAGATAAAGTAAGAGCAACCACTCCAGACAGTAATACGGCGCCAGCTAGGGAGAATGCAAACTCTATGAATAGGGTCCCGGTTAAACCACCGAGAAAACCAATCGGAATATACACTGCAATTAGCGTTGTAGTCATGGCCACTACAGGCCATGCCAACTCTCGAGCCCCTACGATCGCAGCCTCTTTTGGAGGCAAGCCCTCTTCTATATGTCGATGGACATTTTCCAAAACAATGATGGCATCATCAACAACAATTCCGATTGCCAGAACCATGCTTAGCAATGTGAGCAAGTTGATGGAAAATCCCATTAATAACATTAAAAAGAATGCACCAACAAGAGAAAGCGGTAGTGCAATTGCTGGAATCAATACGCTGCGAACTGACCCCAGAAACAAATAAATCACCAAAATTACTATAAATACTGCTTCAACAATTGTTTTGACGACTTCTTCAATGGAGTCCTGAATATATTCAGTACTGTCGTAAGGAATCTCGCCTAGCATACCCTCTGGCAACTGTGGAAAAATTTTCTGCTCTAACTCCTCGCGTACTTTTTTAATAACATCAAGGGAGTTCGCATCGGGTGCCACCTCAATAGCAATAAAAGTGGCCGATTGTCCGTTAAAAGTCACAGAGCTGTCATAGGATTCAGCTCCTAACTCTATCTCCGCCACTTCACCTAGACGAACCAACTTATCCCCATCGGCTCTAACCACTAGCTTGCGAAAATCCAATTGACGTGCAATATCTGTATCCGCACGTATTTCCAGTGCCACACGGGTTCCCTTGGTCGAACCAACTGCCGACAGAATATTATTATCCCTAAGCGCATCAGAAATATCCGCAGGTGTGACTTCCAATGCCGCCATCTCTGTCGGTTTTAACCAGACTCTCATTGCAAAGGTACTGTCCCCCAAAAGGCGAGCTCGCTGCACACCAGCTATAGTCGCCAATTTAGGTTGAACAACGCGTGTCAGATAATCCGTGATTTGATTATTAGCGAGAATATTTGAGGAAAAAGAAAGGTACATTGCAGCAGTGGTTTCTCCCTGCTGCATTTCCACACTGGAATCCTCTGATTCATCAGGCAATTCACTGCGCAGCTTATTTACCTTGGCAACGACCTGAGTTAACACTTCATTTGGATCGTAATCAAAACGTACATAAACGTTTATCGTCGAGAGACCTTGCACGCTGGTGGAGACCATGTAATCTATACCATCTGCAGTAGCAATCTCCTGCTCAAGCGGCGTAGTAATAAACCCCTGTACTAGATCTGAGTCGGCACCAACATAAACGGTGGTTACTGTAATAACTGCATTTTCAAGTTCCGGGTACTGCCTGACATTTAATTCCGTTAGCGACCTCAAACCCAATAGAAAAATAAATAGGCTGACTACGCAGGCCAACACTGGTTTTCGAATGAAAATCTCTGTGAAATTCACAACCTATAAATTCCAGGTTTAACTATTTTCCGGTGTGGGGTCCACGCTTTCTGGGGGTTGATTCTGATTATTGATAACCGCTTTCTCTCCATTGCGAAGTTTGAGTAATCCGCTGCTAGCCACTATATCCCCCACCAAAAGTCCTTGTATAATTTCAACTAGATCCCCACGTTCCTCACCAGTTTTCACAAATCGTTTAACTGCGACCATATGCTCACCATCTTTATCGGGCTCCAACACAAAAACCGCCACCCCATAGGGAGCAAAAGCCAATGCGGTTCTGGGAATAACGAGCACTTTTCGCTGTGCACTTATCTTTACGGATACCTGGGCAAACATCCCAGGACGTAAATCGTGTTGGGGGTTTTTCAGAGTAGCTTGAATCAGAAAGTTCCTACTTGCACTATCCACCTGAGGGTCAACAGCAGTAATTCTTCCTTCGTAGGTATTTTTAGGGAAAGCATCTGTTGTCAACTGAATAGCAAGCCCAGCCTTAACCAAGGCATATTTTTGTTCAGGGAGGGAAAAATCAACAAAAATAGGATCAAGTTGCTGTAGAGAAACAACAGACTCCCCCGGGCTTACATTCTGCCCAAGATCGATTTGTCGAATTCCCAGTACTCCACTAAAAGGCGCCACGATAACTCGCTGATCCACCCTGGCCCGCTGCACTTCTATATTGGCAACCACCTGGTCCAAAGTACTGCGAGCGCTATCCAAATCTGCTTCGGTTGTTACACCTCGCCCCAGCAGAGTCTTGATCCGCACGTAATTACGACGGGCCAAGCGAAGCTCTGCATCCAACACCTGCAACTGCGCCTTTTCCGGTTCAGCAAAAATTTCCGCCAATAAATCGCCCTTCCTAACATGCTGGCCCGACTTGAAGTGAATAGCGCTGATAACCCCCTGAGCTTCGGTAGTAACCTCTACACCATTAACAGCTCGAATGGTGCCTATTCCTCTCAGGTCTTCCTTCCAATATTGAAACTGGGCGGTTGCTGAAGTCACTGTGGCCGCAGGCAGGGCTAAGTTGTCTATGAACTGATTCACCATATGCCTGCCAATTAATTTATAAGCAAAAATTCCGCCGAAGAGCAAAAGGCATCCCAGCAGCATTAGCAACATACGCTTACTGATATCAGGCCCCCGTAAGGTGTCGTCAATAAAAACTATAAACTGATACTTGCAAGGGAAACTATGCGCTACGGAGGGGTGCCCCTCTACGTAAATATCCGAACAAACGGATTAGCGCACCTGTGAGTATAGATATGGAGAGAGTGAGGAATCGGTGGGAGTTTAGGGGTGCACCATATGGCACCCCCAAGTGCTTTTTTATCGGAATACGGCTTTATCGCCTTCAACATCCGCGTGGATCGTTGCTCCAGGGGAAAACTTACCGGCGAGAACATCTTGCGCCAGCGGGTTTTCCAGCCATACCTGAATAGCACGCTTTAATGGCCGTGCACCATAAACGGGATCGAACCCAACTTCTGCTAATTTATCCAGCAGACTTTCAGATACCTCTAATTTCAGGTCCCTCTCTGTCAGTCGACGGCAAAGTTGTTGCAACTGAATTTCGGCAATAGAGCGTACTTCTGCCTTATCCAGTGGATGGAAAACAACCACTTCGTCAATACGATTTATGAACTCTGGCCTGAAATGGTTCCCCACCACTTCCATCACCGCACTTTTCATCTGTCGATAACGAATTTCAGCGTCCAGGTCATCACCATTTTCAGCTGTGGCGTATTTTTGAATTAAATCTGAGCCAAGGTTTGAAGTCATTACGACAACGGTATTACGAAAGTCTACCGTGCGCCCCTGGCCGTCGGTCAGGCGGCCATCATCAAGAACCTGTAAAAGAATATTGAATACATCGGGATGCGCTTTCTCCACTTCGTCTAATAGCACAACAGAATAGGGCTTTCTCCGCACCGCTTCAGTCAGGTATCCCCCTTCTTCATAACCTACATATCCGGGGGGCGCCAATCAGTCGGGCCACAGAGTGCTTCTCCATAAATTCCGACATATCGATTCGCACCATGGCGTCTTCTGTGTCAAACAAGAACTGAGCCAATGCCTTGCATAATTCCGTCTTACCCACACCGGTTGGGCCGAGGAACAAGAATGAGCCATTGGGTCGGTTGGGATCAGCTAGCCCCGCCCTTGAGCGGCGTACGGCATTAGCAACCGCTTCCACCGCTTCCCCCTGTCCGATGACCCGCTTGTGCAACTCATCTTCCATTCGCAGTAGCTTTTCACGCTCACCTTCGAGCATCTTAGATACAGGAATACCCGTCCAGCGGGATACCACTTCAGCCACCTCTTCATCGGTCACCCGATTGCGCAGCAGGCGGGGTTCTTCAGAAGCTTCAGCGCTAGCGGCACTTTTAAGCTGTTGTTCAAGTTGTGGAATTACACCGTACTGTAATTCAGACATTCTATTGAGATCACCTGCACGCCGTGCAGACTCCATATCGAGCTTGGCCTGCTCCAGCTTTTCCTTGAGGTCGTGGCTGCCGGCAAGCTGTGCCTTCTCCGCCTTCCAAACCTCTTCAAGGTCGGAGTATTCCCGCTCCAGTTGTAGAATCTCTTCTTCCAGTTTCGATAGGCGTTTTTTAGTCGCCTCATCATCCGTATCCTTTTTAACCGCCTCTCGTTCAATCTTTAATTGAATTAAACGGCGCTCCAATTTATCCATGGATTCCGGTTTGGAATCGATCTCCATGCGTATCCGGCTGGCGGCTTCATCAATAAGATCAATTGCTTTATCTGGTAATTGACGGTCAGTGATATAACGTTGCGATAATTTTGTCGCGGCAATAATTGCAGAGTCGGTAATATCAACGCCATGGTGTACTTCGTAGCGTTCTTTCAATCCGCGCAGAATCGCAACCGTATCCTCTTCAGTTGGTTCATCAACCAATACTTTTTGGAAACGCCGCTCAAGCGCTGCATCTTTTTCAATATATTGCCGATACTCATCCAGAGTGGTTGCACCGACACAATGCAGTTCTCCACGGGCCAAAGCGGGCTTCAGCATGTTTCCCGCATCCATGGCCCCCTCAGCTTTACCGGCACCCACCATCGTGTGGATCTCATCGATAAAGAGAATAATGCGACCTTCCTGTTTGGATAACTCGTTGAGTACCGCTTTTAATCGCTCTTCAAATTCTCCACGAAATTTTGCGCCCGCCAACAATGCCCCCAAATCCAGGGAAAGAAGACGTTTGTCCTTTAGCCCTTCCGGCACTTCACCATTGACGATACGTTGAGCGAGCCCTTCAACAATGGCAGTTTTACCAACACCCGGCTCACCAATTAGTACAGGGTTATTCTTGGTACGCCGCTGTAAGACTTGAATCGTCCGTCGTATTTCATCATCGCGGCCGATCACCGGGTCAAGCTTGCCGGCCAGAGCCCTCTCGGTCAGGTCTAGAGTATATTTATCCAGCGCCTGGCGCGCCTCTTCCGCATTGGGGTCATCCACTTTTTCGTCGCCACGCACTTTTTGAATTGCCGCCTCTAATTGTTTAATGTCGCCGTTGGCATTTAAGATTTTGGAAATCTCTCCCGCCGCAGAGTCGAAAGCCGCCAGTAATACAGTTTCACTGGAAATAAAACTGTCACCATTTTGTTGGGCTCGCTTGTCCGTGAGATTCATTAAGCGCATTAATTCCTGGGACATCCCCACATCACCCGTGGGGGAAGTCACCCTCGGCAGGCTGTCCAATCGCTTGGCAAGGTCATTGCGCAACCCGTTTAGGTTAAATCCCGCCTGTGACAGGAATGCGGGTACGCTTCCGTTATTCTGGTTAAGCAGTGCCAGAATCAAGTGCTCGGGATAAATCTGGTTGTGGTCGCGCCCTACCGCTAGGGATTGCGCATCAGCAAATGCCGCCTGTAGCGGGTTTGTCATTCGGTCAATTCGCATGAACGAAACCTCTTTTACTCGATTTTTTCAGAAGCGCTGTAATAGTGGCACTAATTTGCCTTTTACATTCGCTATGGTACTGACAAGTAAAATAGGGGCGCAGGAAGGGTTTTCAATGATTTAAATCAATAGCGGCATTTATTCTATGCAAAGTGGTTTTGCGGCAAATCTATCTCTTATGGTTTTTACAGCTCAGTCAACACCCAGCCTTGTAATTGCCCAAGCTGCCCCAATATTATCGAATGGCTTACATAGAAAAAATATGCCATATAGAACTTCAATTCAGTCTTTATCCCGCCATATCAAAGTTGCCATACGGCCGGTTTCAGACTCTCTGCGGTAGGAAAAAAACTTCTCAGGTTCTGACATTGTGCAGAGCCCCCCACCGTACACCTCGCCAACCCCCAGCTCTGCCAACTCCGTGCGAGCCAAGGCGTAGATATCTGTTAAAAAGTGCAGTGGTTTCTTAGTGTGTGGGCGGAAACAGCTAGCGATTTTTTCTGTGTGTCGACTGCTAATTGCATTTTCAAAGAATGCCTCGAGGACATCGATTCCGGTTTCAAAGGCCTCCGGGCCAATCGCTGGACCCAACCAAACCATCAACTCCTCAGGATCACACTTCATCGCCCGTACGGTGTTGCGCAATATACCACCGGCCAATCCGCGCCACCCGGCATGGGCTGCTGCTACACGGGTACCACTCTTATCGCATAGCAAAACAGGCAAACAGTCTGCGGTTAGTACGGCACAGACAACACCTCTTTTCATACTAAAGCAGGCATCTGCGGTTCGAACTAAGGCGTCATCACTTGCCTCCACTACCTTGTCACTATGGATCTGCTCCAGCCACTGCGGTTCTGAGGGCAACTCAAGCTCCCCCTCAACTGTTGGCGATTGGCAGTAACAGCTGACTCCTTGTCCCCCACGTGAGCCGCCAGGTTAAAAGAGGAGAAATGGCCACAACTTTGGCCCCCAGTGCGTAGCGTTGTCGCCGCCCTCACCCCTGCGGGTGCGGGCCAGTCGGGTATCAGGTAGTGGTTACTTGGCATTGAGATATCTTGCTTTGCGAAATTGTCCTTTCGAGAACCGGCGATAGGTGCCCAGGCGAATTTATAACCGGTACTTCAGGGCTCATCAGCACGCAACTGATCGAGCAGTGCTTGCATGTCAGCAGGCATTGGCGCACACCAATGCATGCCCTGTCCACTGGTGGGGTGTACTAGCGCTAGTTCAGCCGCATGCAGAGCCTGCCGGGGGAAGCTCTGGAGAGCTTCAACAAGGTCTGCCGAGGCCTCTGGAGGCAACTTTGGGCGGCCTCCGTAGAGTGGATCTCCCACGAGCGGGTGCCTAATATGGGCCATGTGTACCCGAATCTGATGAGTACGGCCGGTTTCTAGCTTGCAGCGTAAGAGCGTGTAAGCGCTGTAACGCTCCCGTACACGATAATGAGTGATCGCCTCTTTGCCGCCAAAGTCCAAAACAGCCATCTTGAGACGATTTTGACGATGCCGACCGATGGGCGCATCAACACGACCCTCAGCGGTGATATATCCTTGGACCAAAGCATCATACTGTCGACTCACCGTTCTCTGCTTTAATTGATCCACGAGATGGGTCTGAGCGGCCAAAGTCTTAGCCACAACCATCAGGCCACTGGTGTCCTTATCCAGCCGGTGAACAATACCGGCTCGGGGTATCAGCTCCTGTGCTGGATTGTGATGAAGAAGGCCATTGAGCAGAGTGCCGTCGGGGTTACCGGCAGCGGGGTGGACTACGAGGCCCGCGGGCTTATTGACCACCATCAGGCAGTCATCTTCGTACATAATATTGAGGTCGAGGTCCTGGGCAGCCCAGCTACCTTGGGGTTCCAGCTCTGCGCGAAGCTGGATAAGCTCGCCGCCAAAGAGCTTTTCCTTGGCCTTAGCTGGGGCTCCGTTTAAGGTGAGCTGACCGCCTTTGATCCACGATTGGAGGCGCGCGCGCGAAAAATCGGGAATTAATTCGGCTGCGGCCTGGTCTAAGCGTCGACCAGCCATATTGGCAGGAACTTGGATATCTAGTTTTAGGTGTTCAATCATCAATCAATTGCAAATACTTTGGGCAGCTCCGCGACTGTGGTTAAATGTCCGACGCGCCAGGTTAATACTGGTGGGTAGTTTAATAAGGTAGAGTGTAAGAATGATAGAGCGAGGGGCTATGCAGACCTGGAAAATGCTGTGGCTGGCCTTGGTGTCCGCAATATTGGTTGCCTGCGCCAACACAGATGATTCGGAAGTGGGCCTACCCACAGGTTCACGTACAGAGCAGGCATACTACGAGATGGCCCAGCGACAGCTGCGAACCAGCCAGTGGGATCTTGCCATCAGAAACCTGCGAGCCCTGGAAGACAACTTCCCATTCGGCAACTACGCGGAACAGGCTCAGCTTGAGCTGATCTATGCCTACTACCGCAACTATGAAAACGATGCTGCTATCGCCGCTGCAGACCGCTTTATCCGCCTACACCCCCAGCACCGCAATGTCGACTACGCCTACTACATGAAGGGCCTGTCCTCCTTTACTG
Source organism: Microbulbifer sp. MKSA007 (assembly GCA_032615215.1). Classification (NCBI taxonomy): domain Bacteria; kingdom Pseudomonadati; phylum Pseudomonadota; class Gammaproteobacteria; order Cellvibrionales; family Microbulbiferaceae; genus Microbulbifer; species Microbulbifer sp. MKSA007. The sequence continues at coordinate 805,628 of CP128433.1, read as the reverse complement.
AGGGCACAGGCCTGTTCGAGCGCTTTATGCCTACCGACTTGACCAGTCGCGACCCAGGATCGGCTCGAGAGTCATTCGCTTATTTCTCCCAGTTAATGGCCCGCTACCCTGAGAGCCGCTACGCTCCAGACGCGCAAAAGCGCATGATCCACTTGCGTAACCTGCTGGCTCGCTATGAAGTTCACGTGGCTAACTACTACTTTAAGCGCGGCGCCTACCTCGCAGCAGCCAATCGCGGCCGCTACATTGTGGAAAACTTCCAGCAGACACCCGCAATTCCCGATGCCCTGGCAGTTATGGTTCAAGGTTACCATTTGATGGAAATGCAAGATCTCGAGGCTAATGCCCTGGATGTACTGCGCAATAACTATCCAAAGCACCCCGCTTTTAACGAAGACGGCACTTTCAACTACGACTTTTACAAAGGTCCAAGCGGCCGCAGTCTAGTGCACAGGGTTACCTTGGGCCTGTTTGAAAAATCTGACCCGCGGGGCTTTGACAGCCGGGAACTGTATAATCCCGAATACAACCGGGACGAGACTCCCCTGCCTCCAGAGCTTCTGTAACTTATCACTTAAAAATAGAAACGGCGCCATTCGGCGCCGTTTCTATTTTCAGGAGAGCTAGTCACCCAGCTTCCAGCCATTGGTGATGGGATAGCGGCGATCCCTTCCAAATCCGCGTTCAGAAATACGCACCCCGATGGCTGCCTGGCGCCTCTTGTACTCATTGCGCCCCACTAACCTGACCACACGCTCTACATCCTCTCTCTGGAAGCCACGCTGAATGATTTCCTCAGCGCTGTGGTCTTGATCGACATAGAAATTGAGAATTTGATCCAGGATCTCATAAGGCGGAAGGCTGTCAGAATCCACCTGGTCCGGGGCCAGCTCCGCACTGGGTGGTCGAGTAATGACCGTTTCAGGAATCACTTCAGAAATTGTGTTGCGGTAACGGGCCAGCTCGAATACCAATACTTTGGGAACATCCTTCAGGGCATTGAATCCGCCTACCATATCCCCGTATAAGGTTGCGTAACCAACGGCCATTTCACTCTTGTTACCCGTGGTCAGGACCATCGCGCCCTTCTTATTGGAGATAGCCATCAAAAGAACGCCACGAGAGCGGGCCTGCAGGTTCTCCTCAGTGGTATCCCTCTCACTGCCAGCAAATTCTTCAGCGAGAGCGCCCATAAACGAATCAAAGATGGGCTCGATACTAATTTCCCGATAGTGAACCCCCATTCTTTCCGCCTGATCGGCCGCATCACCTTTACTCAGATCCGAGGTATAGCGAAACGGCATCATTACTGCCTCAACACGCTCTTTACCCAGCGCATCGACCGCAACTGCCAATGTAAGAGCTGAGTCGATTCCACCCGACAACCCCAGCACAACACCATTAAAACCATTTTTATTAACGTAGTCGCGCACCCCAAGTACCAGGGCTTGGTACACGGAAGCCAAATCGCCGCGAGGAGGAGCAATTTCCCCAGGGAGTACCGTCAAATCCTGTCCCTGCAAAGATATGGAAGCTGGCAACAACTGCTCTGTAAACTCCTCAGCCCTGGCACATACCTCTCCCTCAGCGTCAACAACAATTGAGCCACCGTCAAAAACCAGCTCGTCCTGACCGCCGCACCAGTTTACATAGGCAATGGGGACTCCGGCATTTCTTGCCTGCCTGGAAACCAATTCCAGCCTCTGTTGAGCCTTGCCCCGATGGAAAGGTGATGCATTGATGTTGAGAATCAACTTGGCTCCAGCATCGACTGACTGCTTGATGGGCTCTGGAAACCAAATATCCTCACAAACACTCAGCCCCACAGGAACTCCCTTGATATGCACTACACAGGGAGATTTACCCGGCTTGAAGTAACGCTTTTCATCAAAGACCTGATAGTTAGGCAGCTTTTGTTTGGCATATTCTGCGATTAACTCTCCCTCAACTATGACCCCCGCCATATTGAACATAACGCCATCGAGCAGCTTGGGGTAACCTACAACAATGGCGCAGGGCAGTTCTGCAGCTTTGAGTTGATCCAATGCCGCATCAATACGAACCTGCATACTGGGGCGCAACAACAAGTCTTCAGGAGAGTAGCCGCACAGGGTCAGTTCTGGGAAAAGTACCAAGTCTGCACCCAGTTCCTGGTACGCTCGGCGCGCAATTTCTATCACCTGCTTGGTATTCCCTGGAATATCTCCCACCAGGGAATTGATTTGTGCCAGCACTAACTGCAAAGTAGACATCGTTGAACCTCGGACAAGACAGGCCGCTATTGTAACCCCATCGGGGTAACAACAGCAGCGGCTCACCACTACAAGAATACCGGGCATCTACAGTGAGCAGTTCCCAGACATCCCCCTTACAACATCACGAACTCCTACGGATTAGCGCTATATATCGGGTTGCAATAGCCTTGGTTTTGCTGGGAGTATTTTTCTCAGATATTGGGGAGGGCTCACTTGGTGAGCACTTGCCAACACTATTTGTCTATACCACCGCATCCTATGCCCTGCTTAATATCACATGGCTATTCTTTCTCCGACAAAAGGCATATCAAACTAATAACAGCCAAATTGGAGTTGTTCTGGGGTGCGATATCCTGGTATTTCTGTTACTGATTGAAGCCAGTGGGGGGCTGAACTCTGGTCTGGGCTATTTACTTTTGATCAGTTGTTCAATCGGTGCCATTCTGCTGGATAGACGCCTGAGCGCATTTTTTGCAGCCATCGCTAGCCTGGGCGTAATTTCCCTCCAACTGTTTCACCTTTTGTCAGGCTCCGGCTCCAGCAGAGATATTGTTTCTGCAGGTGGGCTTGGCTTACTAATGTTCGTAACCGTCAGCGCAATTCAATATTTATCTGAGCGTATCCATAAAGCCAATCTGCGCGCAGACCAGCAAAGCCGTCAGGCAGCACACCTTCAGAGGCTGGCACAACAAATCATTGAAAGGATGAATACAGGCGTGCTTGTTATGGGGCCATCCAATAAGCCTGAGTTGATCAATCGAGCCGCCACTCGCTTACTTGGAACACAGCTAACGTCTGGCGAAACCCCCAACTCTGAGCTTCACCGTCAGATTCAGTCTTGGCGCCAGCAAGATGAAAACACAAGTATACTTTTTAAAGCCGGTAACAATGACGAGCTACAACTCAACTTTGCCCAATTACGCCATAAAAGTGGCAATAGCACACTGATTTTTGTCGAGGATAATCGAAAGCTCACTGAAGCAGCTCAGAAGCTCAAACTTGCATCTTTAGGACACTTAACCGCTTCTATTGCACATGAAGTTCGCAATCCACTCTCTGCAATCAACCATGCAGCGCAACTTTTATCTGAATCTACCCAGCTCAAAGATGAAGATCGACATTTAATCGAAATTATTTGCCGGCAGAGTGGTCGTGTAAATCAAATCATTGAAAATGTAATGCAACTATCCAGAAGGCGTGCAAATTCACCAGAAGAGCATGACCTGCGAAATTGGCTCAAACAGTTTCTTACCGACTTCAATACAGCCAACCCCCAAAACAACAGAATTGAACTAGATGTTCCAGACCGGCTTATCCCAGCAAACTTTGATTCCGCTCAGTTATCACAGGTCATTACGAACCTAACAGACAACGCATTGCGGCACTCAGAAATGGAAACTGGACAGCGCTATGCAGCTGTTCATGCATACTATAATACTGAGAAAGGCCACTCTATATTGGATATTAAAGATAATGGTAGTGGCATTCCCCCCGAGGTCAAAAACCAAGTGTTTGAGCCGTTTTTCACCACTGATAAGGCCGGTAGCGGGCTCGGTTTGTATATTGCTCGAGAACTGTGTGAAGCCAATAGAATCAGTTTGTATCATTGCCAAAGTGAGGACAATAAAAGCTGCTTCCGCCTTGAATTCGCTCACTCTATTGGTGTGACCTGATCTAGCTCAGGAAATTTTCCGTGTAACTAGATCATTATTCACCAGAAATTTCTGACATAATCGCGTTTCATGCCTTTTGGTATAAAGTGAACAAAACAAGAAAAGAAAGAATAACGATGCGCCCACTGGCACTGGTTGTCGATGATGAACCGGATATTTGTAACTTACTTAGTCTCACCCTTCAAAGGATGGATGTTGATTGCCATACTGCAGCAACGCTTTCCGAGGCTAAAAATGCACTCAGCCAAAATACTTATTGCTTTTGCCTAACTGATTTACGCCTACCTGATGGAGATGGGCTACAGCTAGTTGAATATATCCAGGGAAGTACAGAGATTGAACTCCCTATTGCGGTTATAACTGCTCACGGGAATATGGACACTGCAATTAAAGCGCTAAAGCTTGGCGCTTTCGATTTTGTGAGTAAACCAGTAGATCTTGAGCGCTTACGCAATTTGGCACAACTTGCCCTGCGTCTGGATAGCAATCAGGCTCCACAACAGGAAATCCCCAAAAAAGACCTACTACTTGGCGAAGCAGATAATATCCGCAAGCTACGCCAACAGATCAGTAAGGTTGCTCGCAGTGACGCTCCTGTTTATATCAGTGGTGAGTCAGGCGCAGGCAAAGAACTTGCTGCCCGCTCTATTCATCTACAGAGCGCTAGAGCTGAGCAACCCTTTATCGCCATAAACTGTGGTGCAATACCTTCTGAACTGATGGAAAGTGAGTTCTTTGGCCACCAAAAGGGTAGCTTTACCGGTGCACACAAAGACAAACAAGGCCTTCTACAAAGTGCCGAGGGCGGCACCCTTTTCTTGGATGAAGTAGCAGATCTCCCTCTGGAAATGCAGGTAAAGCTCCTTAGAGCGATTCAGGAAAAATCTATACGGCCAATTGGCTCCAATAAAGAAGTAGCAATAGATACTCGTATTTTAAGTGCAACCCACAAAGATTTAAGTGAAGAAGTAAACAATGGACGTTTTCGAAATGACCTTTACTACCGCATAAACGTTATCGAAATCGCTGTCCCACCTCTTCGGGATAGGGTTGAGGATATACCGCTCCTAACCGATATAATCATGCAACGTATAGCCTCTACTGCCGGACTTACCCCACCTGCCTTGTCACATAAAGCAATGATTGCCTTACAAAATTATTCCTTCCCGGGAAATGTCAGACAGCTTGAAAATATACTTGAAAGAGCTTTCACTTTATCTGATCAAAACATAATTCGAGAAGAAGACCTCCTACTTGAATGTAACAATAGGCAAGAAAGCGCTACAGATAAAAAACACACCAATAATTCACATCAAACCGAAAAAAAGGCTAACTCAGAAGATTTCAATCCACACAAGTATGATTCCCTGGATGAATTCCTACAGAGGATAGAAAAAGAGGTTATTGAGGAAACTTTAGCAAAAACTCGATGGAATCGAACTGCTGCAGCACAGAAACTGGGTATTAGCTTCCGCTCTCTAAGATATAGATTAAAAAAACTAGGGCTTGAGAGTTAGATTATTAAGACCAAGGTACCGTAATTTCATGTGGTTGGAATACACTAACTAAATAGTATTCTAGTGCAAACTCAACCAGGAGGAGTTTGCACCGTGAAACGATCTGCAGGATTCACCCTTATAGAGTTAATAATTTGTATTACGGTTATTGCAGTATTAACAGCTATAGCTTTACCTTCTTTTAGCGACTTCCTTAAAAGGTATAAAAGTAAAGCTAAACAAAGAGAGCTCTTTGACGTACTTATATTTATGCGTAACAGGGCCCTTAGTGAACAACGTAACTTTACTCTTTGTCCAAAAGGGATTTCTGATGAGTGCGCTGGCGATTGGGCAGATGGCGCTTTATTGTTCGCCGATGAAAATGGCAACGGCGAAGTCGATCCAGAAGATCAGGTTGTAAGATATATAGATCGAGCTGAACAGGGAGCCTCTCTAAGCTGGAATGCATTCAATAATAGAGGGTTTCTGATTTATAAACCAACAGGAACTACTCCGTCCCAAAGTGGCAACTTCTCATTCTGCCCCGCAAGCGGCGAGGCAGAGTATGGCTGGATTATAATCCTCAATGCGATAGGAAGACCTTACTACGCCAAAGATAAAGATCTAAATGGCATTGTGGAAAATGGAAGTGGCCAGGAATTAAGCTGCCCCTAGCTACTTTTAGATACAACTGGAGTTCCAGCACAAGTCATCTGGGTCGTCGAAAGCTCCGTCATTCCCTCGATCCCATGCTCGAAATCCATTTGAACGCAATTCAAGTTCCCCATTACCCACTTGAGAGTTTTTAGGTGTTGCTCGAATCGTATAGGATGAATCATTGGCAGCCTGAATAGTCAAGTCATAAGTTTTATTACTGTTATCCAGTGGGGCTTCTGTAGGAAAGATTGCTGGAGCACCGATATCTGCACCCCCATCTGCCGCTCCGGTATAGGAGCCGTTCTGAGTAAAGTGCTGCTCCATTGCCTGAGCCAGGCTCATCAAAGCACCCTGAGCATCCGCTCTATTTGAGGTAAGGATGTGACTTTGATAGGCAGGCCATGCAAGTCCAGCAATAATGCCAATGATTCCTACAACTATTATTAGCTCAATCAAGCTGAAACCACTGTGATTTTTCATTTTCATACGCTTTCACTATCCAGATAAGCCCGACAGAGCCGGGCAAGTACCACCATCTAATAACAGTTAGTTTGGAGTAATTTCTTCCCAGGACAGACGACCTGCTCTATCTCCACCACCAAGATTTATCTCCCTCACGTAAATCCCACCATCACTGGTGCCTGTATACTGTTTACTTCCCAGGAAACCGGACTTATTTGGGCCGCCCTCTGTTCCATCATCAGGCTTTTCTCCTATATAACCATAATCGTCTTCATCAATTACACCGTCCTTATTCGCATCAAATACGGGATCTTCCGGAGCCAAGCCGGTCCAAACATCCACAGACATCAGCCAGCCATCACTACCTGCAGCACAAACTTGTCCGGTTGGAATCAGTGTATTGAAGAATACGACATAGTTCAGTATTGTTGGCCGAGTAACTATACGCTCACCGCCATCCAATCCACTGCCCTCATCCAAGGGCATATACCAACCTGATTTATCGCTCCAGGTAAACTCATCTCCAGATGATGACCTCAAAAGCCATTCACTCCCATCCTCAGCTGTGACTTGGTTCGTATGTAATGTGCGCTTTTCCAGGTCGCTTGTACTTAAATTGTACACGTCATTATCAGATACAACATAAAATCCGCCGGGGTTAGTATCACTTGTATCTGAGTCAACCAAGTACTGTCCCGTGCCGAAGGCAACTATTATATTGGGAGATGCTCCGAACGGGTGTTCTATATTTCTTGCAATTTGCGGAGCAGCGGTAATTGGCTCCCCTGGAACAGAAAAAAGTGGCGACGGGGAAGTAGCTGACGAAGCAACACCCCAGCTTCCTGTCGATGAGACATCGAAAGCCCACATATTGCCCTTTAAGTCACCGGCATAGATACGATCTACAGTGCCATCATCATCAGAGTCCACGATAGTCGGTTCTGACATCCCGTTTTTATCGGAAGTATCAGCAGTACCCGTTGAAATATAGACATGGCTATTGCCACTACTATCTTCCCCATCCAAATATACGATAAATAAACCCGCATCGCCGGTTGAACTGTTATATCCATTACCGAATATTGCAGCCCACTCACCGTTTGACATACGGTAAATTTGAGGACGACTAAAGGTATAACCTAAGTTATTATTGTCCGAATCGGTAAACTCCCACAAAACAATATCTGCGGCATTCTCTTCAGTAAAATCAGAGGGGTTAGTAATGTCGAGAGCATAGTATCCTTTACCACCAGCACCTAAGCCTCCCACAAGTACCGTCTTCCAGCTGCTATTTATGTAGACATCAGAACTTGTCGGAGTACCATCCACATAATATTTATGGGTATAGTATTGCGAACTCAAAGCATGCAGCCCCTCATCAGCGGTTGTACTGAGTAAGGCCGCAGGTGAATAAGCTATCAGCTCTTTACCGGCATTAGCTCCACTGGCACTGGCATTAAAACCATGTAAGAAGCCATCATTCGCTCCCACATATACAACTGGAGTACGATTGCTTTTAGCGCTAACAAAATCATCGTAGCTAGAAGCTCCACTGAACTCGTAATCAGACCAAGGGCCGCTGGGTTCTCCCACATAAACCGGTGTTGAATTTACAATATCACCTAAACGCCCTTCACGAGCCCGGAAACTACCAGTACTAGCTCCCTCATTGCTCCGATCACCCCTCAGATAATCAATACGATCGGAGGCACGGCCATCATATACTCCCGCACTAGATTGAATATCAAGATTCAAATCATCAGCATGATCTGTCCCGGTAATACCGAGCCCGGATGCAGTGAAAGGCACCCCGGTACCATTGCTATAGGAGAGCATAACCCTGCTATCTGGGTCTATCGAATCCAATTCAGAGTTCGCCTCCCAAATGGATGAAGTGCCGAGATTTCCATCGACATTAAGTTCGATATCCCCTTCATCACTAAGGTTCCAAGCCGCTAAATTACCCGACCATGCACTACTATCAAAACCTACAGCAAATATACTGGAATTTGTTTTGAGGGAAGAAGTATTAAAAGCTACAGAGCTTGAGCTACCAACTATAGACTGAACATTATTAATAATAGTATTAAAAGTCACCTTCAGTTCTGCGGCGTTACCAGCATCATACACACCACCGCCACCCAATTCCCCGGCATTTTTCATCAGGTTCGTGTCTGACAAACCATCTTCAGCAAAGCCAATAATATAACTGGTAATATTGTTAACGACCTCTTCACCACCAGTCTTTTTCAAATCCGGTCGTAAATCAATATCGTAAAGAGCCTTAAGGACATCATCCATCTCATCACTTGTGCAGCCGCCACTATTTGAGGAGCAACCATAATCATAGTCGGTCAAGTCACTGCTAATACTATTATCCCTTGTTGGCTCACCATCTGTTAGAGCCACCATAAAACTCTTTTGACAATAATACTGGATAGCTCCGCCATCAACGGTATCATCAGGCGCGCTAACATCGCCCCAATTCAATATAGTACTAGTGCCGCTTCCAGAAAATATATCCTCTCCGGGAACCTGTTTTTCTGCTCCAGTAGAATCTATATAGGTGAGGTTATTTCCCTCATAGCCGCTAATAAAATAACGCCCTACACCTGCAAAACTCTCTGCAAGAGGGGTATTACCATTTGCATCAATATCTTCAATAATATTGAGTATACTATTTCGATTGGTCTCGGTTAGACTAACCAAACCGGATAGCAGCTTTGCACCGTGTTCTGTATTGAACTGCATCACACCGACACGCACATCATTAAGCCCTGAAATTAATTCCTGGGCTGCACTTTTCATAATATCGGTTCGACGTATATCTACTTTAGATCTCGTTGCGTTGCCATCCTCATCCGTAAATTTATCGGCTACATAACCCCCGCTACCATTTTCTTTGGAGAAGAACCAGTTTAGAAAATGCCCGGTAGTACTTTCCCTATAGTCATCTGAATCCTGACCAGTTTCATAATAACTATCCCCTCCAGAATTAGCTTCCGCATAAAGCCAAGCAGTATAATCCTCATCTTCGTCAAAGCAGTTGCTGCTACTATCCCAAGTAAACCAATCACTCTCTGCACGGTTTCTATCCACCAATTTGATCTGAACACTTCCATCGGATGTATTAACCCGATATTCAACATCATCATAATAACGTGTACAGGAACCCCAGCCACCATGACCACAGGAGTTCGACGTATACGTCATTGATACTGGAGAGCTACAGCTAGACCCCGCAGGGTCTGAAGTATCATAACCATCTACGGGCAAAACCATTGTTTCCATTGACCCTGAAGAGTCCAACACAAACATCAGGTTGGGTTCTGCTGAACCGCGGGAATAAAGCGGAACATCAGATAACTCACCCGGTGCAGAAAAAGCCTCATTACTCGCGCAAAAAAACAATACAACGGCAGCGATAGGTTTCAATGGGAATTGGACTTTACTTGACAGTGAAAAATTCATTTTTTTTACTCTTTTATATTTCTTTACCATAGAGAGTGATAATGATTCTCTCAGTACCACCTACCCCAACACCACGAGAAACAATTTTAAACACCTGAATCTCTGTACCGTCGCTTCGGATGGAGTCTGCACTCTTATCCATATCAGTAATATTTGTGTCATCTTCAGTAAGCCCTGCAAGCTCGATAAACATGCGACCAGTTAGGGCCTGACCATCAACACCTTCCATGGGTACCTCTTGCTCTACTGAACTGGCATCTGTCCAAGTATTTTCATCAAATAAGTCATCCGGGCCATCACCTGCAGTACGCCGCCAACCTGTAGTGCCAAAGTCGTCTAAGTTTGTCAGCGTCTCAATATAATCTTCACCTCGGCGAGCAACAGACTCTGCCACCTCGAGAGCTACCTTTGCGTCACGAGAAGCAAAGGTCATGCGTTCGCTCATCAGGATACTCCTGGCCCCAGAGATCCCAATTAAAGTTAATATCAGTAAGATAATCAGGCTGACCATTAGAACGGCGCCGCTTTGTGATCTGATAGTCCTCATTACATATCACCTCGATTACGCACTTTTACCGTAGCCACATACAACTTTCTAATTCTTCCATCACTATATTCAGTTTCGCTACCATCGAGCCGGCGAATAGTTTGGCTATCTACACTTGCATCGCTATCGCTAGCTACCAATAATTCTAATTTAATAGCAACAACTTCTGACATCTCATCAAGAGATGTACTAGCACTTTGCCAAGTATCAACTATTCCACTTCCTGTGGTATCCCGACCATAAGAAACTTGCATATCTTCTATTCCGGGAACCAACTCTTCGACGGAATCATTTTCATCACTAACAAAAAGGGAATTGGTACCAGCTGTATTCACAGCGATAAAATAAGTTTTTTGATACGGCTGAAAAATTGCGGAGTCTGCTCCATATATTTCCTGAAGTGCGTCACTCTTATTATTAACCCACCCAGTTGTAGTACTCACATCGTGCTTTAAAGCCCTATTACCAGCGCCAACGGCCGTATCAATATTTGTAATAGTAAAAATGTCGCCGTTAATACAAGTGGAGACCAAGACAATATCTCCAGCCGCTACAGGACAATTTGAACTTACAACCAGATCACTACCACTAGGATCTAACATACGTCCAGATCCCCCGCAGGCATCAATAACACCACCAAGAATTAATACATCACTTCCATCCAGCACGTTCGTTGTTCCAACTGTCATACCGCTGGCATTATCAACACCCTGAACTCCGTCAGAACCAATGGAAGCTAAGAAAGCATCTGTCGTATCCAACCTATTCTCGATACTGTCTTGATCTGGTGCACATCCCCAATAATCTGCAAGTCGTATTTCCTTGCTCAGCAAGTCGATTGCAAATCTACCGTTTTCCTGTACACGCGAGAACCCATCCTGCATGCGAAAAGTATCGCTATTACTCTGAAATATTTGTAATACGCCAAGTAAAAGAAGGGAGCCCAATAAAATACCTATCATTAATTCAACTAATGAAAGGCCTCTTTGATTACTAAAAGATTGCATTCTTAAAGCTCCACTATCATCGAAAAGGAGGCATTATCCACGTCACCATCTAATACCCCGTAATTTTCCCCTGTATGCTGTTCACTCCAAGATATAGTTACCGTTACTACACCGGCGTTGTGAGCAATTGTTCCTGTTGCGTCAGGTAGATTGGAAGATAGAATGAGCTCCCATTCATAGAGGTCTAAATCTGCAAGTTCAGCATCTGAACATGCACTACTACAATCCGGCGTAGAACTACTGCCAGCGCCACCATCTGAACCATCTGAACCATCTGAACCATCTGAACCATCCGAGCCATCCGAGCCATCTGAACCACCCGAACCATCTGACCCGCCATCACCAGAAGAACCGCCTACAGTGCCATCATACTCACTACTCATAGTCCCCGTAGGATTAGCGCGCATTCGTTCAATAATTTCCTGTGCTGCAAGTACAGCCATATACCGGTGATGAGCCCCATTGCCATTTTTTAAACTCATCACTTGTGTTGCCGCCAGCCCCAAAAGACCAACCGCCAGGATCAAAACCGATACAAGCACTTCAATTAGGGTTGCCCCTTTTTGCTTGAGCATTCAAATTATCCTCTTTTCAATCCGTTTTCCTACGGGCAAGGCATATTGGTATTCAATCTTAAAGCCCCAGAAGCGAGAACCTGCAACTGGCGACCATAATCTCCTGTCCGACTATCACATAAATCCAAAGTTAAAGTGGCCCCAAGACTTATCTCCCCCTGCGCGCCATAGCTAAAATCTAAGTCTGCCACTCCGGCACCAGAGACTTCCGCTGTAACTACAATATCCTCGTACTCGACAAGTAGCATTCTTAACTCCTCTCCATCGTCATAAGAATCACTCCCGTCACTATCAACCCAGACAATAACTCCATTACCAATATCATCGTCAATTGCACCTACCTCTACGCTACCTCCTATACGCACAGCTTCAGAACGTGCATATTGAAGAACACCGTTCAAGTCATTTGTCATAGCCGACAAGCGATTGCTATCAAATAATGAATTAAATGAAGGTAGTCCAATCGCAAGTACAATCCCTAAGATGGTGATAGTCGCCATTAACTCTATAAGGGTTGCCCCTATGTATTTTTTGAAGCTAATCATATTTGCTGCCTTAAAGAACCTATAAGTACTGGGCTATGCTGCCTGGCATGGAGAGAAAAATCTCAATTTATCTAAAGCGTGCAGCTTTTCAGTATAAATTTTGCACACAAAAATTCTCACCCCAGTACTTTACAAACAATGTGCAAGTAAAGTGGAGGCACAACACTTTGGTTCGTATTGTTATCGTATATATACCAGTTTATGGAAAGCAGGTAAGCGATGGGGTCGAGGGTTTTGCAGCTTGCCGACAAACGGCTTGGAGGGGGCGATAAGTGGGCTAGCCAGCTTGCCGATAGGAGATAGAGCTGCTGATTAACGCAGCTCTTTAGGCAGGGAGAAACGTATATTCTCAGCCCTTCCATCCATTTCTTCAGGAAGGCTTGCACCAAGTTGTTGCAGTCGGTCAATCACTCCTTGTACCAGGACTTCCGGTGCTGACGCTCCCGCTGTGATTCCTATGGCCGACTTACCCTGAAGCCAATCTGCATCGATATCATCCGCACCATCGATCAATTTAGCAGCAGCACCACAGCGTTCAGCGAGTTCACGCAGGCGATTAGAGTTAGAACTATTCGGGCTACCAACAACAAGGACCAGATCACTTTCCAGAGCCAGCTGCTTTACAGCATCCTGGCGATTCTGGGTCGCGTAACAGATATCATCTTTTCGAGGCCCACGGATTTCAGGGAAACGCACTCTCAGGGCATCAATGACTCGAGCGGTATCATCCATGGATAGTGTTGTTTGGGTAACATAGGCGAGATTACTCTCGTCTTTAACAGTTAACTTCGCAACATCCTCTTCGTCTTCAACCAGGTAAATGGCACCGCCAGCAGAGTTGTCATACTGCCCCATTGTGCCCTCCACTTCCGGGTGCCCGGCGTGGCCGATAAGTATGCACTCAGCACCGTCGGTGCTGAACTTACTCACTTCAATATGCACCTTGGTAACCAGCGGGCAAGTAGCATCGAATACACGCAGGCCACGATCTTCAGCTTCGCGCTGCACAGCTTTTGAAACACCGTGAGCACTGAAGATAACGATAACATCATCGGGCACTTCATCGAGTTCATCGACAAAGACCGCACCGCGCTCTTTCAGGCTCTCCACCACAAACTTATTATGCACCACTTCATGGCGGACATAGATCGGCGCACCAAATACATCCAGGGCGCGATTCACAATATCAATTGCCCGATCAACACCGGCACAAAAGCCCCGGGGGTTAGCCATTCGGATTTGCATATCTACTTCAGTACCCTACTTGCTACAAAGAGGGAACCCGACCCTATTGGATCGAATCCACCGCAATAATTTTCACATGGAAATTTAAGGTTTGACCGGCCAATGGATGATTAAAGTCGACGGTAACATCGTCCTCACCAATCTCACTGATTACTCCGGGGAGTTCGCCGCTGCCATTGTCAAAAGAGACTACCAACCCGCGCTCCAGCTCCATATCGGGAGAAAAGGTATCCCGGCGCACCTTTTGCAGGTTTTCCGGGTTGCGCTGACCAAAGCCTATCTCCGGCGGTATCTCGATCTCGGCTTCATCCCCCGCTTTTAAACCAAAAAGCGCTTTTTCAAAGCCCGGCAGCAAACTGCCATCGCCAACACTGAAAGAGGCTGGGTCACCTTTGAAGGTTGAATCCACCTCAGTGCCATCATCCAATTTCAGGCTAAAGTGCAGTGTCACCCGGCAGTGTTCACCGATAACGGCATTACTCATAGTTCGTTAGACTTCCACGTTATTTTTTGCTTTGCCACTTTCTTTTTCTGCAAAAAAAGTAGCTCAATAACCAGCATTGCAGCGCCGATACTAATTCCCATATCCGCAACATTGAATACCGGGAAGTGCCAGTTGCCGTAATAGACCGAAATAAAATCCCTTACGTAACCCAGCAGCACTCGATCCCAAAGGTTGCCCAAGGCCCCCCCAGAATTAGCGCCAGGGCACAGGGTTCCCAGCGCTTTGTTGCCGGCAAGCGCCATAGCCAAACACTGACAACAACGCTAAATACAAAGGCAATAATTCCGAAAAACCACCGCTGCCACCCCCCAGCATCAGACAGAAAGCTAAAGGCAGCACCGTAGTTTTCCGCATAAGTAAATTGCAGCAAGCCGGGAATAATTTGCATTGATGGGCCGTGCATAAACATATCCACGGCCCAGACTTTGCTGGCGATATCGAGGACAACCACCACCAGCGCCAGCCAGTACCAGCGCCATGGATGCCCCCAAACAGGGTTGGAACTAGGCATAGTGCCTCACTTCTCCTTCACCAGAAACGTTTTCCACGCAGCGCTCACAAATGTCTGGATACTCTGCTGATACACCCACATCGGCACGGTAATGCCAGCAGCGCGCACACTTGGGGTGATCCACTTTGCTTACGCTGACTTTCAATCCTTCCAGCTCTGTGGACTCTGCACCGGCAGCATCGCTGAGTGGCTGTACAGAAGTGGAGGAGCAAATCAAAACAAAGCGCAACTCGTCTTCGAGCTCCAAGAGCTTTTCGCGCAAGTCATCTTCGGCGAACAGAGTCACCGCCGCTTGCAGGGAGCCGCCAATAGCACCAGCTCCACGCTGCTCTTCAAGCACCTTGTTTACCGCAGTTTTTACTTCGGCGATGGCGGCCCAATAGTCCGCACCTTTAACCGAGTCTACTGGCAGCTTCGGCAGCGAATACCATTCTTCAATAAAGATGCTGTCCGCTTTGGCACCGGGAATAAACTGCCATAGTTCTTCTGCGGTAAAGCTCAGGATAGGCGCAATCCAGCGAACAAATGCCTGAACAATATGATAGAGGGCGGTTTGCGCAGAGCGGCGTGCAGTACTGTCCTCTTTGGTGGTGTACTGACGATCTTTGATGATATCCAAATAGAAGCCACCCATTTCCACGACGCAGAAGTTATGTAACTTCTGATAGATCTGGTGGAACTGGTAGTTATCGTAAGCCGCGATAATTTCATCCTGTAGACGCGCAGCCTTATCCAGCGCCCAGCGATCCAGCGCCAGAAGCTCACTCTCCGGCAACAAATCTTTTTCCGGGTCAAACCCAGCCAGGTTGGACAGGAAGAAACGAGCCGTATTGCGCAAGCGACGGTAAGAGTCCGCTGTGCGTTTCAGGATCTCATCGGAAACCGCCATTTCACCACTGAAGTCTGTAGCGGAAACCCAAAGGCGCAATACATCTGCACCCAACTTATTGATTACATCCAGTGGTGCAACGGTATTGCCGATGGACTTGGACATTTTCCGTCCCTGTGCATCTACCGTGAAACCGTGGGTCAACACTTGCTTATAAGGGGCACAATCGTTGATGGCGATGGAGGTCTTCAGTGAAGACTGGAACCAGCCTCGGTGCTGATCAGAGCCCTCAAGGTACAGATCTGCCGGGAAACGCAGGCCGTTGCGGCGCTCCAGTACGGCGTAGTGAGTCACACCTGAATCGAACCAGACATCCAGGGTGTCGGTCACCTTTTGATATTGGTCTGCCTCACCTCCCAGGAGTTCCTGCGGGTCCAGGTCAAACCAAACATCCATACCCTCGGCGTCGACCTTTTCAGCCACTTTGTCCATCAAAGCGGGAGTGTCCGGGTGGATTTCATGGGTCTCTTTGTGAACAAACAAAGCGATGGGCACGCCCCAGGTGCGCTGGCGGGAAATACACCAATCCGGACTGCCATCGAGCATGGCATCGATACGAGCCTTGCCCCAACCGGGGATCCACTGAACTTCATCCGCTGCCTTCTGTGCATTCTCCAGAAGGTCATTCTGCTGCATGCTCACAAACCACTGCGGAGTCGCACGGTAAATAAGCGGCGTCTTGGTGCGCCAGCAGTGGGGGTAGCTGTGCTCCATCTTACCCTGGTGCAGAAGTACTCCGCGCTCCTGTAACAGGGCCACAATTTTGTCGTCCACCTTGTAGACGTGCTCACCGGCAAACAGCGGTACCATATCGCGGTATACGCCATTGTCATCGATATAGTTCAGGGTATCGATGCCGTAGCGCTTGCCCACCTGGAAGTCATCGGGACCATGGTCCGGCGCAGTGTGTACACAGCCTGTACCTGCATCAGTGGTGACATGGTCGCCGAGGATCATCGGCAATTGCTTCTCGTAGAAAGGATGGTTTAGCTTCAGGTGCTCCAAGGCGGCACCGCGAATACGGCCTACCACTTCACCTTCGAGCCCCGCCTTCTCCAATACGGCATCCTTGAGTGCTTCGGCAACGAGCAATCGGCGCTCAGCCGTTTGCACCACAACATATTCCAGCTCAGCATTGACAGAAACCGCTTGGCTGGAAGGAAGCGTCCAGGGGGTTGTGGTCCAGATGACAACGGATAAGGGGCCTTCACCCGCGTGTCCACCTGCCGCATCGGCGATAGCCAGGGATGTCTCTTCCGTCGCCGGATAGCAAACGTAAATGGAGTAGGAGGTTTTATCCTGATACTCCACTTCCGCTTCCGCCAGAGCTGATCCGCCCACAACGCTCCAGTACACGGGCTTGAAACCCCGTGCCAAATGGCCATTTTTGACCACTCGCCCAAGCGCTCGGATGATATCGCCTTCAAATTGGAAATCCATGGTGCGGTAGGGGTTGTCCCACTCACCGAACACCCCCAGGCGAATAAAGTCTTTCTTCTGTCCATCCACCTGCTTGGCTGCGTACTCGCGGCACTTCTGGCGGAAAGTTTTGTGATCCACCTTTGCGCCAGCCTTGCCAATCTTTTTCTCGACGCGGTGCTCAATCGGCAGGCCGTGGCAGTCCCAGCCAGGCACATAGGGAGCGTCAAAACCGCTCAGGGTTTTCGACTTGATAATAATATCTTTGAGAATCTTGTTGACCGAGTGACCTATGTGAATATCCCCGTTGGCGTAGGGAGGGCCGTCGTGCAGGATAAACTGCTCGCGCCCTGCCCGCGCTTCGCGGATTTTTTCGTAGAGCTTGGTTTCCTGCCACTTCTTTAAAATAGCCGGCTCGCGCTGGGGCAGATTGCCGCGCATAGGAAAGTCGGTCTCAGGCAGGTTTAAGGTCACTTTATAATCAGTCATTGGATGTCTACTTCAGCTCTAGTAGAGAATAATTCATCGTCTATACACCGGTTAGTGCCCCTTGGGGTTTTGCACAAACCAGTCTTTAGCATCGTCAATATCCTGAGCGATGCGGGCTTTGAGGATTTCCAGGGAGGCAAACTTCTCTTCATTGCGAAGTTTGTGGCAAAACTCTACCGCTAGTTCTTTCCCGTAGAGGTTGCCATCAAAATCAAACAAGTTGACTTCCAGCAGTGGCCGGGCGCCCTCTCCCTCAACTGTCGGGCGAAACCCCACATTGGCAACACCGTCAATTTCCGGCCGCCCAGCTGCGAGTTCACTTCCATTCGCGGCTTTGGTGCGAACGGTGTAAACGCCAACCAGCGGGGAGCGGTAGCGGTGCAAACGCACATTGGCTGTGGGAGCACCCAGTTGCCGGCCCAAAGCGCGGCCGGGGGCAACCCGTCCGGTAATACTGTAAGGGCGTCCGAGTAAGGCCTCGGCCAACTCAAATTCGCCCCGCTGCAACGCTTCGCGGATGCGGGTGCTACTCACCCGGGCTCCGCGAACCTCAAGCGTAGCCGTGTCTTCCACCGTGAATCCATTTTCGGCCCCGGCGCCCTGAAGGAATTGATAATCGCCACTGCGATCACAGCCGAAGCGGAAATCGTCTCCCACCACCAAATGGCGGATTCCAAGGCCGTCCACCAGAATACGGCGCACAAAGGCATCGGCACTCAGGTTGCGCAGTTTCTCGTTAAACTGCAGGCACAACACCCGGTCGGCACCAGCATCAAATAGCGCCAATACCTTCTCTTTAAAGCGCATCAGACGCGCGGGCGCCCTTTCCCCAGAGAAGAACTCATGTGGCTGGGGCTCAAAGATAATCGCCACCGAGGGCAGATCATGTTCCTGCGCGCGCTGCTTGAGCTGCGCAATAATCGCCTGGTGGCCGAGGTGTACACCATCGAACGAGCCGATTGTCGCCACGCTTCCCCGGTGGCGGGGGCGCAGGTTGTGCAACCCGCGAATTAGTTCGCGCTCCTGGGCCAAAGCGATTTTCCCATCCTCATAAAATCGAGCCGCACAGTATAGCGGATTCCCACTGGGCGGCCAGAGGCCATATTTATCCAGATATGCCCACTTAATAAACTAACTTGTGGCGCGGAAGTGGCGGGGGCGCAATCCCGAAACCAGTAAAACTGACAGATAGGTCGCTCCCCCCGCAGCTACGATCAGCCCCATACGCCAGGCGCGGTCATACCAGGCCCATTCACTCCACTGTGACCACAGGTGCAGGGCCCCGAGCAAAATCGCAACCATGGCCAAATTCGCCAGAAGCAACCTTACCAGGTAAGTGCCCCACCCAGCCTCAGGTTTATAGACATCATCTCGACGCAGGCCTTTATAGAGGAGCCAGGCGTTAATAGCAGCCTGACAAGCCGTAGCTAGTGCCAGACCCATATGGCCGAGCTTGAAGTAGTAGTTAAGCGGTATCACAAACAGCAGGCTCAACACCATTTTGGCCGAGATAGCGATTAAGCCAAAACGCACTGGGGTATAGGTATCCTGGCGGGCAAAATAGCCCGGCGCCAGCACTTTAATCAGCATAAACGCCAACAACCCCATGGCATAAGCGCGCAGGGACCAGGCGGCCATTTGCATATCGCGCGGCTGCATCTGCCCATACTGAAAAAGGGTTGTCAGGAGCGGCTCAGCCAGTACCACCAAGGCTACAGAAGCGGGCAGGGAAATTAGCGTGACACTGCGCAAAGCCCAGTCGAGGGTATGACGAAACCGGCGGGGGTCTCCGTCAGTGTGCTGCCGCGACAAGCTCGGCAGAATCACCGTTGCCACCGCAACCCCAAACACCCCCAGGGGCAGCTCGGTGAGCCGGTCGGAAAAATAGAGCCAGGAAACACTGCCGCTGGGCAGGAATGAAGCCAGCAGAGTGTCCATCACCAGGCTGATCTGGGTCACTGACACACCAAAAATCGCCGGCGCCATCAGGCGTAAAATTTTACGCACTCCTTTGTGCTGCCAATCCCACTTAGGGCTAGGTAGCAAACCTTCACGAGCGAGAAAAGGCAGTTGAAACAGCAGCTGCACCACCCCCGCAACAAAAACGCCCCAAGCCAGCGCCATAATTTGCGGATTAAACCAGCTGGTAGCAACAGTCGCCGCAGCAATCAAAACCAGGTTGAGCATCACCGGGGTTAGCGCCGGAATCGCAAAACGATCGAAAGTATTGAGTATTGCCCCGGTAAATCCCGCCAGGGAAATCAGCATTAAATAGGGAAAAGTGATCTGCAACATATCGGTAGCGAGATCGAACTTCTCACGCTCACTGCCGTCCCACCACCAGCCAAAAGCAAAAATACCCGTCACTAGTGGAGCGCAGAGAACACCAAACAGAGTAACCAACAAAAGTACGCCACCAAGAGCGCCCGCAACCCGGTCATTTAACTCTCGCGCAGCCGCCTTACCGCCCTTTTGGCGGTATTCGGCCAGTACCGGCACAAAGGCCTGGGCAAATGCACCTTCTGCAAATAGACGGCGAAAAAAGTTGGGAATCTTGAATGCGACAAAAAAGGCATCGGCAGCATCGCCCGCACCGGCAAAGCGGGCCAGCGCCACGTCACGAACCAGCCCGGCCACTCGCGACAGCATAGTGGCAGCACCGACAACGGAACTGCCCCGCAGCAATCTGGAAGCACCAGATTTTTCGACTGCCTGTTCCTGAGCTGGGGATGACTGCGACAAAACTCGGACTCCTGGCGAAAGTTGAAACTTGTTGGCCGGCAAGTCTACCCCAAATCCTGGGGATATATGGGCTCCTCTACAGAGCTGAGGCCCTGCGACTGCGGGACCGCGAGCCTATACTAAGAGCGAGCTAGTCGCGCCACCCATGGACCTGGTGGTGCGGGGAGAGAAGGGATGACCATTAGTGCTTTGATTATTGCCCTGGTTCTGGCAATTGTGCGGTACATAGCAGCTGTTGATGGCCCCAGCCCCGTCTGTCCATCCATCCCCTGCTATAACTGCGGTCGCCCAGCCCCTTCCAGCTTCTGAGCTGGGTTTCGGAGCGATCGCCATATTTCGCCACAATTGAGCCGCAGTTGGTCATAGCTGCGCCACGCCAGCGCCTCCTTGGAGCTTTTTAATAACACTCAAACGGGCCACAGCAGAACAGGCCCAAACGAGTAAGAAAAGCCGCTAAGGAGCAGAACAATGAAAAAAGTAGTGATGGCCGTCGCCCTGGGTTCTCTGATTGCCACCGGAGCCCACGCTAAGGAACAAAACGAATCCAATTTGACTCCGGCCAAGCAGGCCTCAGTCTTTACCGGCTCTGCAATTGCCGGTGCAGCATTGGGTGGGCCCGTTGGCTTTATCGCCGGAGCACTCGGCGGAGCCTGGCTCGGAGAGCAGATCAAGCAAGCAGACGAGGCAGATATGCTGGCAACACAACTGACAGAGAGCCGTGCAGAGCTCAGCAACCTGGCACAGCAATTAGATGCGGCTCAACTGTCCGCGAACGACGCCAGCCAACTGGCCCTGGATTCACTGCAATTCCAAATGCTGTTTACCACTGGGGAGGACGAGCTTCAGGAGGGCCAAATGCATCAGCTGAGTGCCATGGCTGACTTCCTCAAGCGCCATCCCCACCTGCAAATTCACCTGGAGGGACACGCAGATCCTCGCGGCAGCGACGGCTACAACAATGTACTTTCCGATCAACGCGCCCTGAGTGTGGAAGAGGCTTTGGTATCGCTGGGAGTTGATGCCTCAAGAATCAGCCGCAGCGCACTCGGCTCCACCTACTCCCAGGCAGCCCGAGGTGATGTAGACGCCTACGCCATGGAGCGCCGCGTCGACATCCGCTTCTCTCTTCCGGAGTCCATGGCGGGAAACTTCTGAGTCAAAGGGGCACGGCGGACAACAAATCCGCATATCCCTTCGCCTTCAAGCCGCACTACATAAGCGTGAGTGGATCGCAAATCCACTCACGCAACTCCAAGCTGATAGAAACCCTGTTGTATTTGCGGGCGCCTTGCGCCCGCCTTTTTGCCTAACCCCTGCAACTTCGTGCATGATTCTCCGCCAGAAAGGAATTAAGTCGGGATTTGTCATGAGTGCAACCATCGCCATTGTCGAAGATGAACGCGCTATCGCAGAAAACTATCGCGATGCTCTGCGCCGCCACGGTTACCGGGTCGATTTATACAGCGCCAGGATTGAGGCCATGGATGCTTTTCGCCAGCGGCTGCCAGACCTGGCCGTGATCGATGTTGGCCTGGGCAGCGAGGTGGAGGGCGGTTTTGAGCTCTGCCGGGAATTGCGCGCTATGGCGCCGAGCCTGCCAATATTATTTCTCACCGCCAGGGACTCAGAGCTGGATATTATTTCCGGACTGCGCCTGGGCGCTGATGATTACCTCACCAAGGATATCTCCCTACCCCATATGCAGGCGCGAATTAACGCCCTACTGCGCCGCGTTAGCGTGCTGCGAGATCAAAACGATGAAGGCGAGAGCTTAACTCAGGGAAAGCTATGGCTGGATATTTCCAGGCTCCATTGCCACTGGGATGAGCAACCCGTGGACTTAACCGTGACCGAATTCTGGATTGTCCACGCCCTGGCCAAAAGGCCCGGCCACGTTAAATCCCGCAGCCAACTAATGGAAGCAGCCCGCGTAGTGCTGGATGACAACACCATCACCTCTCACGTCAAAAGAATCAGGCGCAAGTTCCAGGCGCTGGACACCGAGTTTAATGCCATAGGAACCGCCTACGGCATGGGGTATCGCTGGCAGCTGTAAACCGCCATCGGGCGAACAATTTCAAAAATTTAAGTATGAACCTACGCCGCCAACTCTTGCTCGTCAGCCTTGTCGCACTCACCCTGCCCTGGGCCGGCTGCCAGTACCTCCGCCAGGTGGACGCCGCCCTAGCACAAGGCCAGATCCAGGCAATCGAGGCAACTGCGGCGGCAATTGCCGCGCGCTTGGCCAGCGCCCCCCAGCTTATCGCCCCAGATCCTCAGCGCCTTTCGCGCCCACCAGGGGCTCAGCTCTACCTGAATCCCCTATCTCAAGCTCCGAGAGTCGACGGCTATGGCGATGAGTGGCGAGCGCAGCAACTTGAGCCCAGAACCCTTGAGGACGGGCAGCTATCCCCTATGGCCCAGGTGACGCTGGGGCAACTGGGTAAGCAAATCTACCTGCTTCTCACTGTTTCGGACTCAACCCCCGCCTATCGGGACCCCCGCACAGGTCTGATCGCTGGAGGCGACACCGTAGAGCTGTTTACCGCTGAACAGCACTACATCCTGCCCGTCGCCAGCCAGGGGGCCGCCAGCGCCTTGTGGCACAACCCTAGAGAGGGCCGCTACGAGCGCGAGCTGCGTTTCAGGGGCCGCTGGACAACTTCTGGTGCAGGTTACCAATTGGAGCTGGCTCTGCCACAAGCCCTAACCGGTGGAGCCCTCGCTATCCGTATTCACGACAGGGCAAACAGCAGTGGCTCCTCACCGACTCGCAGCGCCAGCACACTTCCGACAGATGGCCACCCAGGACGCTTGGTGAGCCCTCTGCCAGACCTTCAGAGAGAGCTCGACCATTTTGCGCGCCCTGGACTGCGCCTCGCAGTAGTGGACAGCGAGGGGTTTCTTCTTGCCAGCAACGGACAACTACAGCTGGCAGATTCCGAGAGCAATTCATGGCTGAGAGACTGGGCTTATCGCAAATTGCTTTCCAGAGAGGATTTGCCACAGCTGCCGGAAAATAGCTTGCCTCTTCCAACGCCTGACAGCCGTGGCACCCGGGAGCAATGGTATTCAGGACCGCTGCAATCCCGAATTGGTGCGGTGAGTGTGCCCGTTATCACCCGGGTCGACGAAGTGGTTGAGCGGCCACTTCTGGGGCAAGTCCTCGTCCTGCAATCTGGCGAAGCGATGCAATCAGTCACCGAGGGAGCAGCCCACCGGTTGTGGTTGATCAGCTGCGCCGCGGCCGCAACTGCCCTGCTCTTCCTTTTGGGCTACGCCAGCTGGCTTTCCTGGCGCGTGCGCAAGCTACACCAGGCCGCCCGCAACGCAGTAGATTCCAGCGGCAAACTGCGCGGCAACTTTCCCCATTCAAAGGCTGGCGATGAACTGGGAGACCTAAACCGGGCCTTCGCCAGCCTGCTCGCAGAACTGGACCAATATCACCAGTACCTGCGCACTCTCGCCAGTAAGTTGTCACACGAGCTACGCACACCGCTGGCAGTGGTTCGCTCATCCCTGGATAACCTCGCCGCCGGAGAACTCGACGACCACAGCCGCCGCTATGCAGGGCGGGCTATGGATGGCAGTGCAAGGCTGTCGGGGATTCTCAACAGTCTCTCCGCAGCCAGCAATCTTGAAACCAGCATCCACCAAGCGGAGCGGGAGCCTTTCGACCTGGCAGACCTGCTTGAAGTCATGACACAGTGCTATGGCGATGCTCACAGCGAACACCGATTTACTCTAAACAAACCCACTGGGGAGCTAGCCTGCCACGGCGCACCGGAGTTATTGGCTCAACTGCTGGACAAGCTGGTGGATAACGCATGTAGCTTCGCTCCCGAAGGCAGTGAAATTTGCCTGTCAGTGGCAACAAACAGAGATACCTACTTGATCACAGTGGGCAATGACGGCCCTCTGCTCCCGGAAGGTTACGCTCACAAGCTGTTCGACTCTCTCGTTTCTGTGCGCAACCAGGGCGATAATGCCGGCCACCTGGGGCTGGGACTGCATATCGCAAAACTGATCGCAGACTTCCACGGTGGCTCCTTAAAAGCCCGAAACCGCAGCGACGGCAGCGGTGTAGAGTTCAGCCTGGAGTTGCCGACCGGGTAACCGCCGTTGTGGATTGACAACATATCTGCACCGAGACGCCCGCTATGGTTGACAAACAACCAACTGTGGGGATAATGTCGCGTCCCGATCGGGCCCCAGGGCCTGTTAGTTACAGATTTATAGATTCCAGACAGGAGCAACCGGTGGCCAACTCACCTCAAGCGAAGAAACGCGCGCGCCAGAACGACAAGCGCCGCATGCACAACGCCAGTCTGCGCTCCATGGTGCGCACCTACATCAAGAAGGTAGTTGCGGCCATCGATGCCGGCGATGCGGAAAAAGCAAAAACTGCGTACGCAGAAGCAGTTCCCGTTATTGACCGTATGGCAGACAAAGGCATTATTCACAAAAATAAAGCCGCTCGTCATAAGAGCCGTCTGAACGCTCAGATCAAAGCTCTGGCCACCTAATTCCTTAGGCAGCAGACACAAAAAAGCCCCGCACTGCGGGGCTTTTTTGTATTCGAAACTTGCCAATTCAGAGCAGGATCAGGTTATCGCGGTGAATCAATTCATCGTCATCCCGATACCCTAAAAGGTCGGCAAACTTCTCCGATGACTGCCCCAGAATCCGACCGCTCTCACTACTGTCATAATTGACCAGGCCCCGCGCTATCTCGCGACCTTCAGCATTCCTGCAAGACACCAGATCTCCGCGCCTGAAATGCCCTTCAACAGCGGTAACCCCCACCGGCAACAAACTGCTACCACTCCCAGTCATAGCTGCCTCGGCACCGGCATCCACTAACAGGGTTCCGCGCACCTGTAACTGTCCCGCGAGCCAGCGCTTACGCGCCGCCAGGGGGTCCGCCTCTGGCAGCAACAGGGTACCCAACTGCTCGCCGGCACAAACTTTATCTATCACCGCCTCCAGGGCGCCGCCAGCGATCACTGTGCGAGCTCCTGAGCGCGCTGCCAGCTGCGCTGCGCGCACCTTGGTGGTCATACCACCACGACCCAGACCGCTGCGGGAATCCCCCGCCATCTCGAGCAGCCTGGGATCAAGCGCAGATGCCTCACTAATTAATTCTGCTTCGAGGTTATCGCGGGGATCTTCAGTAAACAGCCCATCCGCATCGGTCAAAATCAGCAGCGCATCTGCCTCAACCAGATTTGCAACCAGGGCCGCCAGGGTATCGTTATCGCCGAAACGTATTTCGTCAGTCACTACCGTGTCATTTTCATTCACGATAGGCACAGCCCCCAGTGACAGGAGCGTGCGCAAGGTGCTGCGAGCATTCAGGTAGCGAGTGCGATTGGAAAGGTCATCGTGATCCAACAGGATCTGAGCGCTGCGAATATCAAAACGGCTAAAAGCCTGCTCATAGACCTGCACAAGGTGGCTCTGCCCCACAGCAGCAGCCGCCTGTAACTGGTGGATAGACTCGGGCCGGCGACACCAGCCCAACCGGTCCATTCCGGCCGCAACAGCACCGGATGAAACCAGAACAACTTCGATCCCTCGACGGCGCAAATCAGCCATCTGCGCAACCCAGGCAGAAATGGCAGCGGTATTCACACCTCGACCATTATCTGTCAGAAGGGCGCTACCAATTTTTACCACCCACCGCTGGGCCTTGGTCAACGCCTGCCGGGACACTGTTGCGGAGTCCATGTTTCCCCCTCAGGACAAGATAACTATTGAGCGAGCCAGGCTAACTCAGCTCGCTCCATGCCATTTAAGAGCGATACTCGACATCCACATCGTGGTCGTCGTCATCATCCCAATCCTCATCGTCATCCACCTGCCCCTTGGCAGCTTTGCGCTTGGCGCGATGACTCTCTCTCAACTCTTCAATTCGCTCGCGAGCTTCGCGCTGCATTTGACGCTGCGCTTCCAGCTCCGCCACAGCCAAGTCGGGATCTCGCTCTTCGATTTCCTGGCGCTCTTCCAGGTAGTCCATCAAGCGACCACCGAGGGCATCGGTACCCTCCTTCCGAATAGCTGCCACACGAAACACAGGTCCTTCCCAACCCAGGGCATCCACTACCGCCTGGCAGCGCTCTTCCAGCTCAGCAGCGGGAACCAGGTCGGTCTTATTCAATACCAACCAGCGTTCGCGCCCGGCCAGGGTAGGGCTAAAGGTGGACAGCTCGTGCTCAATGGCTCGGGCATTCTCTACCGGATCAGAGCCATCGAAGGGAGCCAGGTCAACCAGGTGCAACAAAACTCGACAGCGAGTTAAGTGCTTGAGGAAACGAATCCCCAGGCCCGCCCCTTCGGCTGCCCCCTCAATCAGGCCGGGAATATCTGCAATCACAAAGCTGCGATGCTTCTGAACCTGCACCACCCCCAAATTTGGTACCAGGGTAGTAAAGGGGTAGTTGGCCACTTTCGGTTTGGCCGCAGAGACGGCGCGAATAAACGTGGATTTGCCCGCATTGGGCAGCCCTAACATGCCCACATCTGCCAGAACCTTCAGCTCGAGCTTGAGACTGCGCATTTCACCCTCAGTGCCGTGTGTGGTCTGACGCGGCGCACGGTTAGTACTGGACTTGAATCGGGTATTACCCAGGCCGTGGAAGCCACCCTGGGCCACCAGCTGACGCTCACCGGCTTCGGTCATATCGCCGATAGTCTCGCCGGTATCCGCATCAATGATCGTGGTGCCCACCGGCACCTTAAGGACCAGGTCCTCACCCTTGGCGCCAGTGCAGTTGCGTCCTCGACCCGGCTGACCACTTTCAGCGGCGTAGCGGGGCTGGTAGCGGTAATCCACCAGGGTGTTCAGGGAATCATCAGCTTCCAGGTACACGGAGCCGCCATCGCCGCCGTCACCACCATCCGGGCCACCCTTCTCAACAAATTTTTCCCGGCGAAAGCTCAGGCAGCCATTGCCGCCCTTGCCTGCCTGCACAGAGATGGGCGCCTCATCGACAAACTTCATAATCACTCCACCGCCACAGCGGTTGTCTCATCCGGTGCGCAGATGCGCGCACTATCATCATACCAGCCGACAAGCCGCCTCCTGTGGGCAACTGCCACCCTAACTTCCCGTCGCGGTCTTTTTGCGACTTTTCCAACAAAAAAGCCCCGCAATAGCGGGGCTTTTTATGAAGCTTGGGCTAATGACCGCTTAAGCAGTTTCGATAGAAACGAACTTGCGGTTGTTGGGGCCCTTAACTTCAAACTTCACAACGCCGTCCGCAGTGGCGAACAGGGTGTGGTCTTTGCCCATACCAACGTTAACACCGGCGTGGAACTTGGTGCCACGCTGACGAACGATGATGTTGCCTGCTGCTACAGACTGGCCGCCAAAGCGCTTCACGCCCAGGCGTTTACTCTCGGAATCGCGACCATTTCGCGTACTACCGCCAGCTTTCTTATGTGCCATGAGTCGTTACTCCTCTCTTATGCCTTGATGCCAGTGATTTTAACTTCGGTGTACCACTGACGGTGGCCCTGGCGCTTCATGGAGTGCTTACGACGACGGAACTTGATGATTTTCACCTTCTCGCCGCGGCCGTGGCTTACCACTTCAGCAGTTACTTTAGCGCCATCTACAATAGGAGCGCCAATGCTGATCTTGTCGCCATCGACAACCATGAACACTTTATCAAAATCAATGGATTCGCCAGTTGCTACTTCCAGCTTCTCCAGGCGAAGTACTTCGCCTTCTTCTACACGGTGTTGCTTGCCACCGCTCTCAAAAACAGCGTACATATTTCTATGCTCCGGTAAGGACGACACGAAGCAGCGGGAGGACCAGTAAGTCACTGCTCCGCATTTCGGGAGCTTGCGCCGTGTGTTTAACATCTATTCGCCAAAAGGCCCGCAGACGACCCAATAGCCGCAAAGAGCCCGCAATTGGCGGGGCGCAGATTCTAATCAATTCGCCGGGTTGATACAATAGCGCCCCTTCGCCTTCCGGCCCCCGGGAGGCCTCTGTCTAGTCGTATAAGGAACTCTCACATGCTGCCTTTTCACCGGGTCGCCGCCGAAGACTTTGCTGCGGTTAACCAGCGCATTCTCGATCAACTGCACTCGGACGTTCCCCTGGTGGAAAATATAGGTCACTACCTGGTCGAAGCCGGGGGCAAGCGCCTGCGCCCACTACTGGTACTGCTTTGTGCCAAAGCTTGCGGCTATCAGGGTGAGAACCATATCGATCTCGCCACAATTATCGAGTTTATTCACACTGCTACCTTACTGCACGACGATGTTGTAGACACCTCTGACATGCGCCGCGGCCGCCTTACCGCCAATGCCAAGTGGGGCAATGCGCCCAGCGTACTCGTGGGAGATTTCCTCTATTCCCGCGCCTTCCAAATGATGGTTGCTCTGGAAGACATGAGCATCATGGCAATACTCTCAGAGACCACCAACACCATCGCAGAGGGTGAAGTACAGCAGCTGGTCAACGCCGGTGATCCCGCAGTAAGCGAAGAGAATTACTTCACCGTTATCCACAAAAAGACTGGCGCACTGTTTGAAGCCGCCTGTGAAACCGCTGCCGTATTAGCCAGCTGTTCCAGTAAAGAACAAACTGCACTGAAACTCTACGGCCGACACCTGGGACTCGCCTTCCAGCTGGTTGATGACGCTCTTGATTATCGCGGTAATTCGGAAGAACTGGGTAAAAATGTTGGGGATGACCTGGCGGAGGGCAAGCCGACCCTGCCCTTGATCTACACCATGGCCAACGGCAGCAAGGACCAGGCACTGCTAGTAAAAACTGCAATTGAACAGCGCAGTGCGGAAAAGCTCAGTGAAATAGTAGAGGCCATTGAAGCCTGCGGTGCTCTGGACTACACCATGGATCGTGCCCGGGCCGCTGTAGAAGACGCCAAAAAGCAATTGGCCTTTATGCCCGAGAGCGAACAAAAAACCGCCCTGCAGCAATTGGCGAGTTTTGCTATCGAGAGAAACGTCTAGAAGTAAATGCTGCTCGGGCTATATCGATAGCGCGGGCAGCGCCGCTACCTTAAGCACAATGCGAAGCAACGCTGTTCCCACCCCCTCGAACAGCTACCACCCCTGACCGGACTCCAAGATTTATTCGTATCTATTTTCCTCTGCCCCTTCAACATTAGGTACGATTGTTCCTCTTGTTATTTCAAGCGCCAACACCAATTCCTCAGGAGCAAAAATAACGAGAAAAATATAATTGGTATAGAGAGATCGGCACATGAGAAGCTCTACTGCGCTTTATCAGCTTAGAAATTACCCGGAAATGTTCTTAAAAAATAACCTAGTGAGAATTACCGGTACAAAAGATACTGGAGTCATGGATTATCAATTCGGGACCTACACCATGGGTATGGGCGCACCTGGTATCGATAGCCCCAATGAAATTTTTGCTTTCCACCGCCAAGGGGTCTTTATCGAAGATCCACAAACAATCAAAGTCCACCATATTCGCATGATCGATTGGGATGAAGACCTTGCCCTAGATCGCCTTGAGCCCTACCAAATGCGCAGCGGTGCCGACATTATGATTACCGGGCAACTCAGTGACTGCTGTTTCTGTATTGGCGGGCGCAATGCGAATATGCCAGCCGTTGCTCATGTTCGCCCAAGGAAAAAGCAGGGACTCAATGGCAAGGCCACACACAATGAAATTATCAATCGGGGAAAGTTCAGGTTTTTAGGTAACGTCACAAAATCCCTTGGGCGCTCAACCCTAAGGCCCCACCATCATCTCTACTCCGACTACGCCTATGTTATTGGAGTACGGGTTAAGAACCAGTGGCAAATCTTCGCTCAACACGTAAAGACTCCCAAAGGCCCCATCCAAGCTGTCACCCGACTCTTATAACTTTTTTAATAAAGCCAGATAAGTAACTTCAAGCACCCTCAAATCAAAAAGCCCCGCAGTTGCGGGGCTTTCTAATATTAAAAAACGAGTATTAACCGATAAGCTTAAGCAGCTCCTCTGTTTTCTCCCGCATTAATTCCTCACTTCCGCGGGATTCAACATTCAAGCGAACAACCGGTTCAGTATTTGACATACGCAAATTAAAACGCCACTCGGGGTAAACGATACTCAACCCATCCACGTGCTCAACGCTGTCAGCTGCAGGTCCATACTTTTCCTCTGCCGCCTTTAACAGTGCTGCAGCATCCTGAACCTTAGAGTTAATCTCCCCCGAACAGGGGAAAGCAGCCATGCGCTCACCAACAAGCTGTGACAGCGATTTACCACTGCGACTTACCAACTCAGCAACCAATAACCATGGAATCATACCGCTATCGCAGTAGGCAAAATCCCGGAAATAATGATGCGCACTCATTTCACCGCCATAAATGGCATCTTCCTTGCGCATGCGCTCTTTAATAAAGGCATGGCCGGTTTTACTCTGTACCGGCTCTCCACCAGCAGCGCGGACAATATCCTCGGTATTCCAGAGCAGGCGTGGATCATGAACAACTTTGGCACCGTTGTTTTTTGCCAGGAAAGCTTCTGCCAGCAAGCCAACAACATAGTAACCTTCAATAAAATCACCACTTTCATCGAAGAAAAAGCAGCGATCAAAATCACCATCCCAGGCTATACCAAAATCAGCACCGCTTGCCCGCACTGCCTCGGCAGTAGAATTGCGGTTTTCTGGCAAAATTGGGTTGGGAATACCGTTGGGAAAGTTGCCATCGGGCTCGTGGTGAACTCGCACAAACTCAAACGGCAGGTGTGGAGCCAGCGCATCAACAACCGCCCCCGCACCACCATTACCCGCATTAACCACCAATTTTAATGGTTTCAATGCAGTATTATCGATATACCCCAATAAGTGCTGCACAAAATCAGCGCGGTGTTCAAAGCGCTGCAAAGTACCTCTTTGCTCAACCGGAGCAAAGTTGTTTTCTTCTGCCAAGCGCTTGATATCCAGTAGACCGGTATCACCACTGATTGGACTACTACCTGCACGGACAAACTTCATGCCGTTGTAGTCCATAGGATTGTGACTAGCAGTAACACAAATACCGCCGTCAAAGTCCCCGTGGAAATTGGCAAAGTAGACCTCTTCTGTACCGCACTCGCCGATATGGAAAACATCGGCACCCGCATCTCGTAATCCATTGACCAGCGCATCAGTTAACTCACCACTGGTAAGCCGAATATCATGCCCAACAACTACTCGACGAGCATTCAGGAACTGGGCAAAGGCACGCCCCACTCGATATGCAACATCGATATTAAGTTCATCGGGAACACGGCCGCGAAGATCATAAGCCTTAAAGCAAGTCAGCTCACTCACTTAGCCTTCTCCTTAGCAACCTGCTCCGGCAAGTAGACATTTTCGTAAACGTGGTTGGTTGCATCGATAAAGCCTTCTACAGAACCACAGTCAAAGCGTCGACCTTTGAAGGCATAGGCTAATACGCAGCCCTGCTGAGCTTGCGCCATCAGCGCATCGGTAATTTGAACCTCACCATTTTTGCCTGGAGGAGTATCACGGATCAGATCAAAGATATCCGGTGTCAGGATATAACGACCAATAATCGCCATATTACTGGGGGCATCTTCCGCTGCAGGCTTCTCCACCATATCGGTAACTTGGTAAAGCCCAGGCTTAATCTCATTGCCACCGATCACACCAAATTTATGGATCTGCTCTTTCGGGACTTCCTCTACCGCAACAATACTGCAGCGGAATTGCTTATATAGCTGAACCATTTGCCCCAAAACGCCCAAATCTTCATTCAGACACAGGTCGTCAGCTAACACAACCGCAAACGGCTCATCACCAATCAGGCGATGGCCTTGTAAAATGGCATCACCCAGACCTCTCATTTCACCCTGGCGTGTATAAGAAAAGCTCGCCCTATCGATCACTTTACGCACTGAGTCCAGGTAACGTTCTTTGCCGGTACCGGCGATCTGGTGTTCCAACTCAAAGTTGGTATCAAAGTGATCCTCTATCGCGCGCTTGCCTCGCCCTGTCACAAAACCGATCTCCGTCAGCCCTGCCTCTATAGCTTCCTCAACGCCATATTGAACCAGTGGTTTATTCACCAATGGCAACATCTCTTTCGGCATTGCCTTAGTGGCAGGAAGAAAACGAGTGCCGTAACCGGCAACAGGAAATAGGCATTTCTTGAGCATTCTGCCCCCTAATCAATTCAAAACGGCGCACCCCTGCGCAGACCCGGCAACTTATCATAGCCTCGCGACAGGAGCACTTACACTCGATAACGTTAAACTTGGCTCATAGTGTGAATTCCCCGAGGACAAGTACTGAAACTAAACAAATATATTAGGGATTTAATACGCTAAATCAGCAGTATTTGTGAAGACAATTCTCGCGCCAGTCACAAAAAGCG
This sequence comes from Microbulbifer sp. MKSA007, assembly GCA_032615215.1. Classification (NCBI taxonomy): domain Bacteria; kingdom Pseudomonadati; phylum Pseudomonadota; class Gammaproteobacteria; order Cellvibrionales; family Microbulbiferaceae; genus Microbulbifer; species Microbulbifer sp. MKSA007. The sequence continues at coordinate 772,762 of CP128433.1, read as the reverse complement.
ACTTGACCGACTGGACAAGCGACACAGACCCCTTAGAATGCCCGCTCTTGCAAAAGTGTCCAATCTCAATTGCATAACCACCCACTAACGGGGAAATGATGAGTAATTTTGTACAAAAAAGTGAGTATACCAGAGAGGAGCTCCTGACTTGCTCCCGCGGTGAGATGTTCGGCCCAGGCAACGCCCAGTTGCCGGCTCCCAATATGTTGATGCTCGATCGTATCACCCATATATCCAAGGAAGGTGGTGCTTTCGGCAAGGGAGAGCTGATCGCTGAGCTCGACATTCACCCCGACCTATGGTTCTTCGACTGCCATTTCCCCGGCGATCCCGTAATGCCTGGATGCCTGGGCTTGGACGCTATGTGGCAGCTGCTGGGCTATTTCCTTGCCTGGAAAGGCAACCCCGGCCGCGGCCGCGCACTGGGCTGTGGTGAAGTTAAATTTACAGGCCAGATCCTCCCCACCAGCAAGAAGGTGACTTACCATATCCAGATGAGCCGGATTGTTGAGCGCAGGCTTGTTATGGGTATTGGCGACGGCAGTGTCTCTGTGGATGGAAGAGAAATTTACACAGCAAAGGATCTTCGCGTAGGCTTATTTACCCGTACGGACAATTTTTAAACTCGTTTAAGACTAATACCGGTAGAAACCATCAGTCCTCTGCCGACAAGCTATGCTGGAGATCACTATGCGTCGGGTCGTCATTACCGGAATGGGTATCACTTCCTGTATCGGTACCAACACTAAAGAAGTCACCGAGTCACTGAAAACTGGTCGAAGCGGCATCCGCTTCCAAGAAGAGTATAAGGAGCTCGGCCTGCGCAGCCATGTGGCTGGGCCTGTGGACATCGATTTCAAAGAGCATATCGATCGCAAGCAACTTCGCTTTATGGGCGACGCTGCAGCCTATGCGTACATTGCCATGCGTGAGGCAATCGAGATGTCGGGCCTGCAGGAGGCGCAGATATCTAATCCGCGCACGGGTATCGTGATGGGCTCTGGCGGCACATCCACTCAGCAGATTATTGACGCTGCACATACTCTGAAGGAAAAAGGTGTTCGCCGTGTAGGCGCCTACCGCGTGCCCCAGGTAATGAACAGTACCGTTTCCGCATGCTTAGCCACTCCATTCAAAATCAAAGGGGTGAACTACAGTATTTCCTCCGCTTGCGCTACCAGTGCCCACTGTATAGGAAACGGAGCTGAGCTTATCCAGATGGGTAAGCAGGATGTAGTGTTTGCTGGCGGTGGTGAGGAACTAGCCTGGAGTTTGACTCACTTGTTTGACGCTATGGGCGCCCTCTCAAGCAAATATAACGATACTCCGACAAAAGCATCACGCCCCTACGATGCCGATCGCGATGGCTTTGTGATCGCCGGTGGTGGTGGCTGTCTGGTGCTCGAAGAAATGGAACACGCCGTGGCTCGCGGTGCGACCATCTATGCGGAGCTGACCGGTTACGGCGCAACTTCCGATGGTTACGATATGGTTGCCCCAAGCGGTGAAGGCGCCACCCGCTGCATGCAGCAGGCTCTGGCCGGAATGGACGGCAAAGGCCTGCAGGGTAGCGTGGATTATATCAATACCCACGGCACCTCTACGCCTGTAGGCGATGTCGCCGAATTGAAGGCCATGCGCGAAGTCTTCGGGGATACAGTTCCGGCATTCGCCTCTACCAAATCTCTGACAGGCCACTCTCTGGGAGCTGCAGGGGTTCAGGAGGCCATTTATAGCCTGCTGATGATGCAGAATAACTTTATTGCTGCATCAGCTAATGTAGAGAACCTCGACCCCGCTGCGGAAGGCATGGACCTTGTCCGCCAGCTGCGTGAGACTGAAGTCAAACGGGCTATGTCCAATAGCTTTGGCTTTGGCGGAACTAATGCTTGCCTGATATTCGATAAAATCTAATCGAAATAAAAAGGGCGCCGCGAGGCGCCCTTTTTATTGACTGCACAACAGAAACCAAACTATTCCGGAGTCGCGTGTAAGCGCTCCAACCACAGCTCAACCTGGCGTGTCAGTCCCTGTCTCCAGCTCCGCTGCTGAACACCAAAGACATCCCGCAGCTTGCCACATGAAAGTACTATGCTGCGATCCCGCTTCTCAGCCTCATCCCCTAATGAAGTAAATTGCGCAAAGCGCTCTTCATCGTAAAAAGCCTGGGCGCGCTCGACCACCTCCAGGGCAAACTCCATCGCTGTGCAGCTATCAGAACTACCGTAGTGGTAAACGCCTCCTGCCTTGGCCCCGCTAGCGAGCTGCTGGGCAACCGCCACTGCGACACGAGCCATATCCACCACTGTCACCGGGTTACCGTTGTTCCTTCCATCCAGGGCTAAAGGCTCCCCAGACACAAAGTTGCGTAAAATACGCCCTAACAAGGCATCCTGACCACTATCCACCATCCAGCCAAAACGCAAAATCGTCAGGTTTTGCAGCCCATTAAAGGCATCTTCGCAGGCCAGCCATTCGCGCCCACTCAAGGACTGTGGTTCTGCGGGCTCATCTTCGTCATAGCGGCGGCGCTCACCGCCAGAAAAAACTTGGTAGGATGAGAGATGAATAATATGTTCACAGGGTGCAGCACAAAGCCGCTTACTCACCAGCAGTGACTCCGGCATGCCTCGATTGTCGGCACAGGCGGAGGCATTAATCACAATTGAGCCCGGTCTCAATTGATCGATTTCCCCGGGGGTCAACTGCTGTATGCGAAAGCCTGCGCGCTGCAGTCTTTTTTGCAGCGCACCATCAATCTCATTACCTGCTGTGATAATGGCGACGGTATCCGGCATATAACCTGTATTCAATTCAGACACTGGTAAATCCAGTTCTTAGAACGGGATATCGTCATCAAAGCTATTATCGAAACCACCGGCAGGACCCTGGTTCGGCTGTTGCTGGGGCTGCTGGTTAGCTGGTGCCATCGGTGAGGGAGCGGTACGCCCCTGCCCGTATGCCTCCTGGCCGCCCTGCTGCTGGTAGCCACCCTGGAAACCGCCGCCCTGTTGGTCAAAACCGCTGGAACCACCCATCGGCTGGCCGCCACCCATTTGACCACCTGCGGCTGCACCCATTCCAGCGCCACCCATACTCTGACCAAAGCCGCCCTGCTCACCGCGACCGTCCAGCATCTGCATTTCGCTGGCAACGATTTCAGTGGTGTAGCGGTCCTGGCCGGAATTCTTATCCTGCCACTTACGGGTGCGTAGAGAGCCCTCTACATAAACTTTGGCCCCCTTGCGCAGGTACTCACCGGCGATCTCAGCCAGGCGGTTAAAAAATACTACGCGATGCCACTCAGTGCGCTCCTGCTGCTGGCCAGTCTGCTTGTCTTTCCAGCTCTCACTGGTAGCCAGGCTGATGTTGGTAACAGCACCGCCACTCGGCATATATTTGGTTTCCGGGTCATTCCCCAGATTACCGATCAGAATTACTTTATTAATACCCCTGGCCATGGCCCTCTCCTCTCGTCAACCCGGGCTCCACCCGGGGCAATAAACTATTTAAACAATCAATTAATCTATCAAGTGTTATGAAATACCGTCAGTGTTGCATTGCAACATCGGTAAATATTGTATTTTTATCCAGTAGGATACAATAGCGGCTCAATGTTAGTAAGCGCTACCTTCACGCTCTCTCGCGCAAACCCCACCACAGCAACATCCATAGCAGCAGCACCACCAAACCCAGAGCAGCAACTGCGGAAGCGCCCCCCAGACCGAACAGCAGGCCACCCAGGCTACCGCCGACAAAGGTGCCAAAGAACTGTAAAGTCGCGTAGAGCCCCGTAGCTGCGCCCCTCGCTTCCGCCGGAGCCTTCCTGGTTAGCTGCGCCGGCAGCAGGGCTTCAAGCAGGTTGAAACCGGTGAAGAACACTGCCAGCAAGACTACCAGCATCCAGGTGCTTACAGACAACAAGGCCGCACTGCCACCGATCAAAGCTAAACAAGCAAAATTAAGCGCAAAAGGCACCCGATCACTTTTCTCTGCCGCCCTCATCATTGGCAACATCAGCAGGAAGGTGCCGAGCATGAGTGGTCCATACAATTTCCAGTGCTCGCTCGCCGGCCAATCCAATCTATCGACTAGCACCAATGGCAGGGCGACGAACAATGCAGTGAGCAACAAGTGGGAGAAAAAGGCCCCAGAAACCAAGCGCCAAACAAGACCGCTTTTAACTACCGTACGAAAACCACTACCATAAACTGCCGGCCGCTTAGCCGCCCCCGGAGTTGGCACCAAGCGCCAAACCAATAATCCACCCAGCAGTGCTAATCCAGCAGTGACCCAGAAAATTGCCGGCAAGCCGCCCACACCGGCCAGCGCCGGCCCCAGGATCACCGCCAGCATAAATGCGACACCAATAGACGCTCCGATAATCGCCATCGCAATACCGCGCTTTTCATCGCGGGTTAAGTCGGCGACCAGCGCCATCACAGCCGCGGCAATGGCACCACAACCCTGCAGTACCCGCCCCACAATAAGGCCGTAAACCGAATCCGTCAGTGCAGCGATGACACTGCCCAGGGCAAACAGTGCAAGGCCGGTATAAATAACCGGCTTGCGCCCCCAGCGATCGGACAGGAGCCCCAGAGGAATTTGGAGTACCGCCTGACTCAAGCCATAGGCACCCATTGCCAGCCCCAGCAGCATCGGCGTGCTATCGCGATAGCCCTCGCCGTACACAGTGAGAACCGGCAAGACCATAAACAGGCCCAGCATACGAAAGACATACAGGGAAGCCAGCCCACCCAGGGCGCGGCGCTCAATGGAATTCATGCAAATCCCGGAACAGCATCAAATAGGGCGCGCATTGTACAGTGAGCCGCCTCCCGGCTGTAGGGGAAACAGCACAACTTTTATCCACAACTAGTTACGACCGTACTCATCATCGAGGCGGACAATGTCATCCTCCCCGAGATAACTGCCGGATTGCACCTCGATCAGCTCCAAGGGAATCGTACCGGGGTTCTCCAAACGGTGGACCACCCCCAGGGGGATATAAGTCGATTGGTTCTCGGTGATCAGGACCTCTTCTTCACCCCGGGTAACCTTCGCAGTTCCCTGCACCACAACCCAGTGTTCAGCGCGATGGTGATGCATCTGCAGGGATAGCTGCTGGCCCGGCTTCACCACAATACGCTTCACCTGAAAGCGTGGACCCGCATCAATCGAGTCGTAGTAGCCCCAGGGCCTATATACTTTGCGGTGCCTTTGGGCCTCACTGCGGCCAGTGCTCTTGAGGTTATTGACCAGTTTTTTGACTTCCTGGACCCGTTGCCGGTCAGCGATCAGAAGCGCGTCATCAGTATCGACAACCACCAGGTCGGATACACCGAGAAGGCTGACCAAGCGGCTCTCACCACGCACCAGGCAGCGCTGGGAGTCTTCTTGCAATACATCACCCTGGAGCAAATTGTCATTGGCATCGCGTTTTGCCAACTCCCACAGCCCCTGCCAGGAGCCCACATCGCTCCAACCCGCATCCATAGGTACAACTGCCGCGGATTCCGTCGGCTCCATTACTGCATAATCCACAGACTCGTCTGCGCAGGCTGCAAAAGCCTCTCTATCCACCCGGGTAAAATCCAGATCCCTCGCGGCACTCTTATAGGCACTGCGGCAGGCTGTGAGAATATCTGCACGGTAGCGCTCCAACTCCTCCAGATAGCGGGAAGCGCGGAACAGGAACATGCCACTGTTCCAGGAGTAATCCCCGGAGGCCAGGTAAGCTTCAGCGGTTTCAGTGTCCGGCTTTTCGACGAACTCCGCCACTTTCCAAGCAGTTTCCGCCAATTTATCCCCGCGCCGAATGTAGCCGTAGCCGGTCTCCGCCCGGGTCGGCACAATACCAAAGGTGACCAGATGCCCCTGCTCAGCCAGGGCTCGGGCCGACTCTACAGACTCCTGAAAATTTACCTCGTCGGAAACGGCGTGGTCTGCCGGTAATACCAGCAGTAAAGGGTCAGCTCCTGACTCCAGTGCTGCCAGGGCAGCCAGGGCAATAGCCGGTGCAGTATTGCGCGCGCAGGGCTCCAGTAAAATGGACTGGGCTCCGTGGCCGATTTCCTGCAATTGCTCGGCGGCGGCAAAACGATGCTCTTCGTTGCATACCAGGATCGGCGTCTGTAATGGCTCAATGCCCTCCAGGCGCCTTACGGTTGCCTGTAACATCGTTTCACCACCGATAAGGGGTAGGAACTGTTTGGGGTAGGCCTCGCGAGAGAGTGGCCACAGGCGCGAGCCGGTGCCACCACAGAGAATCACAGGAATCATCGAATGCTATCTGCCTGAATGTCGGGTATTGCGAAAGACAATTTTCGCACATCAGGTGGCGAGTTTATACTTGACTGTTTTTCCGGCACCGCAGTTGTGATCGCCCCGCGCGGAGCAAGTCCGAGGCCCGGCCCAGTATTAGCAGCATATAGGTAGAGCGTGGACACGATTTATGTAAGGGGTGCTCGCACCCACAACCTGAAGAATATCGATCTGGACATTCCCCGCGATAAACTGATCGTTATCACCGGCCTGTCCGGTTCCGGCAAATCTTCCCTGGCCTTTGACACCCTCTACGCAGAGGGGCAGCGCCGCTACGTGGAATCACTCTCCACCTACGCCCGTCAATTCCTGTCGATGATGGAAAAGCCGGATGTGGATACCGTCGAGGGGCTATCACCGGCTATTTCAATCGAGCAGAAGTCCACCTCTCACAACCCCCGCTCCACTGTCGGCACCATCACAGAGATCTATGACTACCTGCGGCTGCTGTTTGCCCGGGTTGGAGAACCCCGCTGCCCCGAGCACGACGAACCCCTGCAAGCCCAGACGATCAGCCAGATGGTGGATCAGGTACTGGCTTTACCGGAAGGCAGCAAGATTATGTTGCTGGCGCCGGTAGTTCGCGATCGAAAGGGTGAGCACCAGCACGTATTTGAACAATTGCGCCGGGACGGATTTGTGCGGGCACGGATCGACGGAGTTATCTGTGACCTGGACGACACCCCCAAGCTGGATAAGCGCCGCAAGCACACCATTGAGGTGGTGGTAGACCGCTTTAAGGTGCGTGAGGACCTGCAACTGCGTTTGGCGGAATCCTTCGAAACTGCCCTGAATCTCACCGACGGTATCGCCTCCATCAGTTTTATGGATGGAGACCAGGAAGATCGCCTCTTCTCTGCCCGCCACGCCTGCCCCGTCTGTGACTACTCACTGGATGAGCTGGAACCCCGCCTATTCTCCTTCAACAACCCTGCGGGCGCCTGCCCCAGCTGTGACGGCCTGGGCGTCAAGCAGTTCTTCGATGAAGACAAGGTAATTATCGATTCGGAAAGCAGTATTTCCGAAGGCGCCATTCGCGGTTGGGACAGACGCAACATTTACTATTACCACATGCTCGACTCCCTCGCCGAGCACTACGGTTTCGATCTGGATAAGCCCTGGAAAAAATTACGCAAAGCCCACCGCAAGGTTATCCTGCAGGGCAGTGGCGACGAAGAGATAGACTTCAGCTACGTCAATGATCGCGGCGATGTCACCGTGCGCCAGCACACCTTCGAGGGCATTATCCCCAACTTCCAACGCCGCTATCGGGATACCGAGTCCCAATCGGTACGGGAGGAGTTAGCCAAGTATCTGAGTACACAAAAATGCCCAGAGTGCCACGGTACCCGCCTGCGCCGCGAGGCCCGTCATGTCTTTGTGGATAACCGCACCCTGGCGCAAATTACTGAGCTGCCTGTAGGCGATGCGTTCGAGTATTTCGACCATGAGCTGGCTTTTAAAGGCGCCCAGAAAGAGATTGCCGATAAGATTCTCAAAGAGCTGCGCGATCGATTCCGCTTCCTCGTCGATGTCGGCCTGAATTACCTGACCCTAAACCGCAGTGCAGAAACCCTCTCCGGCGGCGAAGCGCAGCGCATTCGCCTCGCCAGCCAGATCGGCGCCGGCCTCGTGGGCGTAATGTATATTCTCGACGAGCCCTCTATCGGCCTACACCAGCGGGACAACGAGCGCCTGCTCAACACCCTTACCCACCTGCGCGATATCGGCAATACGGTTATTGTGGTGGAGCACGATGAGGATGCCATTCGCAGTGCTGACTTTATTGTCGATATTGGCCCCGGTGCCGGTGTCCATGGCGGAGAGGTCGTGGCAGCGGGCACCGCCGATAAAATTACCAAATGTAAGAAGTCCCTAACCGGTCAGTACCTCTCCGGCAAAAAGAAAATTGCCGTACCGGAAGAGCGCTACGTACCCGACCCGGACTATTTGTTGCGTCTCGAAGGCGCCAGTGGAAATAATTTACAGGACGTCGATCTGAAAATCCCAGTAGGATTATTTACCTGTGTAACCGGTGTATCGGGCTCTGGTAAGTCCACCCTGATCAATACAACCCTCTATCCACTTGCCGCCACTGCACTTAACAAAGCAACAACCCTTAAGGCCTCCCCCTATAAAGAGGTGCACGGCCTGGAGCACTTCGACAAATGCGTGGATATTGATCAGAGTCCTATCGGGCGCACTCCTCGCTCAAATCCGGCAACTTATACCGGTATTTTTACCCCAATTCGCGACTTGTTTGCCGGCACCCAGGAAGCCCGCTCACGGGGCTATAAACCCGGGCGCTTCAGCTTTAACGTCAAGGGTGGGCGTTGTGAAGCCTGCCAGGGCGACGGGGTGATTAAGGTAGAAATGCACTTTTTGCCGGATGTCTATGTACCCTGTGATACCTGCCACGGCAAGCGCTACAACCGCGAGACCCTGGAGGTACACTACAAGGGCAAAAATATCCACGAAGTATTGGAAATGACCGTGGAAGATGCACGGGAATTCTTTGACCCTGTGCCCGCAATCGCGAAGAAGTTGCAAACCCTAATGGATGTCGGCCTCTCATATATCAAGCTGGGCCAGGCTGCCACCACTCTCTCAGGTGGTGAAGCCCAACGGGTAAAACTCTCCCGCGAGCTATCCAAACGAGACACTGGGCAAACCCTGTACATCCTCGACGAACCGACTACCGGCCTGCACTTTGCCGATATCCAATTACTGCTGGATGTTCTGCATCGCCTGCGCGATCACGGCAATACCATCGTAGTGATCGAACACAATCTGGACGTGATCAAAACTGCAGACTGGATTATAGACCTTGGCCCGGAGGGTGGCTCTGGCGGCGGGCAAATTATTGCCACGGGGACACCTGAGGATGTTGCAGAAATGGACATTTCCCATACCGGGCGCTTTCTAAAAACCATGCTGAACTAATTGAATAGGAAAGGATGCCAATCTATAGATCGGCATCCTTTCTTGCTCAATTCACTTAAAAATAACTAGTAGGTAGGTGCGACAAGATATGAAGTTATTCAATCGCGACCGCTTAAACTCAGTGATCGCAGTAAGTGCAATTATGATTTCTCTGGCATCCTTCTATGCCACCTATTTACAAGCCAGAGCTGCCAATCAACAAGTCAAAATAATGACAATGCCTGTTATTCAGTTCAGCCATGGCAACTATGACGAGGAGAGCAATCAAAGCAAAATTACATTTGGCTTTCGCAATGCTGGGGCCGGCCCTGCCATCCTAAAATCCGTTAGCTTTAAATATAAAAATGTAGAATACTCAAGCACCCATGATTTTTTGCGCGCCTGCTGTCAGGAAGAGCATAAAATGATGAAAAATAAATTTAATAGAAACTATAAAAATCACCACCCACCCCTTGACGAAGGCTTTCAAAGCTCTTCAGAAATAAATGAAGTTATCATTCCCGCACAATCGGAGTACCCTTTCTATTCTTTAAGTCGTGGCACTGCAACTTCTGAACTATGGGAAAAAATTAATCAAGAAAGATGGAACCTTTCAATTTCCGCCTGCTTCTGCTCCCCACTGGGAAATTGCTATGAATCAAATTCAAAGAAAATCTCTATGGAAGTAAATCAGTGCCCTGACAATTAACCACTTTAATAGGCAGATTCTTAGCGTTAAAACCCATTCAAAATATATTACAGGCAGGATGCCACAGTGAACATTGATATCAACTGCGATCTGGGTGAAGGTGCTGATTTACACAGCTGTGACAGGGACGCCCAAATCATGCCGTTTATTTCCCGTTGCAATATAGCTTGCGGCGGTCACGCTGGCACTCCCGAGATCATGGGTAGATCAATCGAAAACGCCCTAAAAAATAGCTTAAAAATCGGCGCGCACCCCAGCTACCCCGACAGGGAAAATTTTGGCCGCAAATCTCTAGTTATTCCTCAAAATAAATTGCTCGACTCTCTTTGCACACAAGTAAACCAACTAGAAAATATCGCGCGCAGCCTAGGAGCAACTTTAGACCATATTAAACTACACGGCGCTCTCTACAATGATACAGAGTCAAACAGAGAACTCGCTAAAAGTATTATTACCCTACTCGACAAAGAATATCCTTCACTGAAAATTATTGGGTTAGCCAACGCTGCCATGCAGTTCGCTGCTGCCAAACAAAATAAAACATTTATTCGCGAAGGATTTATGGACAGGCAGTACCTCAGCAATAACCAACTAGCTCCACGCTCAATGGCGGGCGCTGTTATTGCTGAGACAGAACAGTGCTTAGAGCAGGCTATCTGCTTGGCAAAGGGCTTAGAATTTAACGATTATCATGGTGAAAAATTACAATTCTCTGTGGATACCATCTGCCTCCACGGCGATAATCCCCAAGCGCCCATTATCGCCAGACAACTTAATCAACATCTCAATGCAAACGGCGTGAGCATAGCTCGGTGACACACCCTGCCCCCCATATACCACTAGCTATAACCATTAACGGAGATTGTGCAGTAGATATCCGCTTTTCCGGTAAACCATGCAAAGCTCTTAGCCGGACAATTATCGGTTTGAGAGCGGCTCTATTAAATGAAGTGCATCCAGGTATCATTGATATCATTCCTGCATACCAGTGCTTAACTGTTATTTTCAATCCTTCCCTATGGGATCACAAAACCTTATACCAATTACTCACTAAAACTACCGAGGAGTTTCTAAACAACCCTGCCCCCTTCACCAGTAGACCACGTATAGTGCGCATTCCCGTATGCTACGAAGAAGGCTTTTCTCCAGACCTTGAGGCATTATCAGAACATACCAAATTATCGTCACAGGAAATCATCAAACGACATACCGCACAACGTTACTTAGTGCATATGTTGGGCTTTACTCCAGGCTTCTTATACCTTGGCGGACTTGACCCAAAGCTATATTGCCCCAGAAAAGAAACTCCCCGAACCAGAATTCCCGCAGGCGCTGTCGGGATAGGTGGAGAACAAACAGGCATCTACCCACAAGCTACACCGGGGGGATGGCAAATTATTGGCCAGACACCCCTTAGTCTTTTTCAACCTGCGGAACCCTCCCCATTTATCGCTGCACCTTTAGATGAAATTGAGTTTTATGCAATAGATTCTCAGCAATTTCATATACTCTCGCAGAGTACTAAAAGTAGTTCACCCTAAAAAGGAGGGTCTATGGGTATTCACTTTCTTCGAGCAGGGCTACAGACAAGTATTCAGGACCTGGGTCGTCCAGGCATGATGCACTGTGGAATTCCATGGGGAGGTGCTGCCGACCCACTATCGATGAAAATAGCCAACCTGTTATTAGGAAACCCGTTAGGGCACCCAACCTTTGAGATCACCCTGCTCGGCCCTAGAATCGAATTCCTCTGCAATCTCACTATCGCTATAGCCGGAGGCCAATTCAGAGGCTCCTTAAATAACGAGTCAATTGATAATTTCCGAACCTATAGGGTTAAGCCTGGTGATATTTTGGATATAGCTCAAGCTATTTCCGGTGCAAGAACCTACCTTGCGCTTTCTGCCAAGATAGACGCACCCAATATCTTAGGTAGCTCTGCAACTCACATTATTAGTAAATTTGGCGCAAATAGTGGCAAACCGATCACATCTAACGAAGTCATCCACTTTAAAGAAGTCCACACCGCAAAAGAATCTGTACTAAATAAAAGGTTTCACCTTCACTACTCACACAATTCAAAGCTACGGCTAGTGGCTGGACCAGAGAGCAATTTATTTTCCAAGAAATTTATTGAACACTTTTACGGCTCAACCTATCTGGTTTCTACCCAAAGCAATCGTATGGGCATTCGTCTATCCACTAAAAACAATTCTACAATTCATAAAATTACAAACGGAAAGACACAACTATCATCAGCAGGACTCTATCCCGGCAGCATTCAAGTACCACCCGATGCCAACCCTATTATTTCCTTTATTGAGGGACAGACTATTGGCGGGTACCCCCGAATAGGCCATATTATAAAATCGGAACTTCATCGCCTGGGCCAGCTAGCCCCAAAAAACAAAATCACATTTCAAGAAATAAGCATTGAAGAATCGCGCGAAATTTTCAAAAAGAAACAAGACCTAATTAAAAAACTCCAACAGAGCCTGAATCTTAATCACAGGGAGGCACTATCCCTTTAATACAAGCATAAACACTATCAGATACAGAACTATTTAGCGCTAAAAAACAACACCATAAAGTATGGAATAAAAATTACGCCAAAATATACAAAATAATTTTAATAAAAGTTTAAATGGAATATTTTTGAGCAAAAACAGAAGAAATATAATAGAAACCCTGTGACCAACAAGTTTCCCCTCATATCTTTCTAGACCAAAACATCATTATTAACTAACCTCATTGGGTTTTACCCAAACAGCGATTTGGACTAACGTGCAAGTTGATTATCTATAGGGAGCAAATAACCTCCAAACAATTATTGCAGGATCAACAAAGCACATTCCAAAGAGAAAACACACAATACCTTAAGGGGATTAATAATGATAAAAATTCTCCGTGGTTTTATTTCAATACTCTTAGCGAGTTCTCTACTTATCACAGCGTATGCAAATGCAGAACCGGGTGATTACAACTTCTGGACTACCCTAAAGCATTTGTTTGATCCACCCAATGCCGATGCGCCAGTCACCTCACAGCAAGCTGAGGGGATGTATCCATTAACTATGGATGATCCCAGTTTTAATGATGATTTTGATCCTGGCGACTACAACACCTGGCAAAAAATTGATGTACCTACCAGTACAGGTGCCATGTGTGGGAATGGATCACCCTATAAGTTCTTTGTTCACCGTGTTCCAGATACCAGTAACACCATTTTCTATTTCGAGGGTGGTGGGGCATGCTGGGACTATGAAAGCTGCTCAGGACAAGCTGGTATTCGCGGGGCTCGCAACCCCAATGGCATTCCCGATGATTACCTAAGCAATGTGCACTTGTTAGATTTTACAAATTTCGAAAATCTTACTACCGCTGGCGTATCCCCTTTGATTTATACACATCACCCCTACGACCAGTATAAAACTGGCGAGTGGAATATGGTTTATGTACCGTATTGCACAGGGGATATCTACGTAGGCGATAAAACTGAAATATACGAGGATACTACTGGCGAGAACCCCGACCTTATCTGGCACCACAATGGATTACGCAACGTTCAGGCAGTTACTTCCTGGGTGAAAAATAATTTGCAAAAACCGAAGCAGATGCTCGCTGCGGGTTGTAGTGCAGGCAGTATTGGTGCTCTGTTTAATTATTCAAAGTTGCGCGAGGATATGAATGTCGATTATGGCTATCTCCTCGATGATTCAGGCCCTCTCTATCAGGCACCTTTAGACGGGAGTGACAGCACCCAATATCCCTCATTACCGCTACATAAAGAAGTGCTGCGCTCTTGGACTACCTATACCGCCGATAGCGATGAAAGCTCGGAAAACCCCATCACTATGTTAAAAGCCATAACACCGGGATTCGAAGCCAATCAGCTAGCCTCACTTTATGCTGCGCTTTCCAATAAATTCCCCTCAGATCGATTGGGTATTACGCACTTTCTTGCTGACGGGAATTTTTCATCGTACTCCTACGAGAGATTTTATGAGGATATTTATAATGATCCCGATGCAGACTCCCGTTTAAATAAATTGCGACAGCGCTGGCAGAAAGATACCCATGAAAATTTGATTCCACTGCTGGATCAAACTAGTAACTGGGGCTATTACTTCCCGATGTTCCGCAACTTGAACGAGAGCCACTGCACAACCATTATCGATTTAAACTATGGTGAGATTGCCGAGCACGGGCTTGAATTAAAAGATTTCCTCGACAACATCGTCAATCATAACGGTGGAGGAATGATTCGGGCATACGAAACCGATGAGGTTTCAGATTATGAGGACAATAGTAACTGGTTCTATGATCTGATCGGCTTGTTTATGTAATTAAAATGCCCCCAGCGCTGCCGGTAACTCGCTGGCAGCGCTGAATGATAGAAAGCCTAACTGCCATATACCGCCTCACGGGCGTCCTGAAGGCGTTTACGTAAGTATTCATGTCTACTCATACCATCGGGAAAGGACGTCATCTGCTGAACTTCCTCAACGATCGAGCGCTCAAGATCCTTATAGGTGGAAAAGCCCGGAACCTCGACATGAGGGTCGTAATCCCTGATCACCGTTTGCGCTTTATCCCGATAAATATTAAATAGCTCTTCAGCTCTTTGGGTGAACTCTGCCTGGTTAAGGCTATTTTTTTCCAGCCAGGCCAACTTCATTGAAAGCGCTTCATAGCCTGTAATACGCGATTCCCGCTCTATTTTTTCAATTGCATCCCAGGCCTCTTCACCAGAGAGATTGCCCAGGTCTGCAAAGTAGTCCTTGAGCGCCTGCTTAACATTCTCACGGTCCAGATAAGCCTGAACCCGAGGATGATTTAACAACTCTTCGACCTCCGCATGTTCCAGCTGGGACCAGGGTATGCTGTCAGAAATATTCTTTACTAATTCACTATCATCTTTTAGCGGCTCTATCATCTGGCGCACCTTGGTCACACTTGAGCGCACATCAATATCGTAGTGATCAACCCCTACAACGGCGAGCGTTACTGCTCCGGCAAGCAAAATCAGCTTTTTCATAATTAGTTACCGAGCAAATTAGAAATTATGTATTTGTCTGTCGGTAACTATCTAAGCAGAGAATTGGGAGAGCATGAAAGAAAATAACGCCCTCACCAATGAATAAAGTGCCAATATCTTACAGACTGATTAGCTAGCCAACCCAGTTAACAGCTTGCTCATCGTCTTTTTTTCCTACACAGGGCTCATCCTTGGTCTTCGGCGCCACATAGCCTACCTGCTGCTCCCGCGGAAGGTTTGCGGACTCCCAATTGGAAACCGCTTCTGCGCAGAGGCTGCGCTGCTCAGGGGATAGCGCAACACCATTGGGCCATTTTCCAAGTTCAATGGCCCGCTTTAAGCTGCCCACAATCTCGGGATTCAAACTCTTTAACAGTTGCTCAAAAGACATACAAAAATCTCCTTATGGCAAAAAAAGGCCGGTCAAAGACCGGCCTTCCGTAGCGCTATGGCTAATAACGCTTAAGCTTCAGCAGCTTCGTCTTCTACTTGAGGACGGTCTACCAGCTCAACGTATGCCATCGGCGCCTTATCACCAGCGCGGAAACCACACTTCATGATACGGATGTAACCACCAGGACGAGCTTCGTAACGAGGACCCAGCTCGTCGAACAGCTTGCGCACAGCATCCTTATCACGGATACGAGCGAAAGCCAGACGGCGGTTAGCAACACTGTCTTTCTTAGCCAGAGTGATCAGCGGCTCGGCAACGCGGCGCAGTTCTTTGGCTTTGGCCAGTGTGGTTTTGATCAGTTCGTGCTCCACCAGAGAGGCGCTCATGTTCTTGAACATGGCCTTGCGGTGAGCGCTCGTGCGGCTGAATTTACGGCCACTATAGCGATGACGCATGACTCAATTCCTTACGACCTAAGTTGCTGTCACAGCAGGTCGTTCTGGAGCGGTGTCGCGCTAAGCTGTAGCACCGCTCGGGTTCTTTCTACTAATCACGACACCGTCGCGACTACCAAATGCTTACAGGGGCTTAACTTGCTGTCGCCTTTCAGGCTGGCCGGCGGCCAGTTTTCCAGGCGCATACCCAGGGACAAACCACGGGAAGCCAGTACGTCCTTGATTTCAGTCAGAGACTTCTTACCAAGATTCGGCGTCTTCAGCAGTTCTACTTCAGTGCGCTGAATCAGATCACCGATGTAGTAAATGTTCTCTGCCTTCAGACAGTTCGCCGAACGTACAGTCAACTCCAGGTCATCTACCGGGCGCAGTAGTACCGGATCAACTTCAGGCTCTTCAGCCTTCGGCTGTGCATCCTTCTCGCCTTCCAGGTCCACAAATACTGCGAGCTGTTGCTGCAGAATAGTGGCGGCGCGACGAATAGCCTCTTCCGGGTCCAGGGTACCGTTGGTCTCCAGATCCAGAACCAGCTTATCCAGGTCAGTGCGCTGCTCTACACGCGCGCTTTCCACGCTGTAGGAAACACGACGCACTGGGCTGTATGAAGCATCCAGCTGCAGACGGCCAATTGCACGGCTTTCCTCTTCCTCGCCACGACGAGCATCGGCGGGCTGGTAGCCACGGCCGCGCGCTACAGTGAGACGCAGGTTGAGCTCGACATCACCAGTAATATTGGCGATCACGTGCTCAGGATTTACGATCTCGATGTCGTGATCTACCTGGATATCTCCGGCAGTCACCGCACCTGGGCCCTTTTTGCTCAGGCTCAACACCGCCTGATCCTTACCGTGCATAACAACGGCGATTTCTTTCAGGTTGAGCAGGATTTCAATTACATCTTCCTGCACACCTTCGATCGCGCTGTACTCGTGCTCGACACCTTCGATTTCCACCTCGGTGACGGCGCAGCCCGGCATGGAGGACAGCAGGATGCGACGCAGCGCATTGCCAAGAGTGTGGCCAAAGCCACGCTCCAGGGGCTCCAAAATCACTTTGGCGTGATTCGGATTGTACTCGGTGACGTCAATACGACGCGGTGTCAAAAACTCGTTGACAGCAGTCTGCATAGCCATACCTGTTTACAGTTGCATTCCTTAAAGTGGACTTATTGTTACTTGGAGTACAGTTCCACGATAAGGTTTTCGTTGATCTCTGCCGGCAGATCGACACGATCCGGAGTGCGCTTGAAAGTGCCTTCCAGTTTGCTCGCGTTTACGTCTACCCACTCGACATCGCCACGCTGGGCAGCGAGGGAAACGGAATTCTGGATACGCAGCTGCTTCTTGGCTTTCTCACGTACAGCGATAACGTCGCCTTCTTTAACCTGGAAAGAAGGGATGTTAACGGTAGTGCCGTTTACAAGAATCGCTTTGTGGGAAACCAGCTGACGCGCTTCAGAGCGAGTTGAGCCGAAGCCCATGCGGTAAACCACGTTGTCCAGACGCTGCTCGAGAAGTTGCAGCAGGTTTTCACCTGTAGCGCCCTTCAGACGTGCTGCTTCCTTATAGTAGTTACGGAACTGCTTTTCCAGTACGCCGTAGATACGACGAACTTTTTGCTTTTCACGCAGCTGAATACCGTAGTCGGACAGACGACCGCGACCGGCGCCGTGCTGACCGGGTTTGGATTCTGCGCGACACTTGGAGTCGTGCGGACGAACACCACTCTTCAGCTGCAGGTCAGTCCCTTCACGACGGGACAGTTTACATTTTGGTCCAATATAACGTGCCATTTTGTCAGCCCCCTCTTACACGCGACGCTTTTTAGGTGGACGACATCCGTTATGCGGGATAGGCGTCACGTCGGTGATGTTGGTGATCTTGTAGCCGCAGTTGTTCAGTGCACGAACGGCAGATTCGCGACCGGGGCCAGGGCCCTTAACTTCTACGTCGAGGTTTTTCAGGCCGTATTCCTGAGCTGCAGTACCTGCGCGCTCAGCGGCAACCTGGGCTGCAAACGGGGTGCTCTTACGCGAGCCACGGAAGCCAGATCCACCTGCGGTGGCCCAGCTGAGGGTATTACCCTGGCGATCAGTGATCGTCACGATCGTGTTGTTGAACGATGCGTGGATGTGGGCAATACCGTCGACAACGGTCTTTTTGACCTTTTTGCGAACAGTAGTTTTTGGCTTAGCCATACCAGTATCCTAAATCCTGTATCAAATCCCCTCGGCGATTAGCCGGACGGGGCATCTTGAACCGCGATTTCGCGCCTTTTAGTTAAGGCTTACTTGCGAATCGGCTTGCGCGGACCCTTACGGGTGCGAGCATTGGTCTTGGTGCGCTGACCACGCAGCGGCAAGCTGCGACGGTGACGCAGACCGCGATAACAACCCAGGTCCATCAAACGCTTGATGTTCATGGATATTTCACGGCGCAGGTCGCCTTCCACGGTCAGTTTTGCAACTTCACCACGGATGGTTTCGATCTGCTCTTCAGACAGTTCGCGGATTTTGGTGGATTCAGCGATACCAACCGCTGCCAAAATAGACTTAGCCGTAGTGCGACCAACCCCATAAATGTGGGTCAGGGAGATTACGGCGTGCTTGTGGTCTGGTACATTGACACCAGCAATACGTGCCATAGAGGCGTACTCCACGTATTGGAGTCACTGCTTTATATTAAGTATGTGACTCTACTTTGATTTCGGCGCTGACAGCGACTAAAAAACCGGCGGCGCCACCAAAAAGGCGCGCAAGAATAGCTTTTCAGACACTAATTTGCAATAGCCAACGTCCGCATCGGTCCCCCGAAGCGGATGAAGACGACAGTCAACGCCCCCAGTTGGAAGTTTGCTGTTGCTAACTTCCCACCCCAAAAAACTTCCCGGGGTGTTGCCATACGATACGGGGCTGTATCGAGTAGCGAATTTTTCCAGCTTTTACAGAGGCGCCCTGAGGGCGCTCTCCGCAAGGGGCTGGCCCCTTCTTAGCCTTGACGCTGCTTGTGACGTGGCTCAGCGCTGCAGATTACCCGCAGAACACCCTTGCGACGCACGATTTTGCAGTTACGGCAGATCTTTTTTACAGAAGCGCGTACTTTCATGACCTTACCTCAATTCAATCAAACTGCGAGCAGGCGACGCCCTAGCGACGACCGTAGCTTTGCAGGTTAGATTTTTTCATCAAACCCTCGTACTGGTGCGACAGCAGATGCGATTGTACCTGTGCCATAAAGTCCATCACTACGACTACAACGATCAGCAGTGAGGTACCCCCCAGATAGAAGGGAACGTTAAACCCAACCACCAGGAACTGCGGCAGCAGGGATACCAGTGCGATGTATACAGCACCCACCAGAGTGAGGCGAGTCAGCACGCTATCGATATAGCGGGCCGTCTGCTCTCCAGGGCGAATACCTGGCACATAAGCACCGGACTTTTTCAGGTTATCCGCAACTTCATTCGGGTTGAACATCAACGCCGTGTAGAAGAAACAGAAGAAACCAATCAACAGTGCGAACAGAATAATGTTCAGCGGTTGCCCTGGCCCAAGCTGCAACGCCATCCACTGCAGGATCTCTGCACCGAGACCTTCCCCGCCCTGACCAAACCACTGTGCCAGTGTGGCCGGGAACAACAGGATACTGCTGGCAAAGATTACCGGAATTACACCGGCCATGTTTACCTTCAGCGGCAAGTGGCTCGCCTGTGCAGCTGGAGCTGCAGAGTAACGTCCCGCTTGACGCCTGGCGTGGTTGATCGTAATACGACGCTGGCCGCGTTCCATAACAACCACAAAGAACACTACAGCAAGAGCGATGACGCCAATCATCAACAGCATGAGTATGTGCAGTTCACCCTGTCTCGCCTGTTCAAATGCCTGGCCGATGGCACCGGGTAAACCGGCGACGATACCGGCAAAAATCAGCATGGAAATGCCGTTGCCAACACCGCGCTCAGTGATCTGCTCACCGAGCCACATCATAAATACAGCACCAGTCACCAGTGACGTTACCGCCACAAAGTAAAAACCAAACGCGGGCTCAGATGAGTAAGCCAGGTTCTGCCCTGCCAGGCCGAAAGTCATACCGATCCCCTGAATCAGGGCCAGTATTACCGTCAGATAGCGGGTGTACTGGTTGATCTTACGTCTTCCGGCCTCCCCTTCCTTCTTCAACGCTTCCAGAGAGGGAGTCACCGCGCTCATCAACTGCATGATGATGGACGCGGAGATGTAGGGCATGATGCCCAGCGCCAGAATACTCATCCTTTCCAGGGCGCCGCCTGAAAACATGTTAAACAGGCCAAGGATGGTTCCCTGGTTCTGGTTAAACAGGTTTGACAGCTTTTCCGGATCAATGCCGGGCACCGGAATATGTGTCCCCAGTCGATAAACAAGAATCGCTAGAAACAGAAAACGAAGGCGAGCCCAAAGCTCGCCCAATCCCTTGCTGTTGCCCAGGGATTTCCACCGGATCCTGGTCGTGCCATTGGCGCCTCGATTAGTCTTCTATTTTACCGCCAGCAGCTTCAATCGCTGCCTTTGCACCTTTGGTAACTCCCAGACCCTTAACGGTAACAGCTTTGGTCAGCTCACCTGAGAGGAACACTTTGGCGCGTTTAATATGGCTGCCGATAATATCGGCATTCTTAAGCGCTGCCAAATCGATTACGTCATTTTCTACCTTCGCCAGCTCAGCCAGACGTACTTCTGCGGTAAAGCGAGAAACACGAGCGGTGAAACCGTACTTAGGAAGACGCTTCTGCAAAGGCATCTGACCGCCTTCGAAGCCCGGACGAACACTGCCGCCGGAACGCGCTTTCTGACCTTTGTGGCCGCGGCCACCGGTCTTACCAATTCCGCTACCAATACCGCGACCAACGCGCTTGGCGCTGTGCTTGTGGCCTGGTGCTGGAGACAAGTCGTTCAAACGCATGTTATTCCCCCTCAACCTTAACCAGGTAGTTTACTTTGTTGATCATACCGCGCACGGAGGGAGTATCCTCCACTTCCACTGTGTGGCCGATGCGGCGCAGGCCCAGACCCGCAACGCACGCCTGATGACTTTTCAGGCGTCCGTTGATGCTTTTGGTCTGGGTCACTTTTATGGTCTTCTTAGCCATGGTCTTAACCCACCAATAACCTTAAATCCGAGCTGTAATTAGCCCAGAATCTCTTCGACAGATTTACCGCGCTTGGCAGCTACATCTTCCGGGCTCTGCATTTGCTCCAGAGCTTTGAAAGTTGCACGTACTACGTTCACCGGGTTGGTGGAGCCGTAACACTTAGCCAATACGTTGTGTACACCAGCCATTTCCAGAACGGAGCGCATAGCACCGCCGGCAATTACACCGGTACCCTGGGAAGCGGGCTGCATGTAAATCTTGGAACCGCCGTGGCGACCATTGGTAGCGTACTGGATGGTGTCACCATTCAGGTCTACCTGGATCATGTTGCGGCGTGCAGATTCCATCGCCTTTTGAATCGCTACAGGCACTTCACGTGCCTTGCCACGACCAAAGCCAACACGGCCATTGCCATCACCAACTACGGTCAGTGCGGTAAAGGCGAAGATACGACCACCTTTAACAGTCTTGGCAACGCGGTTGACCTGGACCAGCTTCTCCTGCAGGCCTTCGTCGTTGCTTTTGTCTTTCTCTCTAGCCATAACTCAACCCTTAGAATTTCAGACCGGCTTCGCGGGCAGCGTCAGCCAGAGCCTTAACACGGCCATGGTATCTGAAGCCGCTACGATCGAAGGCAACTTGTTCAACGCCAGCGGCTTTCGCGCGCTCAGCGATCAGTTTGCCAACTGCGGCAGCAGCGTCAGCGTTGCCAGTTTTACCAGAGCGCAGGTCCTTGTCCAGGGTAGAGGCGGAAGCCAATACCGCGCTGCCTTCGGCAGACAGGATCTGTGCGTAAATGTGGCGCGGGGTGCGGTTCACGGTGAGGCGAACGGCGCCCAGCTCACGGATCTTGGCGCGGGCACGACGTGCACGACGCAAGCGAGATGCTTTCTTAACGTTCATATCTATGCCCTACTTACTTCTTCTTGGCCTCTTTGCGATACACGCGCTCGTCGGCATAACGGACACCCTTACCTTTGTAGGGCTCCGGCGGACGGAACGAGCGGATCTCAGCGGCCACTTGGCCCAGCAGCTGTTTATTGCTGCTCTTCAGTACGATTTCAGTCTGGGATGGAGTTTCCGCAGTCACACCTTCCGGCAACTGATAATCGATCGGATGGGAGAAGCCCAGGGTCAGGTTAACCGCTTTACCGGCTGCTTTCGCACGATAACCAACACCCAGCAACTGCAGCTTCTTCTCGAAGCCCTTGCTTACGCCTATCACCATGTTATTGACCAAAGCACGGGTGGTACCCGCCAAGGCTCTGGCCTGCTTGGAGTTATTGCGCGCGGCAAAAGTCAGCTGGCTTTCAGCCTCGCTCACTTCTACATCACCGTGAATAACCATATCCAGGTTACCGCTACCGCCTTTAACAGCGATATTTTGACCTTTCAGGTCTACGGTTACACCTGCGGGGATAACTACCGGACTATTTGCTACTCGAGACATTGCAACCCCCGCTTAGAATACGGTGCAAAGCACTTCGCCACCGATACCAGCCTGACGTGCAGCGCGGTCAGTCATCACACCATTAGAGGTGGAAACGATCGCGACACCCAGGCCACCACGTACGGTAGGCAGAGCTTTTTTACCAGTGTAAGCGCGCAGGCCCGGACGGGAAACGCGATTGAGCTCGGCAATAACCGGCTTGCCCTGGAAGTATTTCAGAGCAATGGTCAGTTCCGGCTTAGCGCCTTCGCTTACGTTTAAATCAGTAACGTAACCTTCGTCTTTCAGGACTTTGGCCACTGCTACTTTCAGTTTGGATGATGGCAGGGTGACTTCCGCCTTTCCGCGCGCCAGGGCGTTGCGGATGCGAGTCAGCATATCTGCCAACGGATCTTGCATACTCATCTTATGAGACTCCTCAAATCTGCCTTAAACCAGCTGGTAATTACCAGCTGGACTTCACGAGGCCAGGAACATCACCACGCATCGCAGCTTCACGAAGCTTGTTACGGCACAGGCCGAACTTGCGGTATACAGCGTGGGGGCGACCAGTAATACGACAGCGGCGTTGCTGACGTACCGGGCTTGCATCGCGCGGCATTTTCTGCAGCTTGAGTTGAGCCTCCCACTGCTCCTCTTCGGAAGCAGTGGAACTGGCGATGATCGCCTTCAGCTCTTGACGCTTCTCGGCGTACTTAGCTGCGGTTCGAGCGCGCTTGTTTTCGCGCGCAATCATGGATTTCTTCGCCATGGAATCCTCTTAACCCTTGAAAGGGAAGTTGAACGCTTTCAGCAGCGCACGACCTTGATCGTCGTTTGCAGCTGTAGTGGTAATACAAATATCCAGACCGCGGAGCTTGTCTACTTTGTCGTAGTCAATTTCCGGGAAGATGATTTGCTCAGTCACGCCCATAGAGAAGTTACCGCGGCCGTCGAACTGCTTCGGGCTAATGCCACGGAAGTCGCGGATACGCGGAATCGCGATGTCAACCAAACGCTCCAGGAACTCATACATGCGCTCACCGCGCAGAGTTACCTTGCAGCCGATCGGCCAACCGTCACGAATCTTAAAGCCCGCAATAGACTTGCGCGCTTTAGTAACGATGGGCTTTTGACCAGTAATTGCTGTCATATCGTTGACAGCGTGCTCCAGCACCTTCTTATCACCAATCGCTTCACCAACACCCATGTTGATGGTGATCTTGGTGATGCGCGGCACTGCCATCACATTCTCGAGACCAAGCTCTTCTTTTAGCTTGGCCACGAGGTCCTTAGTGTAGAGCTCTTTAAGCTTTGCCATGATCTACCAACCTGCTTTTGCGTCAAGAGCCTTAGATGGCTTCGCCGCTGGATTTGAAGACGCGAATCTTAGTGCCGTCTTCCAGTACTTTAAAGCCCACCCGGTCAGCCTTCTGGGTGTTAGGGTTGAAGATGGCTACGTTGGAAGCTTGGATAGCAGCTTCTTTCTCAACGATGCCACCTGCAATACCCATCTGTGGGTTTGGCTTTTGGTGCTTTTTGATCATCTGTATGCCGGAGACAATCAGACGACCGTCGTTCAGTACTCTACGTACTGAACCACGTTTGCCCTTGTCACGACCGGCGATAACGATCACTTCGTCGTCACGCTTGATCTTGCGCATAACTCTTCTCCGCTCGAGGCCTAGATAACTTCGGGAGCGAGGGAGATGATCTTCATGAACTTCTCACCGCGCAATTCGCGAGTTACCGGACCAAAAATACGGGTGCCAACCGGCGCCAGTTGCTGGTTCAGCAGCACCGCTGCGTTATCGTCAAATTTAATCAGGGAACCGTCCGCGCGACGCACACCTTTTTTGGTGCGAACTACAACGGCGTTCATTACCTGACCTTTCTTCACTTTACCGCGGGGGATGGCTTCCTTAACGGTTACCTTGATAATGTCGCCCACGCCGGCATAACGACGATGGGAGCCGCCCAGCACCTTGATGCACATGACGCGGCGAGCCCCACTGTTGTCAGCTACTTCTAAGTAGGATTCCGCTTGAATCATTGTCTCTCTCCGAAACCTTTCAATTCGGCAGTCAATGCGCTAGGGGTTATACCTTCGCCGCACGCTCTACAATTTTCTGCAAAGCCCAAGATTTGCTCTTGGACAGAGGACGAGATTCCTCAATGGTTACAACATCACCGATGCTGCAATCATTGTTCTCATCATGTGCCTTGAGCTTTGTGGACTTGTTTACAATTTTGCCGTAGATCGGGTGCTTAACACGGCGCTCGATCAAAACGGTGATGGTTTTATCCATCTTGTCACTCACAACCTTGCCGGTCAGAGTACGCTTCAGTTTTGCTTCAGCCATGATTAATTACCTGCCTTCTCGGTCAACACAGTCTTTATGCGAGCAATGTCGCGACGAGTCTGCTTCAGCAGATGAGTCTGAGCCAGTTGACCGGTGGATTTTTGCATACGAAGCTTAAATTGAGCTTCGAGCTGGTTCAGCAGTTCCTGGTTCAGCTCTTCAACTGACTTTTCGCGTAGATCTGCAGTCTTCATTACATCACCGAACGCTTAACGAAAGTTGTTTTTACAGGCAGCTTGGCCGCAGCTAGTGCGAAAGCCTCACGAGCCAGCTCCTCGGACACACCCTCCATCTCATAGAGGACCTTGCCCGGCTGGATCTGAGCTACCCAGTATTCAACGCCACCTTTACCTTTACCCATTCGAACTTCGAGGGGCTTATTGGTAATTGGCTTGTCTGGAAACACACGAATCCAGATTTTACCGCCACGTTTAATGTGACGAGTCATTGCGCGACGAGCCGCTTCGATCTGGCGCGCAGTAATGCGTCCACGACCGGTAGCCTTAAGGCCAAACTCGCCAAAGCTCACTTTAGAGCCGCGCTGAGCAAGACCGCGGTTGCGACCCTTCTGTACCTTGCGGAATTTTGTACGCTTTGGTTGTAGCATTTGCGTACCCCTTATTTAGCAGCTTTTTTGCGGCTCTTTACCGGCTTCTCATCGGGCACTTCGTCACCGATTACCTCGCCTTTAAAGATCCACACCTTGATACCGATGATGCCGTAAGTAGTCTTCGCTTCAACATTGGCGTAGTCGATGTTGGCGCGCAGGGTGTGCAGGGGCACACGGCCTTCGCGATACCATTCGGTACGCGCGATTTCTGCACCGCCAAGACGGCCACTTACTTGAATCTTGATACCTTCGGCACCCTGACGCATAGCGTTCTGTACGGCACGCTTCATAGCGCGACGGAACATAACACGGCGTTCCAGCTGCTGGGCAACGTTCTGGCCAACCAGAGCCGCGTCCATATCAGGCTTGCGCACTTCTTCGATGTCGATGTGCACAGGTACGCCCATCTGCGCGCTTACTTCTTTGCGCAGACGTTCTACGTCTTCACCTTTTTTACCGATCACGATGCCCGGACGTGCGGTGTGAATCTTCACACGTGCAGTGTTTGCCGGACGTTCGATCTCGATACGGCTCACAGAAGCGTGGGCCAGTTTTTTGCGAATGTATTCGCGAACTTTCAGATCCGTGTACAGCTTGTCTGCGTACTCGTCGCTGCCGGCATACCAAACAGAGGTATGCTTTTTAACGATACCCAGACGAATGCCGGTAGGATGTACTTTTTGTCCCATGGTTTTCTCGCCTGCTCTCTTATTTCTCGGCCACTTTCACAGTGATGTGACAAGTACGCTTAAGAATGCGATCAGCACGACCTTTAGCACGCGGCTTAATGCGCTTCATGGTCATACCTTCGTCCACAAAAATTGTGGAAACCTTCAGCTCGTCAACGTCAGCACCTTCGTTGTGCTCAGCGTTGGCAATGGCCGACTCCAGTACTTTCTTAATGATCGCCGCACCCTTTTTAGTACTGAAAGCCAGTATATCCAGGGCCTCTTCAACGCCTTTGCCGCGAACCTGATCAGCTACCAGTCGCGCCTTTTGCGCCGATAGACGTGCGCCGCGTAATTTTGCTGCTACTTCCATCTTTATAACCTCGGCTTAGCGCTTCTTCGCTTTCTTGTCCGCAGCATGACCGCGGTAAGTGCGGGTAGCAGCGAACTCGCCCAGTTTATGGCCAACCATTTCTTCGTTAACCAAAACGGGCACGTGTTGACGACCGTTGTGCACGGCAATCGTCAGTCCAACCATTTCCGGCATAATCATGGAACGGCGGGACCAGGTTTTAATCGGCCGACGATCGTTTGCTGCAATCGCTGCCTCCACCTTCTTGATCAAATGCAGATCAATAAAGGGACCTTTCTTTAATGAGCGTGGCACTGTCGATTCCTCTCTAGCTGCTCAGACATCGCGCGGCTTACTTGCCGCGACGACGTACTATCATCTTATCGGTGCGCTTGTTCTTGCGCGTTTTCTTACCCTTGGTCGGAACGCCCCACGGAGTAACCGGATGACGACCACCAGAGGTACGGCCTTCACCACCACCGTGCGGGTGATCTACCGGGTTCATCGCCACACCGCGAACGGTAGGACGAACACCACGCCAGCGTGCAGCACCAGCTTTACCCAGCTTGCGCAGGCTGTGCTCGGAGTTGCTCACTTCACCCAGGGTTGCGCGGCACTCAGCGAGAACCTTGCGCATTTCGCCGGAACGCAGACGAATGGTCGCATACTGACCTTCACGAGCTACCAGCTGCACAGAGGCACCAGCAGAACGGGCCAGCTGAGCGCCTTTGCCTGGCTTCAGCTCGATCGCGTGGATTACAGAACCTACCGGAACGTTGCGCAGAGGCAGAGTGTTACCCACAACAATCGGTGCGGCATCGCCGGACTGAATGGTGGCACCTGCTTTCAGGCCTTTCGGTGCGATAATGTAACGACGCTCACCGTCGGCGTAACACACCAGAGCGATGTGTGCGCTGCGGTTGGGATCGTACTCCAGACGCTCAACTTTAGCCGGAATACCGTCTTTGTTGCGCTTGAAGTCGATTACACGGTAGTGCTGCTTGTGGCCACCACCGATGTGACGGGTAGTGATACGACCATTGTTGTTACGGCCACCACTTTTGCTCTTGCTCTCCAACAGAGGAGCGTAAGGAGCACCCTTGTGCAGGTCGGTGTTAACAACCTTAACCAGGTGACGACGGCCGGCGGAGGTCGGTTTTGTTTTTACAATTGCCATTGTAACGGTCCCCTTTACTCAGCAGCTTCAAAATTAATGTCGCTGCCCTCAGCCAGGCGAACGTAGGCTTTTTCCAATCGCTGCGCTGGCCCATGCCATTGCGAGTGCGCTTGGTTTTGCCCTTTACGTTCACGGTGCGAACCTGCTCAACGGAAACGTTAAACAGCTTCTCAACCGCAGCCTTGATCTCAGCTTTTTCGGCGTCGGTGGTAACCTTGAAAACTACCTGATTGGCGCTATCCGCCAGTCCAGCAGCTTTTTCGGAAATTACCGGGCCCAGCAGTACTTTGTAGAGTCGCTCTTGGTTCATCCCAGCACCTCTTCAATTTTCTTGAGCGCAGAAACGGTAACCACGACCTTATCAAAGCGAATCAGGCTTACTGGATCGATCGCCTGTACATCGCGGACGTCGATCTTGTGCAAGTTGCGTGCGGCCAGGTAGAGGTTTTCGCTAACCTCTTCAGTCACGATCAGCGCATCGGACAGGTCAAACTGAGCCAGTTTGCTTACCAGCTGCTTGGTCTTGGGTGCGTCCACATCAAAGGACTCAACCACTACCAGGCGCTCCTGACGAGCCAGCTCAGACAGAATGCAACGCAGTGCAGCGCGGTACATTTTTTTGTTCAGCTTAACGCTATGATCGCGTGGATCAGCGGCGAAAGTTACGCCACCGGAACGCCACAGCGGGCTGCGGATAGTACCGGCACGTGCGCGGCCAGTACCTTTTTGGCGCCATGGCTTCTTACCACCACCAGAAACATCGGAACGATTTTTCTGCGCCTTGGTACCCTGGCGAGCGCCGGCCATGTAGGCCACAACTGCCTGGTGTACCAGATCTTGGTTGAACTCACGTCCGAAAGTCACTTCAGAGACAGCTACTGTGCCTTTAGCGCCTTCGGGAGTAGCGATATTCAGTTCCATATCTATTTCCCCTCAGACTTAGGCTTTAACTGCCGGACGAACGATAACGTTGCCACCGGGTGCACCGGGTACAGCGCCTTTAACCAACAGCAGGTTGCGTTCGGCATCGACACGAACCACTTCCAGGTTTTGCACGGTTACGCGCTCAGCACCCATATGTCCGGCCATCTTCTTGCCTTTCCATACGCGGCCAGGAGTCTGACATTGACCGATAGAACCGGGTGCGCGGTGAGACAGGGAGTTACCGTGGGTTGCGTCCTGGGTGCGGAAATTCCAACGCTTAACGCCGCCCTGGAAGCCTTTACCTTTGGAAGTGCCGGTTACGTCGATCATCTGGCCAGCTTCGAAGCTGGAAACAGTAATTTCAGAACCGATTTCGAAAGTCTCTTCGGAACCGTCAGTGCGCAGTTCGAAAAGATTTGTGCCAGCCTCTACATTGGCTTTGGCGAAGTGGCCCGCTGCGGGCTTGGAGACACGGGAAGCTTTGCGGCTGCCTACTGCTACTTGAACAGCGCTGTAACCGTCAGTTTCCTGAGTTTTCACTTGGGTGACGCGATTCGGAGCAACCTCAACAACGGTTACCGGAATGGATACGCCATCTTCAGTGAAGATGCGAGTCATGCCGCTCTTGCGGCCGACAATACCTATAGTCATCTTTTTTAACCTCTCAGTGCACGGGGCTTTAACCCACTGCGGCCGCCCAATTTCAGAGCGTTACACTACCCGGACCGTTTTCGCCCGGGATTCGGTAGTTAGTAAAAGTGTTAGCCGAGACTAATTTGGACCTCAACACCGGCCGCCAGATCGAGCTTCATCAGCGCGTCGACGGTTTTCTCGGTAGGCTCAACGATGTCCAGCAAACGCTTGTGAGTACGGATCTCATACTGATCGCGAGCGTCTTTATTAACGTGCGGGGAAATCAGTACGGTGTACTTCTCTTTGCGAGTCGGCAGCGGGATAGGACCGCGAACTTGTGCGCCAGTGCGCTTAGCCGTCTCTACGATCTCCTGAGTGGACGCATCGATCAGCTTGTGATCGAAGGCCTTCAGGCGAATACGGATACGTTGACCCTGCATGGAATCAAACTCCAATTATTAACTAAAGAACGTCCTCTTACGCAGCCCCGAGGGCGGGCGAAAAGGAGCGCGAATTCTACGGGGAGCGCAGCAGGCTGTCAACTGTACAGGCTGATCAAATTTCAATCTGCTGAAACTACAATTGAGTACCCCAAGCGGAACGAGGTATCCACAATGACTATCGCCGCAACACTGAGTCAATATTTAAATGACCAATCGGTCGATTATCATCTGATTCAGCATCCACACACTCGCACCAGCCGGGAAAGCGCCCGCGCCGCCCATGTGCGTGAGGATCAGGTGGCAAAAGCGATTTTGCTTCAGGATATAGAGGGTTACGTAATGGCTGTGATCCCTGCCAGCAGCAGCCTCGATATGCGCTCGCTTCACAATGAGACCGGGCGAAACTCACTGCAAATGGTCTCGGAAACCGAACTCGGCGCCATATTCCCTGACTGTGAACTGGGCGCCCTGCCCGCCCTAGGCCAGGCTTACGGAATTACCACCCTGCTAGACACTAGCCTTGGACACCGTGAAACCATTTACTTTGAGGCCGGTGACCACGAAGAGCTAGTCGAGATGAGCGGCCCTCAATTCACCAAGCTGTTTGCGGGCAGCAGAAGCTGTGATTTAAGCCGGGATTGGCCATAAGCTCGCTAGATTAAAAGTAAATATTAGCGGCCGCAGATATGCCGGAAAGGATTCAATATTGAGCCGTTACAAAGAGGGGTGATGCTCGCAGCACCAAACAACACCAGTTGGTGTAAGCAGGCAATTATCGGGCACAAAAAAAGCCGCAGCGCGTCCGCTGCGGCTTTTTATTTAGATCAGGAGTAACTATTACTCGATGATCTTGGCAACAACGCCCGCACCTACGGTACGACCACCTTCACGGATAGCGAAGCGCAGGCCGTCTTCCATGGCGATCGGAGCGATCAGGGTAACAACCATTTGAATGTTGTCGCCCGGCATTACCATTTCAGTACCTTCCGGCAGCTCTACCGCACCAGTTACGTCGGTAGTACGGAAGTAGAACTGAGGACGGTAGCCTTTGAAGAACGGGGTGTGACGACCACCTTCGTCCTTGGACAGTACATACACTTCCGCTTCGAACTTGGTGTGCGGAGTGATGGAGCCCGGCTTAGCCAGTACCTGACCACGCTCTACTTCGTCACGCTTGGTGCCGCGCAGCAGTGCGCCGATGTTCTCACCAGCACGACCTTCGTCGAGCAGCTTGCGGAACATTTCAACACCAGTACAGGTAGTAGTGGTGGTTTCTTTGATACCAACGATTTCGATCTCGTCGCCAGTGTTGATCACACCGCGCTCTACACGACCAGTTACAACAGTACCACGGCCAGAGATAGAGAATACGTCTTCGATCGGCATCAGGAACGGCTGATCTACAGCGCGCTCTGGCTCAGGGATGTACTCGTCCAGAGTCTCTACCAGCTTCTTAACAGCGGTAGTACCCATTTCGTTGTCGTCTTCGCCGTTCAGGGCCATCAGAGCGGAACCAACGATGATCGGAGTGTCGTCACCTGGGAACTCGTACTGGTCCAGAAGTTCGCGAACTTCCATTTCTACCAGCTCGAGCAGCTCTTCGTCGTCTACCATGTCCGCTTTGTTCAGGAATACAACGATGTAAGGTACACCTACCTGACGGGAAAGCAGGATGTGCTCACGAGTCTGCGGCATGGGGCCGTCAGCTGCGGAACATACCAGGATAGCGCCGTCCATCTGAGCAGCACCGGTGATCATGTTCTTAACGTAGTCGGCGTGTCCCGGGCAATCTACGTGAGCGTAGTGGCGAGTCGGGGACTCGTACTCAACGTGAGAAGTAGCGATGGTGATACCGCGCTCACGCTCTTCCGGTGCATTGTCGATACCGTCGAAAGCAACAGCGTCACCGCCCCAAACTTCCGCACATACGCGGGTCAGAGCAGCGGTCAGGGTGGTTTTACCGTGGTCAACGTGACCGATGGTGCCCACGTTCACGTGGGGCTTGGAACGTTCAAACTTTTCTTTTGCCATCTTTAGATGTCCTCTAGCTAAAAGTTTGCCAAAGGGGCCCCAGCTGTTGGCCCGGCCCCCTTTAAGCAGAAGTTAATTAGGCCTTAGTCTTGGCGATGATCTCATCGGCAACATTTTTCGGCGCTTCGGCGTACTTCAGAAATTCCATGGTGTAGGTAGCACGGCCCTGAGTAGCAGAACGCAGGTCGGTTGCGTAACCGAACATTTCTGCCAGAGGTACTTCCGCATTGACAACCTTACCGGAGGGGTTGTCTTCCATACCCTGGATGAGGCCACGGCGACGGTTGAGGTCACCAACCACATCACCCATGTTCTCTTCCGGAGTTACCACTTCCACCTTCATCATCGGCTCGAGCAGTACCGCACCGCCCTGACTGGACAGCTTCTTGGTCGCCATAGAACCGGCGATCTTAAACGCCATTTCATTGGAGTCCACATCGTGGAAGGAACCGTCGTACAGAGTCGCCTTCAGGCCCAGCAGCGGGTAGCCGGCCAGAACACCGTTCTTCATCTGCTCTTCGATACCTTTCTGTACCGCAGGAATGTATTCCTTCGGTACCGCACCGCCCACGATTTCGTTAACGAATTCCAGACCTTCCTGAGACTCGTCTTCGGCGGGCTCAAACTTCACCCATACATGACCGTACTGACCGCGACCACCGGACTGACGAACGAACTTACCTTCGATCTCAGAGGTGTTGCGGATAGTTTCACGATAGGCAACCTGAGGCTTACCGATGTTCGCTTCAACGTTGAACTCACGCTTCATGCGGTCAACGATGATATCCAGGTGCAATTCACCCATACCGGAGATAATGGTCTGACCGGTTTCCTCGTCAGTCTTCACGCGGAAGGACGGATCTTCCTGGGCCAGCTTGCCGAGGGCAATACCCATTTTTTCCTGGTCCGGCTTGGACTTGGGCTCAACCGCAACAGAAATTACCGGCTCGGGAAACTCCATACGCTCCAGAACAATCTTGTTGTCTTCGGCACACAGGGTGTCACCAGTGGTTACGTCTTTCAGACCAATCGCAGCAGCGATGTCACCAGCCAGTACTTCTTTAATTTCCTGACGATCGTTGGAGTGCATCTGCACCATACGACCGACACGCTCTTTCTTCATTTTTACGGAATTGTATACCGCAGTACCGCTCTCCAGCTTACCGGAGTAAACACGGAAGAAAGTCAGGGTACCAACGAAGGGATCGGTAGCAATTTTGAACGCCAGTGCAGCGAACGGCGCGTTGTCGTCAGCTTCGCGGCTCTCAACAGTTTCGCCATCTTCCAGAGTACCTTCGATCGCCTTAACTTCAGTCGGCGCCGGCAGGTATTCGATAACTGCGTCCAGTACAGCCTGTACACCCTTGTTCTTGAACGCAGAACCGCCCAGAACCGGTACGATTTCGTTGGCCAGGGTACGCTGACGGATAGCTGCCTTGATTTCTTCTTCGGACAGCTCACCTTCTTCCAGGTATTTTTCCATCAACTCTTCGCTGGCTTCAGCGGCCGCTTCTACCAGGTACTCGCGCATTTCGTCGCACTCGTCCTGCAGCTCAGCGGGGATGTCAGCGTAGTCGAAAGTCATGCCCTGGTCGGCTTCATTCCACAGAATGGCCTTCATCTTCACCAGGTCAACAACACCCTTGAACTCGTCCTCAGAGCCGATGGTCATCTGCAGAGGTACAGCATTCGCGTTCAAGCGATCTTTCAGCTGGCTCACAACGTTGCGGTAGTTCGCACCGGCGCGGTCCATTTTGTTTACGAATACCATGCGCGGTACTTCGTATTTGTTCGCCTGGCGCCATACGGTTTCAGTCTGAGGCTGAACACCAGAGGAGCCACACAGTAC
The DNA here is from genome assembly GCA_032615215.1 of Microbulbifer sp. MKSA007. Lineage (NCBI taxonomy): Bacteria > Pseudomonadati > Pseudomonadota > Gammaproteobacteria > Cellvibrionales > Microbulbiferaceae > Microbulbifer > Microbulbifer sp. MKSA007. The sequence goes on along the minus strand of CP128433.1, from coordinate 739,314 downwards.
AACAACAGCACCGTCGAGTACGCGCAGGGAGCGCTCAACTTCAATAGTGAAGTCAACGTGTCCTGGGGTATCGATGATGTTTACGCGGTGCTGGTCGAACTGCTGCTGCATGCCAGACCAGAAACAGGTAGTTGCAGCAGAAGTAATGGTGATACCACGCTCCTGCTCCTGCTCCATCCAGTCCATGGTGGCAGCACCTTCGTGTACTTCACCAATTTTGTGGGATAGACCAGTGTAGAAAAGTACGCGCTCGGTAGTAGTGGTTTTACCGGCGTCTACGTGGGCACAGATACCGATGTTACGGTAACGTGCGATGGGCGTTTTACGTGCCACAGTTGTATCCTCGATATAACGGCAAAAGGCAGCCTGGAAATTTCCGTGCTGCCTTTCGGTATTAATTTCCGATGTTGGTATTCATCAGACTTAGAAGCGGTAGTGAGAGAATGCCTTGTTGGCTTCTGCCATGCGGTGTACATCTTCACGCTTCTTGACCGCGCCACCCTTGTTTTGGGCTGCGTCGATCATTTCGTTGGCCAGACGCTGAGCCATAGATTTCTCACCGCGCTTACGGGAGAACTCCACCAACCAACGCATTGCCAGAGCCGTACGACGCGAGGGGCGCACTTCTACAGGCACCTGATACGTCGCACCACCAACACGGCGGGACTTTACTTCCACCATAGGCGCGATATTTTCCAAAGACTCCTCGAATACTTCGATCGGATCTTTGTTCAATTTTTCAGAAATAGTTTCAAGTGCACCGTATACGATACGCTCTGCAACTGACTTCTTGCCGCTGATCATGACGTGGTTCATGAACTTGGCCAGGGTGACGTTCCCGAACTTGGGGTCCGGTAGCACTTCGCGCTTGGCGACTACTCGTCTTCTCGGCATGGGTATTGCCTCTCTTCAGGGTTATTCTGAGACGCCGCCGTAAAACATTACAATCCGGCGAGCTCAGCCTTACTCCGGTTGGAAACCGAAACGCAAATCGTTAAAGGTGATTAACCTTTAGGACGCTTGGCGCCGTACTTAGAACGGCCCTGCTTGCGATCGTTTACGCCGGCACAGTCAAGTGCACCGCGTACAGTGTGGTAGCGCACACCCGGCAGGTCTTTTACACGACCGCCGCGAATCAGTACCACGCTGTGCTCTTGCAGGTTGTGGCCTTCACCACCGATGTACGAAGTTACTTCGTAACCGCTGGTCAGACGCACACGGCAAACCTTACGCAGTGCAGAGTTCGGCTTCTTCGGTGTAGTGGTGTACACACGAGTGCAAACTCCGCGACGCTGCGGGCTAGCCTGCAGAGCAGGAACGTCGCTTTTTTCAACTTTGCGTTTTCTCGGCTTACGAACCAACTGGTTGATCGTTGCCATTAAAAATCACTCCAAAAATAAAATGCCCCCAGCTCTAACAGTGAGGGCCTATCGTCTGTGTGTATCGTCCGATCCTGGGATCAAACGGAACACCCCACATAAGCGGGGGCCGCATTCTATAAGCGACAACCCGCCTAGTCAATCGGCGACGGAAGTAAGTGCTTACATCACAGACAGTCGCCAATATCAGATCGGGCACCTAAGTGCCCCAACCTACCCCACTCCACCGACAGATAGAGTGGGATACGCCTTATTCGCCTGAGGACTTCAGTGCCTCAGTCAGAGCTGCTTCAACCTCAGCTGCGGAAGGTCCTTCACCGAAGGCCTCTTCCAACTGCAGGCTGCGCTTGCGCTTGCGCTCGCTGTGGTAAGCCAGACCGGTACCAGCCGGGATCAAGCGACCCACAACCACGTTCTCTTTCAAGCCGCGCAGGTTGTCTTCCTTACCAGTTACCGCCGCTTCGGTCAGAACGCGAGTGGTTTCCTGGAACGAAGCCGCTGACAGGAAGGACTCAGTTGCCAGAGACGCTTTGGTAATACCCAGCAGCAGGCGTTCGAACTGAGCGGGCTGCTTGTTCTCGGCACGCAGCTGTTCGTTTTCTTCGATCACGCGCTGGTATTCAACCTGGTCGCCCTTAATCAAGCTGGAATCACCCATCTCGGTGACTTCAACTTTACGCAGCATCTGACGCACGATGGTTTCGATGTGCTTATCGTTAATGCCTACACCCTGGAGGCGGTAAACCTCCTGGATCTCGTTGGTGATGTAGCGAGCCAGCTCTTCAACACCTTTCAGGCGCAGAATATCGTGCGGGTTGGACGGGCCATCGGAGATAACCTCACCCTTCTCTACGGTTTCACCTTCGAACACGGTCAGCTGGCGGTGCTTTGGAATCAGAACCTCGTAGTGGTCCTTACCATTGGCCAGCGGCTTGCCGTCGCGCGGAGTAATCTGCAGACGAACCTTACCTTTGGTCTCCTTACCGAAGGAAACGGTACCGGAGATTTCCGCCAGAATGGACGGCTCTTTCGGCTTACGCGCTTCAAACAGGTCGGCAACGCGGGGCAGACCACCGGTGATATCCTTGGTACCGCCGGATTCCTGCGGAATACGTGCAATTACGTCACCCACGTTCACCTGCTTACCTTCAGCCAGGCTGAGGATTGCACGCGGCGGCAAGGCGTAGTGCGCAGGCGCATTACTGTTAGCCAGAGTCAGCTCTTCGCCGTTCTCATCCAGCAGGGTTACCGCTGGGCGCAGATCTTTACCCGCTGCCGGGCGCTCGGCCGGATCGATAATCTCGATAGAGGACAGGCCGGTGATATCGTCGGTCTGCTTGCGGATGGAGAGCCCTTCTTCCATACCGGACAGTTTCACCCAACCGGCTACCTCGGTGATGATCGGGTGGGTGTGCGGGTCCCACTTGGCCACGATCTGGCCACCGTCTACCTCGGCACCTTCGTAGACGCTGATCACAGCACCGTAAGGCAGCTTGTAGCGCTCGCGCTCGCGACCGGCGCTGTCGGCAATCGCCAGCTCACCGGAACGGGACACGGCTACCAGAGTGCCAACTTCGGTCTTAACCGTCTTAACATTATGCAGACGTACGGTACCGCCCTGCTTCACCTGGATGCTGTCCGCAGCGGAGGCACGGCTTGCAGCACCACCGATGTGGAAGGTACGCATGGTCAGCTGGGTGCCCGGCTCACCGATGGACTGTGCGGCAACAACGCCCACAGACTCACCCGGGTTGGCGCGGTGGCCACGGGCCAGGTCGCGGCCGTAACACTGGGCACAGATACCGTGTGCAGTCTCACAGGTGATCGGGGAGCGAACCAGAACCTCATCGATGCCCATGGCTTCGATGCGCTCTACCCACTTCTCGTCGATCATAGTGCCGGCAGAAACGGCGATTTCGTCACTGCCAGGCTTCAGTACATCGCGGGCCACTACACGACCGAGGATACGGTCACCGAGAGATTCGATAACATCACCGCCCTCGATTACCGGCGCCATGGTCAGACCGTCGTCGGTGCCACAATCCAGCTCGGTAATTACCACGTCCTGGGCCACGTCAACCAGACGACGGGTCAGGTAACCGGAGTTAGCGGTTTTCAGTGCGGTATCCGCAAGACCTTTACGAGCACCGTGGGTCGAGATGAAGTACTGCTGTACAGTCAGACCTTCACGGAAGTTTGCCGTAATGGCGTTCTCGATAATGGAGCCATCCGGACGGGCCATCAGACCACGCATACCAGCGAGCTGACGGATCTGAGCTTCAGAACCACGAGCACCGGAGTCTGCGTACATATATACAGAGTTGAAGGAGTCCTGCTTGGTCTCGTTGCCCTCGCGATCGATCACCTTCTCTTTCTTGATACCGGCCATCATCGCCTGGGTTACCTTGTCGTTGGTGCGGGACCAAACATCGATAACCTTGTTGTACTTCTCACCCTGGGTTACCAGGCCGGAAGCAAACTGGCTTTCAATCTCTTTCACTTCCGCTTCAGCGGCATCGATCAGTTCAGCTTTCTCAGCCGGAATCTCAAAGTCGTTCACACCAATGGAGGAACCGGACTTGGTAGAGAAATCGAAACCGGTGTACATCAGCTGGTCGGCAAAAATAACCGTCGCCTTCAGGCCTACCTTACGGTAGCACTCGTTCAGGGCGCGGGAGATTGCCTTTTTCTTCATCGGCTGGTTGACGTGCGCAAACGGCAGGCCTTCCGGCACGATGTTCCACAGCAGCGCGCGGCCTACAGTGGTGTCCTGAATGGAGATAGTCTCGTGCTTCTCACCGTCTTCGCCGACGATATTTTCGCGGATACGTACTTTGATCTTCGCTTGCAGACCAACCTGCTTGGCGTAGAAAGCGCGGCTCACTTCTTTGATATCGGAGAAGAACATGCCTTCGCCTTTATCATTAACGCGCTCACGGGTCATCCAATACAGACCCAGTACCACGTCCTGGGACGGTACGATAATCGGCTCACCGTTGGCAGGCGACAGGATGTTGTTGGTGGACATCATCAGCGCGCGGGATTCCAGCTGCGCTTCGATCGTCAACGGTACGTGTACCGCCATCTGGTCACCGTCGAAGTCGGCGTTATAGGCCGCACAAACCAGCGGGTGCAGCTGGATTGCCTTACCTTCAATCAGTACCGGTTCAAACGCCTGGATACCCAGACGGTGAAGGGTCGGTGCACGGTTAAGCAGTACCGGGTGCTCGCGGATCACTTCGTCGAGGATATCCCAAACGACAGCTTCCTCGCGCTCAACCATCTTCTTGGCAGCTTTGATCGTAGTGGCCAGGCCACGGGATTCCAGCTTGCCAAAGATAAACGGCTTAAACAGTTCCAGTGCCATCTTCTTGGGCAGACCACACTGGTGCAGACGCAGGGTCGGACCTACCACGATCACGGAACGACCGGAGTAGTCAACACGCTTACCCAGCAGGTTCTGACGGAAACGACCCTGCTTACCTTTAATCATGTCAGCCAGGGACTTCAGCGGGCGCTTGTTGGAGCCGGTGATGGCGCGACCGCGACGGCCGTTATCCAGCAGTGCGTCAACAGATTCCTGCAGCATGCGCTTTTCGTTGCGCACGATAATGTCCGGCGCGTTCAGCTCAAGCAGACGCTTCAGACGGTTGTTACGGTTGATCACACGACGGTAGAGGTCGTTCAGATCCGAGGTCGCGAAACGACCGCCATCCAGCGGTACCAGCGGACGCAGATCCGGCGGCAGAACCGGCAGAGCCTTCATCACCATCCACTCCGGGTTGTTGCCGGACTTGTAGAAGGCTTCCAGCAGCTTCAGGCGCTTGGACAGTTTCTTGATCTTGGTTTCGGAGTTGGTCGCCGGGATCTCTTCACGCAGGCGCTGGATTTCTGCGGGCAGCTCGATATCCGCCATCAGCTCCTGGATCGCCTCGGCACCCATCTTCGCTTCAAACTCGTCGGCGAACTCTTCCATCGCCTCAAAGTACTGCTCGTCATTCAGCAGCTGACCGCGCTCCAGGGTAGTCATACCCGGCTCGGTAACCACGTAAGATTCGAAGTACAGCACGCGCTCGATATCGCGCAGGGTCATGTCCAGCAGCAGGCCGATACGGGACGGCAGGGACTTCAGGAACCAGATGTGTGCAACCGGGCTGGCCAGCTCGATGTGACCCATGCGCTCACGGCGAACCTTGGCCTTGGTCACTTCAACGCCACACTTCTCACAGATAATGCCGCGGTGCTTCATGCGCTTGTACTTACCGCACAGGCACTCGTAGTCTTTTACCGGGCCAAAGATCTTGGCACAGAACAAGCCTTCACGCTCAGGCTTAAAGGTACGGTAGTTGATGGTCTCCGGCTTTTTCACTTCGCCGTAGGACCAGGAGCGAATCATGTCCGGTGATGCCAGACCGATACGAATCGCATCAAACTCTTCCAGCTGCTCCTGGGACTTCACCAGATTTAATAAATCTTTCAAGGCCTTTCCTCCACTAGGGGTAGTCAACCCGGCACTCGCACTAGCCGCCGGGCTAGCCAGCTGCCCCACTGCTTCGAGGGGCGCTGGCACTTGTCTCATTTCACCTGCCAACAGGCTTCGGTACGGGTTCGGATTTACTCGTGCTCAAGCTCGAAGTTCATACCGAGAGAGCGGATTTCCTTAACCAGTACGTTGAAGGATTCCGGCATGCCCGGCTCCATGCGGTGGTCGGAGTCCACGATGTTCTTGTACATCTTGGTACGGCCTTCCACGTCATCGGATTTAACCGTGAGCATTTCCTGCAGGGTGTATGCAGCGCCGTAAGCTTCCAGCGCCCACACTTCCATCTCCCCGAAACGCTGACCACCGAACTGGGCTTTACCACCCAGCGGCTGCTGGGTAACCAGGCTGTAGGAACCGGTAGAACGCGCGTGCATCTTGTCGTCTACCAAGTGGTTCAGCTTCAGCATGTACATGTAGCCCACAGTTACCGGACGCTCGAAAGCATCGCCGGTGCGGCCGTCGTGCAGGGTGATCTGACCGGAATCCGGGATATCGGCAAGACGCAGCAGCTGCTTGATCTCACTTTCATCGGCACCGTCAAATACCGGGGTCGCCATAGGTACACCGCGACGCAGGTTTTGCGCCATGGTCATGACTTCCTCATCGGAGAACTCGTCGAGTTCTTCCTTGCGTCCGCCAGTGGAGTTGTAGACCTCTTCCAGGAATCCGCGCACCTTGGCGATTTCCTGCTGCTCCTTGATCATCTTGTCGACTTTAACGCCGAGGCCTTTAGCGGCCATGCCCAAGTGCATTTCCAGAACCTGGCCAACGTTCATCCGCGAGGGAACGCCCAGCGGGTTCAGGACGATATCTACCGGCTCACCGTTTTGGTCATAAGGCATGTCCTCAACGGGCTTGATTACGGAGATAACACCTTTGTTACCGTGACGACCGGCCATCTTGTCGCCCGGCTGGATGCGGCGTTTGATCGCCAGGTAAACCTTGACGATTTTCAGCACGCCCGGAGCCAGGTCATCGCCGGACTCCAGTTTCTTCTTCTTGTCTTCGAAGGCTTCGTCGAGCAGCTTGCGACGCTCTTTCAGCTGAGCTTCCGCTTTTTCCAGCTGATCGTTCAGGCTGTCGTCTTCCATACGCAGCTTGAACCAGTCTTCGCGCGGCAGGGCGGCGAGGACTTCAGCGGTCATCTCATCGCCCTTCTTAACGCCCTTACCACCGGCGGCCTTTTGGCCCAGCAGAGCTTGTTGCAGACGCTCGAAGGTCGCACCTTCTACAATGCGATATTCCTCGTTCAGATCCTTGCGGACCTCGTCCAGCTGTGACTTCTCGATATCGAGGGAGCGCTGGTCTTTCTGCAGGCCGTCGCGGGTAAATACCTGAACGTCGATCACCGTACCGCGGGTGCCACTGGGCGCGCGCAGGGAGGTGTCCTTAACGTCGGAAGCTTTCTCTCCGAAGATTGCGCGCAGCAGTTTTTCTTCCGGAGTCAGCTGGGCTTCGCCCTTCGGAGTGACCTTACCGACCAGGATATCGCCAGCGCCTACTTCTGCGCCGATGTATACGATGCCGGACTCGTCCAGCTTATTCAGGGCAGATTCGCCAACATTGGGGATATCCGCAGTAATTTCCTCACTGCCCAGCTTGGTATCGCGGGCAATACAGGTCAGCTCCTGAATGTGGATGGTGGTGAAGCGGTCTTCCTGTACAACGCGCTCACTGATGAGGATGGAGTCCTCAAAGTTGTAACCATTCCAGGGCATAAATGCGATGCGCATATTCTGGCCCAGAGCCAGCTCACCCAGGTCTACAGAGGGACCATCGGCGAGAATATCGCCACGGACTACACGATCGCCAGTATTAACGATCGGGCGCTGGTTGATACAGGTATTCTGGTTGGAGCGGATGTATTTGGTCAGGTTGTAGATATCCACACCTGCATCACCGGCTTCCACCTCAGCATCGGCCACGCGAACAACCACACGGCTGGAATCAACGCGCTCAATAATGCCGCCGCGCTTAGCAACCACACACACGCCGGAGTCGCGCGCTACAGTGCGCTCCATACCGGTGCCCACCAGCGGCTTTTCAGCGCGCAGGGTCGGTACCGCCTGACGTTGCATGTTCGATCCCATCAATGCACGGTTGGCGTCATCGTGCTCGAGGAATGGAATCATCGCCGCAGCTACGGAAACCACCTGCTTGGCGGAAACATCCATATACTGGATTTCGCTCGGTGCTTTCAGGGTAAATTCGCCCTGGTGACGCACGCTGATCAGGTCATCAACAAAGTTACCGTTGTCATCTACTTCCGCAGACGCCTGGGCAATAATGAAGTTGGCTTCATTGATCGCGGACAGGTACGCAATTTCATCAGTTACCTTGCCATCGACCACTTTGCGGTAGGCGCTCTCGAGGAAACCGTAATGGTTGGCGCGGGCGTAAGTAGCCAGGGAGTTAATCAGACCGATGTTCGGTCCTTCCGGCGTCTCAATCGGACATACGCGGCCGTAGTGAGTCGGGTGTACATCGCGCACCTCAAAGCCAGCGCGCTCACGGGTCAAACCACCCGGGCCGAGGGCGGAAACACGACGCTTGTGAGTCACTTCCGACAGCGGGTTGTTCTGGTCCATAAACTGGGACAGCTGCGAGGAACCGAAGAATTCCTTCACAGCAGCGGCAACCGGCTTGGCATTGATCAGGTCCTGAGGCATCAGGCCTTCGGACTCCGCCATGGACAGGCGCTCTTTAACAGCGCGCTCTACACGTACCAGGCCAACGCGGAACTGGTTTTCAGCCATTTCGCCTACGGAACGCACGCGACGGTTACCCAGGTGATCGATATCGTCGACCATGCCCTGACCGTTGCGGATATCGATCAGAGTCTTCAGAACTTCGACGATATCTTCTTTGCTCAGAGTGCCGGGGCCAGTCTCGTCTTCGCGACCCAGGCGTCGGTTGAACTTCATGCGGCCAACAGCGGACAGGTCGTAACGCTCGTCGGTAAAGAACAAGTTCTCGAACAGCGCTTCTGCGGACTCCTTGGTGGGCGGTTCGCCCGGGCGCATCATACGGTAGATCTCTACCAGCGCTTCCAACACAGTGCGAGAAGGCTCTGCACGCAGGGTGTCGGAGATAAACGGACCGCGATCCAGGTCGTTGGTGTACAGGGTTTGGAAACTCTTAACGTTCAGTACACGCAGCTTGGCGATTACTTCATCAGTAATCTCGGTGTTACAGTCGATCGCGATCTCACCGGTGGACTCATCGATGATGTCGTTCGCCAGTACACGGCCAAACAGGTACTCGAGCGGTGCTTCCAGCTTTTCTACGCCGGCCTTTTCCAACTGACGGATATGACGCGGGGTAATACGGCGACCCTCTTCGACAATCACCTTGCCCTGGCCGTCTTTGATGTCAAAAGAAGCAACATCACCGCGCAGGCGAGACGGAATCAGCTCCAGGCTGACACGGTCTTCCAACAGCTCAAAGGTGCTGGTCTCGAAGAACATTTCCAGCATTTCCTGGGAGGTGTAACCCAAGGCACGCAGCAGAATAGTCGCTGGCAATTTACGGCGACGATCGATACGCACAAACACCAGGTCTTTCGGATCGAACTCGAAGTCCAGCCATGAGCCACGGTAGGGGATGACACGCGCGGCGTACAACAGCTTACCGGAAGAGTGAGTCTTGCCTTTGTCGTGATCGAAGAATACACCCGGGGAACGGTGCAGCTGGGATACGATAACGCGCTCGGTACCATTGATTACGAAGGTACCGTTGTCGGTCATGAGCGGAATCTCGCCCATGTAAACTTCCTGCTCTTTAATGTCCTTAATGGACTTATTCGCAGATTCTTTATCGTAAATAATCAGACGCACGCGCACGCGCAGCGGACATGCATAGGTAACGCCGCGCAGGGTACATTCCTTAACGTCAAAAGCGGGCTTACCCAGCGTATAACTTACGTACTCCAGGGCGGCATTGCCGGAATAGCTGACAATCGGAAATACAGATTTAAACGCCGCTTGCAGGCCAACGTCCATACGGTCGTCGGGGCGCTTGTCGGCCTGTGTAAAGTTGCGATAAGAATCGAGCTGTATCGCAAGCAGAAAGGGCACATCCATGACCTTAGGCAGTTTGCCAAAATCCTTGCGGATACGTTTTTTCTCAGTATATGAGTAAGCCATTCAAATTCCCCAGCTTGATCAGTGACAAGACTTCGTGGGACTCCAGTCCAGAGCCCCTCCGGGCGAGAAGCCTCTGGTCAATGCAACTTGCCTGCACTGGCCAGAAACCTCTCCGCTTGCTTTTGGGTAGCGCTACTGCGCTATGGTTAAATGAGGTTTGCCACGGTTTTTAAATCCCGCCGGCACCGGTAAAAACCTCAGTACCGCAAACGGCAAAAAGGCCGGCGGACAAAAGTCCACCAGCCTTACCGCTACCCGCCGCTTTACGCGACAGCTAGCGGGAGACGCAAGAACCGAATTACTTCAGTTCTACAACTGCGCCAGCTTCTTCCAGCTCTTTCTTAGCTGCTTCAGCTTCGTCTTTGCTTACGCCTTCTTTCAGCGGGCTCGGAGCGCCGTCTACCAGACCTTTAGCTTCTTTCAAGCCCAGGCCAGTGATGCCGCGAACAACTTTGATCACGTTCACTTTCTTGTCGCCTGGGGAAGTCAGGATTACGTCGAAAGAGTCTTTCTCTTCAGCGGCAGCTTCGCCACCAGCTGGGCCAGCTACAACTGCTGCAGCAGCAGTTACGCCGAATTTCTCTTCCATTGCTTCGATCAGCTCAACAACATCCTTAACGGACATTTCGGCAACAGCATTGATGATATCTTCTTTAGTCAGAGACATGATTCAGTACCTGAATTGGTTTGAGCAGTAGCTGCTCGTATTTCGTTTTGAAACTGCGATTCGCTCTAGCGAAAAAATTACGCAGCTTCCTGCTCTTTTTGGTCGCGAACGGCCGCAATAGTGCGAACCAGCTTGCCAGCAGATGCTTCTTTCAACACGCTCATCAGCTTGGCGATCGCCTCGTCGTAAGTCGGCAGGCTTGCCAACAATGCGACGTCGGTGATCGCGCCTTCGAAGGCAGCACCTTTCAGTTCCAGCTTGTCATTGCCTTTAGCGAACTGGCTCAGGATGCGCGCGCCGGCACCTGGGTGTTCGTTAGAGAATGCAATGATGCTAGGACCTACGAATTTGTCAGTCAGACATTCGTATTCGGTACCTGCCAGAGCGCGACGCGCCAGAGTGTTGCGGACGACTTTCAACCAAACGCCGTTCTCGCGAGCCTCTTTGCGCAGAGTGGTCATGTCATTCACGGTTACGCCGCGGGAATCCGCAACAACCGCAGACAGAGCACCTTCAGCAGCTTGCTGGACATCTGCGACAATCGCTTTCTTGTCTTCGAGTCCAATAGCCATAGTGTCACTCCTGGATTTGAAAAAAACCGGACTTAAACGTCCGATCCGTTCCGGTGCATAAAGCTCAAATCCAGTAAAAATACTGGTTTGGGCGACACCGTCTGCGTAGGCTCGAACCTCGCAATGGCCAACCTGGCCGAAGTTCGGATTAAGCCAGGCACGTTAAACCTCAACGCACCTGACACCTACGGTCTTTGACGGCCCACCTTGTGCCGAAGCATTCAGGTGGACCCCAAAGTTCGATTTACTGAGAGGTGATCACACCCCGCAGTGATATTTAGATGTTCAGGGAAGACTGATCGATAACCAGACCCGGGCCCATAGTGGTGCTCAGGGTGATCTTCTTCAGATATACACCTTTTGCAGAAGCCGGCTTGGCTTTCTTCAGGTCGGCAACCAGAGCTTCCAGGTTCTCTTTCAGAGAGTTCGCATCGAAAGCAACTTTACCGATACCACCGTGGATAATGCCGCCTTTGTCAGCGCGGAAACGCACCTGACCCGCTTTGGCATTTTTAACCGCAGTAGCAACGTCTGGAGTTACGGTGCCAGTCTTCGGGTTCGGCATCAGGCCGCGCGGGCCGAGGATTTGACCCAGCTGACCTACAACGCGCATCGCATCGGGGGAAGCGATTACTACGTCGAAGTCCATCTTGCCTGCTTTAACGTCGGCAGCCAGCTCGTCCATACCGATCAAGTCAGCGCCCGCTTCTTTAGCGGCGTCAGCGTTAGCACCCTGGGTGAAAACAGCTACGCGAACTTCTTTACCAGTACCGTGCGGCAGAGTAGTTGCACCGCGAACAGCCTGGTCGGATTTACGTGGGTCGATGCCCAGGTTTACAGAAGCGTCTACAGTTTCTGCAAACTTAACGTTGGACAGCTCTTTCAGCAGAGCTACGGCTTCTTCGATACCGTAAGCCTTACCAGCTTCAACCTTCTCAGCGATTACGCGCTGACGCTTGCTCAATTTAGCCACTTAGAGACCCTCCACTTCGATACCGGCGCTGCGAGCGGAACCAGCGATAGTGCGCACGGCCGCGTCCAAGTCGGATGCAGTCAGGTCTGCTTTCTTCATTTCTACGATCTCTTCCAGCTGAGCGCGGGTTACTTTACCCACTTTCTCAGTGTTCGGACGACCGGAACCGCTCTTGATCTTGGCAGCCTTGCGCAGCAGTACAGCGGCGGGCGGCGACTTCATGATGAAGGTGAAGGAGCGGTCGTTGTATACAGAGATTACAACTGGAACTGGCAGACCTGGCTCGAGGCTCTGGGTCTGGGCGTTGAACGCCTTACAGAATTCCATGATGTTCACACCGTGCTGACCCAGTGCGGGACCAACGGGCGGACTCGGGTTGGCCTGACCGGCCTTAACTTGCAGCTTGATATAAGCTTCTACTTTCTTAGCCATTACAGCTCTCCTCTAGTTGGGTATTAACGCCCGCCACTCAGCCATAAGGTTTAAGGGCAAGCTCCCCGAACCCCGAAATGAAAACTCATTTTTCGGGGACGCGAAAACCCCCTTCCACCTCGCGGCGAAAGGGGGCAAAAAATTTATACTGGAATCAGGTCTTCTCTACCTGACTGAACTCCAGTTCAACCGGGGTGGAACGCCCGAAGATCAACACAGCCACTCGCAAGCGACTCTTCTCGTAGTTAACCTCTTCAACCACACCGTTGAAATCATTAAACGGACCGTCGATAACTCGAACCATTTCACCGGGCTCAAACAGAGTCTTGGGCTTGGGCTTATCGGCGGAATCGTCAATGCGATTCAGGATAGCCTGCGCTTCGCGGTCAGTAATCGGGGCTGGCTTATCCGCCTTACCGCCGATAAAACCCAGTACTCGGGGAGTTTCTTTCACCAAGTGCCAGGTATCGTCATTCAATTCCATTTCTACCAGGACATAGCCCGGGAAAAACTTGCGTTCACTCTTGCGCTTTTGCCCTGCGCGCATCTCAACCACTTCTTCCGTGGGAACCAGGACTTCACCAAACAGGTGGTCCATTTCGTTCAGCTCAATGCGCTCTTTCAGGGAGCTGGCGACACGCTTCTCATAGCCCGAGTAAGCCTGGACCACATACCAATTCTTTGACATGTATCAACCTTTAGCCGATAAATTTGGAAGCCGCCCAACCCAGAGCCGAATCAAGCGCCCACAAGATAAGCGCCATAATCAACACGAAAACAACCACAATCGCTGTGGTCTGGGTTGCTTCTTGGCGGGTCGGCCAAACCACACGCCTGACTTCAGTTTGCGCTTCGCGCAACAGTTGCCACAACGCATTGCCTTTGGCGGTATTTACAGCCACAACCAGAGCTACCAGACAGATGGCAGTTACTGCCAACACTCGGTAAAACAAAGGGAATTCGGCGTAATATGAATTGCCTGCAACAGCACCGCCCACCAGCAGCACTATTAACAACCACTTCAGACCGTCAAGACGAAAGGTTTTCGCTTCTGTTTTAGCATTCATATAAGAAGCCCTTAGCGCACTATAGATAATCTTTTAGCGCTCATAAACACAAAAGCCCCACTGACAAGTAGGGTTTTGCGACACCCCTAAGCTTATCTAAGCGGAGTGATTAAAAATGGCAGGCCAGGAGGGACTCGAACCCCCAACACCCGGTTTTGGAGACCGGTGCTCTACCAATTGAACTACTGGCCTGTACAGTGTGAGCACTTTCGCACTCAAAGATGAGAGAGCTACAGGAACTCTCCCACCTGGTGCACCACATAGGATATTGTGATGCAGAAATCAAAGATTACTCAATGATCTTAGCAACAACGCCCGCACCTACGGTACGACCACCTTCGCGGATAGCGAAGCGCAGGCCGTCTTCCATGGCGATCGGAGCGATCAGGGTAACAACCATTTGAATGTTGTCGCCCGGCATTACCATTTCAGTACCTTCCGGCAGCTCTACCGCACCAGTTACATCGGTAGTACGGAAGTAGAACTGAGGACGGTAGCCTTTAAAGAACGGGGTGTGACGACCACCTTCGTCCTTGGAAAGCACATACACTTCCGCTTCGAACTTGGTGTGCGGAGTGATGGAGCCCGGCTTAGCCAGTACCTGACCACGCTCTACTTCGTCACGCTTGGTGCCGCGCAGCAGTGCGCCGATGTTCTCACCAGCACGACCTTCGTCGAGCAGCTTGCGGAACATTTCAACACCAGTACAGGTAGTAGTGGTGGTTTCTTTGATACCAACGATTTCGATCTCGTCGCCAGTGTTGATCACACCGCGCTCTACACGACCAGTCACAACAGTACCACGGCCAGAGATAGAGAATACGTCTTCGATCGGCATCAGGAACGGCTGATCTACAGCACGCTCTGGCTCAGGGATGTACTCGTCCAGAGTCTCTACCAGCTTCTTAACAGCGGTAGTACCCATTTCGCTGTCGTCTTCGCCGTTCAGGGCCATCAGAGCGGAACCAACGATGATCGGAGTGTCGTCACCTGGGAACTCGTACTGGTCCAGAAGTTCGCGAACTTCCATTTCTACCAGCTCGAGCAGCTCTTCGTCGTCTACCATGTCCGCTTTGTTCAGGAATACAACGATGTAAGGTACACCTACCTGACGGGAAAGCAGGATGTGCTCACGAGTCTGCGGCATGGGGCCGTCAGCTGCGGAACATACCAGGATAGCGCCGTCCATCTGAGCAGCACCGGTGATCATATTCTTAACGTAGTCGGCGTGTCCCGGGCAATCTACGTGAGCATAGTGGCGAGTCGGGGACTCGTACTCAACGTGAGAAGTAGCGATGGTAATACCGCGCTCACGCTCTTCCGGTGCATTGTCGATACCGTCGAAAGCAACAGCGTCACCACCCCAAACTTCCGCACATACGCGGGTCAGAGCAGCAGTCAGGGTGGTTTTACCGTGGTCAACGTGACCGATGGTGCCCACGTTCACGTGGGGCTTGGAACGTTCAAACTTTTCTTTTGCCATTGCAGCCTCCTATATATAGGCGAGCCGATAACGGCACCACCCACGTCCAGAACATGCACATCCGACCCGGAAAATCCGACCCCGGACACAAACAACCGCAAGAGCTTTCACCCTTGCGGTCATATAAAATGGAGCTCATGGGCGGATTTGAACCGCCGACCTCACCCTTACCAAGGGTGTGCTCTACCCCTGAGCTACATGAGCTAAAACCTTGCCGATAACGGCATCTTAAAATGTTGCACCCTGGAGAGCATTCCAACCAACCCCAAAACTTGGAGCGGGCAGCGGGGATCGAACCCGCATCATCAGCTTGGAAGGCTGAGGTTCTACCATTGAACTATGCCCGCTTTCGGGACCTCCATGCGAAACCATTCGATTTCGCGCAACACCCTAAGGTGTAATATGGTGCAGGGGGTGGATTCGAACCACCGAAGCTTTCGCGTCAGATTTACAGTCTGATCCCTTTGGCCACTCGGGAACCCCTGCTCAAAGCGGTGTGCATTGTCTACACATCTCGCTGCACTGTCAACAATTTTTCTTTAAATTTCACATACTTAGCAGCGAAACCTAATTTTGACAGCAACGGGATGAAAATGGAGCTGGCGAGAGGAGTCGAACCCCCGACCGGCTGATTACAAGTCAGCTGCTCTACCAACTGAGCTACGCCAGCCCTATCCCGTTCATTGCCGAAGTTGTTAAGTCACCCTCGTCAATGGAGGCGGGATTCTATGGGAACTTATCTCGACACGCAACACCCTTTTTGCAGATAAATCATATTTTTTATGTCGCCTATTCCAACTTGTTGAAAAAAACAGCGATTCGAGACGCCACCTGATGATTTTCTGATAAATCTGCTTTTTTGTTAGCCAAGTACTTCAGAACAAAGATTTGGGCGCCGATCCAGATCCGGGTATTCACTTTGCAGTTGTCGCCAAAATTCTTCTGCAAGACTTTCTGTGCTGCCAGGGGGCATAACTATCCACCGCTCCATATAGGTTTGCGGCTCCTCCTTGAACTGCGCGGCAACCCCCTCTCCTTCAAAACGGCGGTATGGGACTCAGCTCGGGCTCGCTCACTGAAAATCCCAAATGAAATGCCATTTTCCAATGCGCCTTTGGGAATGACATAGCTGTCGATCCCCTGAGACTGTAGTTCACGCAAGCGGTTATAGGCCTCCCGCCTCGAACTCAGTGGCGGCAGATATACCCAGTAGCGCATCTGCCCCTGCATTTCTATATCACGCAGTTCGGCTTTAACCTGAAGGGACCGGATTCGCTGCAAGAGATCCTCGCCCTGGTACTCCTCCGCGAAAGGCCCCAACAGCGTACAAAGCTGCTCAACCTCAAAGGACTCCTTACTCAGTGCCCCAGCCTTCTCTGGAGCAGGCAGCTCTTCAGGGGATATTTCGCTAACGAGGGTAATTTTCTTTCCCTCCGACTCGTGAGGGATCGGGCTCTTGCCGCTACTTAACTGCGGAGATGGCGCTACCAACATATACCAGGCAAAAAGCACAGCGTTCAGGGCAACTAAAGAAAGGGCTATCCAGCGCATAACAGAGTAAATTTTTATGGATTACTAAGGGCCAACCCATCCATCACCAAATCAGGAACCAGGCGATGTTCGTGCTGGTAAACTGCGGAGAGCAACTGCGCATCCCCACCGGTTAACCACAATAAAGGGAGGGAACCGGAGTGGACCTGCAATTCTTCCATTGCTCGATCAACCGCACCCAACACCATCAGCAAGAGGCCACGGTTTATCGCCTCATTGGTATTGCGTCCCGCGCCCAATGTTTTTGTCAGGGCCAGTGCCTCACGACTCTTTGCTGCATGGGTATCGACACTGAGAACGCGATTCATCAATCCGAAACCGGGAACGATATATCCCCCAATGTGGCGCCCGCTATTGTCCAGTAAATCTAAGGTGACCGCACTGCCGCAATCCACAATTAATGATGCTCGGGGAGATTGCTGGTAGGCCGCCAACATTGCCAGCCACCGATCCACCCCCAGGGCGGAGTGGTCTTCATACCCACAGATAACGCCGGCACATTGAGGTGCCACTGCAGAGAATTCAGCCTCCAGTGTGAACAGGTCTCGGGCCACCTGACTCAAGAATTCAGCAACAACGGGACCGGCGACATTCACTACCCGAAAACGGTAGGGGGTTAAGTCTGCCCAACCCTCAGGCAAAACCTGCTGGCGCAACTGCCCAGTTTCGATATCACCACGGGCTATCACCTCGCCTTCGACCAGGTAGCGCCACTTACCCCGTGTATTGCCGACATCCAGCTCTAGAATCACACCTGCCCCCGCAACGAGATTTCCCCCCATGAAATGACTTTTGCCCTTTATCAGTGTCGAGTAACAAGGCTCCTTTTTCATCGACACCGGCCGCAACACCTTCCCAGCTCAAATTACCTGACCGCAACTGAACTGGCTGCCCGGCAAACTGGTCTAGGGTTGACCACGATTCCCGGTAAGTGGCGAACCCCCCTTCCGGGTAAGTTTCCAGCATCGGTAACAGCTCGCTGAGTATCGCCGCAGTTAATTCACTGCGGCCAATACCAGGACGGACTTGCTGGAGATCTGCCCATGGTTGATCAATCTCCTCTGCTGTCTTTGCGTTGAGACCATTATTCAACCCGATACCGATAACCACTGAACAGCGGTCGGTTAAATCCCCTTTTAGCTCAAGTAATACACCGGCCAATTTACGGCCCTGGCACCACACATCATTTGGCCACTTCAGGCGCACGCCCGGTACAGAAAAACGCTCGAGCGCTTTTGCCACAGCAACACCGACGGCAAGACTCAACCCCTCCAGGCTTTGTACACCGCCATTAAACTCCCAGCCCACTGAGAGGCTGATACTTGTGGCATAGGGGCTGACCCAGTTGCGACCACGGCGGCCCCGACCGGCACTTTGCCGCTCGGCGAGAATCGCTACAGCGTGTCCCTTACCTTCTTCAAAACGCTCCAATAACAGCGAGTTCGTTGAACTCAACTCATCAAAAACCTTCAACTCGCGCAGTAGCGCTCGGGCTGAACCATCCAGCTGAGCGGTAACAGTCTGCTCAGATAGCAGGTCGAGACCTCCCGGCAAGCGATAACCTCGCCCCTTAGCAGACTCAAGCGTCAGGCCGTAGCTCTCGAGCTTTTGTAGTTGTTTCCAAACAGCGGCTCGGCTGACACCAAGCGCATTCCCGAGGGATTCTCCCGAGTGTATTTCCCCATCCGCCAGAAGCTCCAGCACCGGGCGAAGCTGTTCTAATGGTGTTTTTGCGGCGACGTCCTGCAATTTGTTCAACCTTTTACATAATGGCGGCCATAGCGATGCCCGAGGCTCGTCAGGACTTCATAACCGATAGTCCCGGCATACCCAGCGACCTCATCCACCGTAAGCTGGTCATTGAGAATCTCGATCGACTGAAGGGAGTCCCGCTCCTCTTCGCTGAGACCCGAAATATCGAAAGTGGTGGAGTCCATTGATATACGCCCGACAATTGGCAGCGGGCGGCCGTGCCCCCATCCGCGCCCCCGCCCCCCTTGAGCTCGTATAATGCCATCGGCATATCCACCCCGAGCTACCGCAAGCCAACTATCTCCGGGAACTTCCTGGGTCGCACCATACCCCACAGACCGGGACTGACTGACATAGCGCTTTTGGACAATTGGCAAGCCCAAAGTCACCGTTGGACGCATCGGGTTTTCAGCCTCAGGGACAGGGTTAAGGCCGTATAGTGCGGAGCCCGGTCGGGCAATATCAAAGTGATAGTCCTCACCCAAAAAGATGCCGGATGAGTTCGCAAGGCTGAGCTGAATATCCGGGCACAGTTCCCGCAAGCGATCGCCCGCGGTCTTAAACTCGTTCAACTGAAGCTTATTATGCGGATGCTGGGGCTGGTCTGCACAGGCAAGATGACTGAAGAACATCCGAACATCGGCGGACTCCAAGAGAGGGCGGTCCTTGAGCAGCAATTCGAACTCATCTGGGGTCAATCCCAGCCGAGTCATGCCGGTATCAATTTTTACGGCGCAAGGGGCCTCCAACTGAGCTTTCTCGCAGATTTCAACCCAGCTCTTCAATTGATCCAGAGTAAACAATGTGGGGATCAAACCCGCGCGAGCGCACTCTAGTTCAGCACCAGGCCTGACACCGGTAAAAATGACTATATTCACATCGTTGCCGAGGTCACTGCGCAAGCGCTCCCCCTCGACTTGGGTGGCCACAAAGAAATCGCGGCATCCCTGAGCGTATAGCGCCGGTGCAACATGAGCCATTCCCAAGCCGTAAGCATCCGCTTTAACCACCGCACCGCACCGGGTGCCGGCTTTCAAGCGATTAGCCAGATCCTGATAGTTATCTGCTACAGACCTCAGGTTGATACTTAATAACCCTTCACGAAAGTCACTCATACCAGTACAACTCTCTAAATCAGTAAGCTAGGTAGCTCCGAGCAGACTCTCTCGCTGCAGCGCTCGGGCACCGCCTAATATACACCCAACAACCAACAAAAGGCTGACTAGTGAGCCAGCGATCATCAGAGATATGGAGACCGTTTCCCCAACCAGTAGAGCCTTAAACCACTGCTGTTGCGCGACCAGCGGGACCAACTGCCAGGCAGGCTCCTCTAGCTCTATGGATGACATATCCAATATTAACAACATAGTGACAGGTAAAATCTGCAATATACTCAATTGAGTTTGGGCATCTTTAAATGACTGGGAACGCAACGCTAACAATATTTGCAGTACGGCAACCAATAGAGCCAGTGGGAGCAGGGCTAGCGCCATAGCAACCATGCCACTCAGCGTAGTTGCATGTTGTATCCCCATTTCAGCCAAGGGCAAAAATGGAAAAACAGCCATTAGCGAAACTAACGCGAGAATTGAAGATAACCAACTGATACTGGCTACAGCGAGAACCTTGGCCAGGACCACCTGCCAGGCGGCCAGAGGTTGTTGCAGTAATACCTCAAAACTCATTCTCTCCCGCTCACCGGCAGAGGCATCAATGGACGAGGACAGGCAACCTATAAACAGCGTCATTATCAAGAGTGTCGGTATTGAACCAACAATCCAGGCACTGCGGGTAGACGGGGTACTGACATCCCTAACCTGGACTTGCCAGGGTGCTATTGTTTTTAGTGGGACTCCCCTAGCGACCATTCTTTGTTGAACAATGAGCTGTTGTAGCTCACCCAGCTTTTGTTGAACATGACTCGCGCCTTGCCCGCTGAAACGATCGGAGCTATCAACATACAAATAAACCTTGGGGCTGCGGAAATTGCGATAATCGGTAGAAAAACCTTCATCAATTTTCACAACTGCATCGTAACCTTCATCAAGTAAAGCTATCGGGTCCCCTTCTGACAGGCTATCCAGTTCCACCCGCCCTTTACTCAGCTGCTGCTCTAATACTGGTAAATCCTGCCCGCCTAACAACGCTAGCTGAAATGTCCTCTCCCCTTGGGACTTAAACATAAACAGAGTCATCGATGCGATCATTCCGGGAAATGAAATGGCAAACAGCAAAGATAAATACAGTGCTCGCCGGTCACGCCAAACCTCTAAAGACTCCTTCTTCAGAAGAGCAGACATGGCGGGAGTAAATAATAGGTTTAAAAATTTCATGCCATCACCTCCCCTTTAACCCCGTAAGCCAGAGTGACGAAACTATCTTCCAGGTTTTTACAGCCTGTGCGTTCTACAAGCTCATCGGGGGTACCACTATCGACAATAGCACCGTTAGCCATCACCAATACTCTATCTGACAACTCAGTAACTTCAGCCATAATATGGCTGGAAAATAAAATGGCTACGCCCTCAGAGCGCAACCGCAGAAGTGTTTTCCGCAGCAGTCTCGCTGCAAGGACATCAAGCCCGCGCGTCGGTTCATCAAGTATCAAATGCGTAGGCCGGTGGACTAGTGCCCGCGCCAGCGACACTTTCATTCTCTCCCCCTGGGAAAAGCCTTTTGTCCGACGTTGCCACAAATCTTCTAATTCCAGCTCTTCTCGAACAGAATTCAATGCGCGCTTAAGCTCTGCCCCAAATAATCCCTGCGCACTGGCAAAAAATGATAAGTACTCCGCTACAGTAAGTCGTTCATACAAGCCTTCACGATCGCCGACAACGCCCAATTGCCGCTTTATTTCTAATGGATTTTCGGCCACATTAAGCCCACTAACAAATACTGTACCTTCATCCGGTTTTACCAACCCCGTTATAATTCTCAGGCAAGTAGTTTTACCGGCTCCATTGGCCCCCAGCAAAGCAGTTATTTGGCCATCAGGTATATTGAAACTCAGGTCTTTGAGTACTTTCTTTCCAGAGAATTGCTTGTGAATAGATTTAACAGCAATCATTTGTTATCCCCTTGGCTCGATAGCAACTCACTGGATACCGCTTTATCAATTTCAGGTCCAAAAGCACCCGCCATAAAAGGTGGTCTTTGAATATCCGCAATACAGTCACTATCTAAAGAAGCAAGTGGAGATTTTAGAAAATCATCTATTAACTTTGGTATACAACCGCGCATACTATTGATATGTCCACCACCTGGAACCACTACCTGTTTTAATTCTGAAAGGTACCCCAAGCTTTGTTCCGCATAATAATGTGGGGTAATAGGGTCAGCCTCCCCGGAAATAATTAACACAGGATGATTTCTTTCTTCCGGGACTTCGTAAGTGATAGGAGATACGGGCCACACCTTGCAACCCTCAGCAAAAATCTCAAAAAAAGCATCACCTAAAAAGCTATCGCGAATATCTGCAGCCAGCTCTTCCTCTGTAGTGCGATTTAATTCTTCAGCGCAAGCAACTGATAAGGTGAGCCCCATAGACATACTTCCATCATCAGATAAAAGTCCAACCAACCCCGATAGCGGTAAATAATTACCCTCCTCAGCCTGGTTAATAGCGTATGGTAACTGCGCTGCCGTTTCAGGTGCGTAGAGCGCGGTCCTTATCAGGTTTTGTATGAAGCTACGGGGAACACTTGTTTCCATTGTGCGACCAGAGTGGGGGTCCGGGAAGTTCGATGCTCTTCCATCCCAGTCCCTAAGCAAGCTATCCAGGTCAGATCTCCAATCGCCAAATTCGGAGCACACCGGATCCTGACTGCAGTCTTTCTCCAATTTTAGCAGCGCCTTTTCAGCAGCTTGCGCAGTAAGAAAAACTTTTGAATCAATCGGGGCTACGGCATCCAGGATCAGGACACTTAAACTTTCGGGATACCATTGCTGGTAAAGAAGCGCGGTACGAGTTCCCCAAGAACCTCCCCACAAAGCAATTTTTTTATGTCTCAACTGGAGGCGCACTTCCTCCAGATCATCAACCGCTTGACGGCTATGCAGCGCTTTCGCAAAGGAGGAGTTTTCAAGGTAGCAAGTTGAGAATTGATCGGTGACCGCCTCCAGATCCATATGGACTTCTCCGTCGATCCCACAGTCAAATGCAGCCGAGTAACCCGAGCCGCGCCTATCGACAAGAACGATCGCCCTACTCTGATTGACTTTATATAAGGCATTTAGAATCGGGGTCAGATAACTGGCTGCCTGACCGGGGCCACCGGCCAGTAAATAAAGTGGCTCCAGTCCAATGTCATTAACTGCTGGGGCTATCATTACCGCTAGATCTACTGCAGCTTCTCCCCCACCAACCGGTATCTTTGTACAGTGCAGAGCATGGCTCCAGCCGTCCAGGTAGCAGGACTCGAAGTTATTCTCTTCTCTCTCTTCTGCAACTGCTGGAGATAGCCCTATAAACAAGCTGATCGCGAAGATCGCAAACCTCTGTATCCAAACCACTGCAAACCCCCTATCCAACGAATTTATCCCAACCAGTGTATCGAACTGCTCCTAAGGTGTCGTCATCCAACAAAAGGCAGATAATTGCATTTGCATTAGCGCCCACCCCTGCACAGTGGTATGGTTTCTTATTTACTTGCCCATGATTGCACCCATGAGCTTTTCAGACCGAGAAAAACACCTAATCCGAGCCGCCTTTGCCTGGGGCCAAATCACACAACAGGAAGGCTATACACTTTCTGATCTTGAAATTGAAAAATCGGTTCTCTTCCGACGATTACTTGGCGGTCGGCCGCCATTGGCATTCCCGCCACCATTGCGTCACGGATTTCCCTGGTATGACGTTATTGAAGGGCGTAGCGAACACTTAGTGAGTGCATCCGAAGCCTCACCTGAATGCAGCATCATTGCACCGGGCTGTAAGCTCGGGGATACCTGCATTCTTATTGACGGCGCCTTTTGGCGCGTAGTCGAAACTGTTCGCGAGCACGAAGAATATATCGTTGAGTGGGGCCAATACCCAATGCAGTGGCGCTTGAAAAAGCATTGGGAAGTAAACTATGAAATGACACAACAGCTTCATAGTTTTCGTAAAGATAACCCCAATGCCGAAGTGAGCTTTGACAACTATTTAAGCCAAAGGGAGTACCGGGAATTTCGCATAGACGATGATCAGACGGTATGGCTCTGTGAATGGCAATTAAGCCGCACCAGCCTCTCTGGTTGGGTTTGGGTTGGGACAATACTACCTGTTCCCGATTATCAGCTCGTTCCAGTGTTCGACGATGATCACGGCCCGGTTATTCTCGGCGAGGATGGTAATTCCAATGGGCAGGCCTGGCTGCGTATTGAAGATGCCACAGATGAATACCGCTTCGTTAAACTACTGGGAACCTACGACTACCAGTCGCTAATTACTGCGAGCACCACTGAGCTGAAGACCTTTTTACAAGACCTACAGCAAGAAGAGTCAGCAGACATTGAAGTATTGGATTGGCACCAGAACAATGCCGCACGACGCTTTGCTCTCCCTGCCGAGCTGGTTCCACTGGAAGACCTCAGTTTGAATGATATGAACTTTGACCTCGTTCCAGATAACGCCTTTGCTTACTAGCCCACCCAAGCCCCACCTGGTGGGGCTTTTTTTATCCCCAAATTTTTCTTCTCTCGAATACTGGCGTACCAATCAGCCGCAGTAATCCACAGATTTATCGCTCATAACACTGTTAATAACTGATGTCCGTTTTATGGCGCCTTTGTTACCAACAGAAACCATGGATAGAGTTGTGTATAACTCCGGGATATCCCCGGCCAGCCCCGTGGTTGCTTGGCTCTATTGAAGGCGGGTAAAAAAGCAGCACTTTTTGCGCGGATTTCCACAGCCAGGTGTTACTAACAGAAAGTCTGGATAGAGTTGTGTATAACTTTAATAAACAGGCTGCAGGCCCCGTGTTACAAGGGATTACTGCAGAGACTAAAAAATCACCGATATTTTTACCGGCTAAATTTAATTTTTGGCGGGAGTGGTATGGGTACTTTTCTGAGTTTTACGCGAGTTATTTTTGTTTGATTATTTTTTGAGTGAGTGTAAAGGCATTTGGAGAGAAGATCGGTAAAGACCTATTTTTATAGGCTTTTTAGGAGAGCGTCTGTTTAAGGTGCTCAGGTAGTTTTAGGTTTTTCTTTTTTTAATTACTGACTGATTTTTTAAATAGAAAGTTGAGTATTAAAGTTCTTCAGAACTATTTTATTTTTTCTATTTAATTTCGACTTAGTAATTCCTGCTTTCCCTTTCTTAGTTTTTTTATTTTTGTTTTTTGCTTCTTTAAAATATTTTTAGCCATAAAAAAAGGGCCACCCTGTTGGGTGGCCCTTTCGGATTAGAAGCCTGACGATGACCTACTCTCACATGGGGAAGCCCCACACTACCATCGGCGATGTTGCGTTTCACTTCTGAGTTCGGCAAGGGATCAGGTGGTTCCACAACTCTATTGTCGTCAGGCAAACTGGCTTGGGTTGGCGTTGGTCTTATAAGCAATGTGCTTGGCCTGCCGCGTTATCGCTGTTTGCCTCGGTCATGTTATTGACCGGCGATAACCCCAAATAAGTCGGTAAAACAATCTGTAGTAATACACCGCAAGCGATCGTATGTCTCTAACTCACAATCCGCTAGCTTAGCTAGTCGTTAGTAACCATCTCTGTTGTATGGTCAAGCCGCACGGGCAATTAGTACTGGTTAGCTCAACGCCTCACAACGCTTCCACACCCAGCCTATCAACGTGGTAGTCTTCCACGGCCCTTCAGGAGGCTCAAGGCCTCAGGGAGATCTTATCTTGAAGGAGGCTTCCCGCTTAGATGCTTTCAGCGGTTATCCCGTCCGAACATAGCTACCCGGCAATGCCACTGGCGTGACAACCGGAACACCAGAGGTTCGTTCACTCCGGTCCTCTCGTACTAGGAGCAACTCTTCTCAAATCTCCAACGCCCACGGCAGATAGGGACCGAACTGTCTCACGACGTTCTAAACCCAGCTCGCGTACCACTTTAAATGGCGAACAGCCATACCCTTGGGACCGGCTTCAGCCCCAGGATGTGATGAGCCGACATCGAGGTGCCAAACACCGCCGTCGATGTGAACTCTTGGGCGGTATCAGCCTGTTATCCCCGGAGTACCTTTTATCCGTTGAGCGATGGCCCTTCCATACAGAACCACCGGATCACTATGACCTACTTTCGTACCTGCTCGACATGTCTGTCTCGCAGTCAAGCGCACTTATACCATTATGCTCATTGCATGATTTCCGACCATGCTGAGTGCACCTTCGTACTCCTCCGTTACTCTTTGGGAGGAGACCGCCCCAGTCAAACTACCCACCATACACTGTCCTCGATCCGGATAACGGACCAGAGTTAGAACCTCAAACATACCAGGGTGGTATTTCAAGGACGGCTCCACAACAACTAGCGTCGCTGCTTCAAAGCCTCCCACCTATCCTACACAAATAGGCTCAAAGTTCAGTGCAAAGCTGTAGTAAAGGTTCACGGGGTCTTTCCGTCTAGCCGCGGGTACACTGCATCTTAACAGCGATTTCAATTTCACTGAGTCTCTGGTGGAGACAGCGTGGCCATCGTTACGCCATTCGTGCAGGTCGGAACTTACCCGACAAGGAATTTCGCTACCTTAGGACCGTTATAGTTACGGCCGCCGTTTACCGGGGCTTCGATCAAGAGCTTCGCCGAAGCTAACCCCATCAATTAACCTTCCGGCACCGGGCAGGCGTCACACCCTATACGTCCTCTTACGAGTTTGCAGAGTGCTATGTTTTTAATAAACAGTCGCAGCCACCTGGTCACTTCGACCGGCCTCAGCTTAGGGAGCAAGTCCCATCACCAAAACCGGCGTACCTTCTCCCGAAGTTACGGTACCATTTTGCCTAGTTCCTTCACCAGAGTTCTCTCAAGCGCCTTGGTATTCTCTACCTGACCACCTGTGTCGGTTTAGAGTACGATTCACTATTACCTGAAGCTTAGAAGTTTTTCCTGGAAGCAGGGCATCAACCACTTCACCCACTAAGTGGGCTTCGTCATCAGTTCTCAGCCTTAGGGACCCGGATTTGCCTAAGTCCCCAGCCTACAACCTTAAACATGGACAACCAATCGCCATGCCGGCCTAGCCTTCTCCGTCACTCCGTCGCAGTAATAGCGAGTACAGGAATATTAACCTGTTTCCCATCGACT
>CP128432.1 GCA_032615215.1 Microbulbifer sp. MKSA007 | reverse complement strand
AAAAAGTCAAATCGTTATTTTAAGTTCGTTCTGGGTATTGAAAAGTTAGAAAAATCTTAAGTTGCTACTCTGTAGCGAGAACAACTATATATGCGCTATATCTTCACAATGTGGATCAGTCCTCGACAGATGCCGTCGGAGAATATTCCTGAAGCGTCTGAGTGGCCAATTAATCCCGTGGTAAACACGTCAAGTCGTATTGGAGTGTTGCTGATATCCTCTGGGAAAATGATTTCATGTTGACTTGTAATCGAGAAAATCCCCTCTGTGACATCAACACTTCTAGAAACTACCGTTATTTCGTGCCCTTTATCCGATATCAGCTTGACTGAGAACTGTGTGGAGCCAGGATGGTTAGCTGTCGTAAAACCGGCTTCATAGCGCTTCTGGCAGAAATCTAACTTGTTGGTGTTTATATCTACGAGAGATATCCCGGAGAAGTCTATGTTGTAGTTGTCAAAATCGGTGTTTTTTATAATCGCTATAGCCGGTGTATTGATGTTTACTATCAATAAAACGCTGGTGATTATTGGGAGAACTGATCTCATCGTCTTTGCTCTACCTTGAGTAGTGAATTAAAGTAGAAGTAAGAATTGAATTGTTACTTAGATTATTTTAGCTTCCATTAAGATAGTTAAAGTAATTTTCCATATCTTTGAGAGTATACCTCTGATTAATTTGTCAGAAAATCCTCCGTTTTTCTTGCGACTAGGTCAAGCCCAGAAATCCTTACGTCACTTAGCAAGAAAACCCGTTGCAAAAAACATCGCAAGATTGCATCCTGTTCAAGGTCTTTTCTGACAGATAGGGCGGGCTCATGCTCATCGGGTATGCACGAGTGTCTAAATCGGATGGAAGTCAACTGCTGGATCTACAGCGTGACGCGCTGGTTGGTGCTGGCGTTGAGGTCGAGCGGATCTATGAGGACAAGGCCTCCGGAAGGCGCGATGATCGCCCCGGATTGACCTCTTGCCTGAAGGCACTGCAGCCCGGTAATACCCTTGTCGTCTGGAAGCTGGATCGTCTTGGGCGCGACTTAAAGCACCTCGTTTCTACGGTAGATGAGCTCAGAGAACGTGGTGTTGGGTTTAAGGTTCTTGGTGGAGCTGGCGCAGAGATTGATACCACCACCGCAAACGGGCGCTTGATCTTTGGCATATTTGCTTCGCTGGCTGAGTTCGAGCGCGAGCTGATTGCAGAACGAACCAAAGCGGGACTGGCTGCTGCAAGAGCGCGCGGGCGACGTGGAGGACGCCCCAGGAAAATGGACGTGCAAATGCTTCGGATGGCGATGAGAGCCATGGCCAATCGGGACACAAAACCAGCAGATCTGGCTCGCCGCCTCGGGATCACGACAACGACACTCTATATGTATCTGAATGGGGATGGTTCGGTGAAAGCCCCCGGTCAAGCTCTTTGAAAGCGGCTACGCAATGAGTCGCGGCGGGGGTATACCAGCAGAGGCGCTACTTGATTTGCGCCGCCGATTGGATCAGTTGCCGCCCCGCCATCCCGAACGAAAATCAATTATTGAGAGCACCGTCCAGTTCTATGGGCTGTCGAGGGCAAGTGTATACCGCGCCCTTCAAGGCCAGTTGCGCCCGCAAGGGGTGCGTCGTACCGACCATGGCTCCCCAAGGAAAATCCCACGTGTTGAGATGGAGCGGTACTGCGAGATCATTGCTGCTTTAAAAATACGCACCTCCAACAAAAAGGGACGTCATGTTTCAACTGTCCGCGCCATCGAGCTAATTGAAACAACAGGGATTGAGACACCAAAGGGTCTGGTTCAAGCTCCCAAAGGCCTGTTGAGCAAAGCAACGGTCAACCGGTATCTGAAGCTGTGGGGCTATGACCACGCCCGCATGACAAGAGCCCCAGCGGCTGTGCGTTTTGAAGCCAAATCTAGCAATGCACTGTGGCAGTTCGATATCAGTCCGTCAGATCTAAAGGAAATTGAAAAGCCATCCTGGATTGACCCACATCGCAAAGGAACGCCCACGCTGATGCTCTTCAGCGTGGTAGATGATCGCAGCGGTACGTCTTATCAGGAATATCGCTGTGTCTATGGTGAGGATGTTGAAAGCGGTTTGCGATTTCTGTTCAATGCCATGGCCCCAAAAGAAGGCGACGGCCCGGCCTTACAAGGAATTCCCGAAGCGCTTTATCTGGATAATGGACCGATTGCTAAAAGCGGTATCTTTGCAACAGTCATGGAGCGGCTTGGGGTCCTTGTGATGCCGCATATGCCAGCAGGAAGTGATGGCCGCCGGACAACCGCGCGGTCAAAGGGAAAGGTCGAGCGACCCTTTCGAACCGTTAAAGAAGCACACGAAACCCTGTATCACTTCCATAAACCGGCGACTGAGGCCGAAGCCAACAGTTGGCTTGCCCGCTTCATTGACCGCTACAACGCCCAGCCTCACAGGCGGGAACCCCACAGCCGGATTGAGGACTGGGTGAAGAACCTGCCCGATGCTGGGATACGGCAAATGTGCTCCTGGGAACGGTTCTGTACCTTTGCCCGCGAACCAGAGACCCGCAAGGTTGCTGGAGATGCTCGCATACAGGTGGGTGGAGCCTTTTATGAAGTTGATCCCGATCTTGCCGGTGAAAGAGTAACACTCTGGTGGGGGCTCTTCGACAATGAGCTGTTTGTCGAGTTTGGCACACAGCGATATGGGCCTTACAAACCTTCTGGTGGCCCTATTCCGCTGCACCGCTATAGGAAGCCACGGAAAACGGCCTCACAAAAGCGAGCGGATCGCATCGGGGCTTTGGCAGAGAACATATCTGTTCCAAAAGCTGCGCTCACTGGAATGGAAGATGATGAGCTCTTTCATGAGAACGTTGTCCAGTTACACAGCCAGCCGTTTGTTGACCCAGACCCGTATGGACAACTTGCCTATTCTAACCGCCTGGATGCCCTCAAGGGTATATCCGAAATGCTGCAAAAACCGCTGTCCAGACTTAGCCAGGATGACCTTGCCTTCGTCAATGCGCTCGTTGAGCGCACGCTCGACAAGGCCTTGATCAAAAACGATATCAGTGCCCGGTTCTCTTTTGTGCGGTTGCGATCTAGCAAGGAGATACCGGAATGCTAAGTGCAGAAATTATGGATCATTACCAACTGACACAAGACTGGCGTCATGCTGGGTTCTTTGAAACCCAGAACCATTTGCAAATCGGTAAAGCGGTACGATCTAGTTTGGGAGCTGGCAGACTGATTGCAATCACCGGTCCCATCGGAATCGGCAAGACAGTGTTCTTACAGCGTCTTCAGGATGAGATTGCCAAGGAACGGAAGGTGATTGTGGCGGAGAGCTTGTCAGTCGATAAAGCACGTACCACTATTCCAACGCTGATTGCGGCTTTGTTTTATGATCTATCACGAGAGAAAACTCCCAAAATACCAACACAAGGCGAGAAACGTGAGCGCGAGCTGCGAAAACTGGTTGCCCGATCTGGAAAACCCGTTGCTCTGTTCATCGATGAAGCCCATGACCTGCATGGGAAGACATTGATTGGCCTGAAACGCTTGATGGAAGTTATCGCCCGTGGCGGCGGAACACTCTCCGTCGTTCTGGTTGGCCATCCTAAACTGCGCAACGACTTGCGCCGCCCAACCATGGAGGAAATTGGGCACCGCACTGATGTCTTGCCTTTTGAAGGGTTAGGTGAGGACGCGCGCGCATATCTGGATTGGTTGCTCAAGGCGTGCGTTGAAGAGCATGCGGATATTGATACGCTTATCGAACCTGAGGCTCTAGACCACTTGGCCAACCGTTTAAACACACCGCTCCAGTTTGCTGAATATCTGGACAGGGCCTTTGAAGCTGGGTTCCGCCTTGGTCAAAAGCCAATCACCCTTGACATAGTAACTTCGACACTGGCTCCCGATTTTAATGACCTGGAGCCACGGCTTACGCGGCAGGGATATTCGGTCAAAGTGCTGGCCGATCAGTTCCACGCCCGGCAAGGCGAAATCCGTAACTTCCTCAATGGCCAGCTGGATAATTCGAGGACACGAGAACTTGCTGACAAGATGCGGGCAGCCGGTCTTGCGTTGTAAGCCTTCATTCTCTGGGAGATGAACTCAGTCTCAGCAATGTGAGCCTGTCTCACGTAGTTTGAGCTCAGTCTCAGTTAATCTGAGCCCAACTGGAATTAGAGTCTCAATTAATTTGAGCCGAAAATCGGGATAATCTCAAGTCCGCCACATTTTGATCTCAAGTCCCTACAATTACAGATGGGTCCAGAGGTATGCACTGGATATGGAAAAGCGACTGCGTTGGCGATGGCGATGGCGATGGCGTCGTCTATTCTCCTGCAATTGGAGGTACGACGAAAACTACATAAAGGCTCACGGAAAATGGGCCTATCTCTACCGGACCGTAGACAAGTTCGACAAAACTATCGGCTTTTATCCCTCTCCCACTCGCAATGCCAAAACTGCCAAGAGGTTTCCTGGCAGTTTTGAGATGAACAGCCCCACTTGAGATGAGGTTTATTACTGTGAAATCAGCTGAGCAACAAACTCAATCCATTCTTTTGAAAACACGTGAATTATTCATATCTCAACGCACCCAGACAATTAACACGTTGCATGGGTACCTTGCTGAGTACGGGATTGTGGCTCCTCAAGGACCAACTCACTTAAGAAAGCTTGAAGCTCAGATGTTGGATGAACATGAAACCGACTTGCCATTGACCATGCGCAACATGTGCATAAAGCTCTTTGACCATCTGCATTTACTAGATTGGCAGATTGATGATCTGATATCGCGTATTGAAGCATCGGCAAAACAAGATGCAACAGCAGGGCGATTGATGACCATCCCAGGTATTGGACCGATGTGTGCAATGGCTGTGGTAACCCTTGCACCACCGCGTGAGAGCTTTCGTAAAGGGCGAGATTTCGCAGCTTGGGTCGGCCTGCCCTAAATCGGCCTAAATACTAGCATTATCCGATACTAAAGGTAGTCAAAACATCCTGATCGGGATCTTTAAGGCAGATCTCGGGGTGTTATTCTTAATTACGTCCCGATCGGGATCTTTTCTTCCCAATAATGCTCCGCTGTGATAATATCATCCCGAAAGGGACGAAAATGGCCGATGTATCCGATACGAACTCGATAGGTAAGCTGATCCGCGAAGCACGCAAACAGCAAAATCTGACACAAGAGCAGCTTGCTGCTTTGTCTGGCGTAGGCCCGCGTTTTCTGCGCGAATTGGAACACGGCAAGGAAACCAGCCGGATCGGATTGGTTTTTGCGGTTCTCGAGACACTTGGCTTGAGCGTTCAAATCACTGGGAGGGGAGAGGGTATATGAGCCGAACTCTGGATGTCTATCTCCACGAAACTCTCGCAGGAACGTTGGAGCAAAGTCCGGAGGGCACACTTCGGTTTACATATGATCCCGACTATCTACAGATCTCAGGGCCAGTTATCTCCGTTAGTATGCCGCTGCGCGAACAGCCTTACGATGATTTTGTCGCTCGCCCATTTTTTCTGGTCTTTTACCGGATGAGCGCGCACGCAGGCGACTGGCAGCTGCTCTGGGCGTATCAGAGCAAAACGCTTTCGGCCTTTTGGAGATTATTGGCGGAGAGTGCGCTGGAGCACTTTCACTCATCCCACAGGGCCAGTCACTTCCAGAGTTTTTGATTGAAGAGGCCGAGACCCTCAGCTCTGAGCAGCTCACTGACGTGCTGCATATTTTACGAGATCGACCGTTGTTGGGAGGAGAGCAGGGGATCCGTCTGTCTTTGGCTGGAGCACAAGATAAACTGGCTGTTGCTGTGCAGGATGGCCAAATCATTTTGCCCCGAGATGGTCGCCCAACGACCCATATTCTCAAGCCATTCATTGAAGGCCTGGACGGCACGGTTGAGAACGAATTGTTCTGTATGACCTTGGCACGCCGTCTAGGTTTTGACGCACCCAAAGTCACCCGAGGGCTTGCCGGCGATACACCTTACATTTTGGTCGAACGTTACGATCGCAAGTATCAATCAGATGGCACTATCCAAAAGCTTCACCAGGAAGATTTTTGCCAGGCACTGAGCATTGCTCCTGAGCTGAAGTACGAGCAAGAAGGCGGTCCGGGTACTGCAAAAGCTCAGGCACTCATCCAGGCGCATACGCGTCGGCCTGCAGCTGGTCGGCTCACATTCCAACGCTTGCTGATCTACCACTACCTGGTGGGAAATGCAGATGCTCACGCGAAAAACTATGCACTTTTGTATAGTACGTCGACGCCTGATCTTGCACCACTTTATGATGTGATCTGTACAACGGCTTATCCGCGTCTGGCCAAGAAAATGGCAATGAAAATTGGAGGCCGGGATAAAGCTGATACACTTCAGCTAAAGAACTGGCAGGCCTTGGTCCCGGAAACCAGAGCTGCACAAAAACTACTGAGCTCAGAACTGAGCAAGCTCACACAAAAGATCAATCCTGCCGCAACAGAATTGATGAGCGAACTGTCAGAAAATGGGATTACACACCCGATCTTATCCCGAGTTCATAAAATTATCGAAACCCGAAGTCGGTTGCTGCAAGAGCAAATCCTAAAAGCTTAACAGTAGTAAAAGCGGCATTATGGGTATATCTTGGTGAGCGTCCTCCGTGTGCGGACGGACGCAGCAAAGCATATAAATGAACCTCATTTAACAACAATGGGCTGCAGCTCCTGACCCCGATCCGCAGCTGCGCGCAAACACAATTGCAACTTGCATGCCAGGTTAAAGAAGAATTCACAAATCCCCCCTTTCACCCCTATGAAAAGGCTTGGTAAAGTAATTTAACGGTGCTCTTAAGAGGAGTGAAGATGCAGAACTACGAGAAATATTCTGCCGCGTCAATTAAGCCACTTTGGTCAGATTTCGGCCAATAATGGCCAGCTATTGATACATCAAGGGAAATTGGGACGTGAACTCCAGAACAAGAGGCTTTCAGAGCTAGAGTGGAGCCTTAGAAAGCTCCAGGCATCCCTTAATCCCTCAGGCACAGTCTTTGATGAAAGCGAGAAAATATCTGGTTGGGGCTCTTATAGGCCCAACTGGACCGAGCGTGCATATTTGGACGTTACGAAGAACAATTAGAGAACAATGGCCTGTATCTTTAGCCTAGCCTCTTAAGTGTTAGAACCTGCAATCATAAGCTCAAACCCAGATTACGTGCGATTTCAAGGCAGGAAAATCGTTGGTTCTCAGAAGCTCTTTTCGCGTGGTTAGGGGCATGTTCAGGATACGTGTAACCGATTCTATTTATCTCCTGAAACTGCTTGTTTCCACTGGAATGGAGATGAAAAAGAGGCAAAAAACCTCTTCGATTTTCGGATTTTTTGCGGTTTTCCCAATTTTTGAGATACTCTTAACGTGAATTAACCCTTTCTTTATTGATTTTACCAGATTGTAGGTGAATGTTGAGAAACAGCATTGTTGCCATTGCGATCTGGAAATTGATTTATGAACACTGAGATTGATCACGACTCCAACATTTTGAAGCACATGCGTGCTGATCATGAGGCGCTGCAAGGTGTTTTGGCAAGCATGTCGGAAGTTTATTTCCTCCTGCTGCCATTAAGACCTTAAAACGGTTTTCGACTGTTCAAGCTGCCAGCTGGGTTGGGGTATCTCGTGCTCATTTCAATAACCATGCTGACGAGTTAGGCCTCACTCCCGAGCTGGTAGGTAAGTCTAAACAACGATTTTATACGCTCGCGGACATTAATGCGGTACGGCAGCATCTTGCGCAGAAGACAACGAGTGACGAAAAGGCGCGCCTCTACGATCCTCGTCGTAGAGGTGATGAAGAGCTTGCAGTTATTTCCTGCGTAAACTTCAAAGGTGGCTCTGCTAAGTCCACAACAGCAGTTCACTTTGCTCAATATCTCGCATTAAAAGGCTATCGAGTTCTCTTAGCAGATCTCGATCCGCAGGGATCTACCAGTGGAATGATGGGTATCGTTCCGGAACGTGTTACACATGATCAAAGCCTTTATGCAGCTATTCGGTATGACAACCCTCGCCCTATGTCTGAAGTTGCGCAAAAGACCTACTTTGAAAACTTAGATATCGTACCGAGTGGTTTGTGGGTCGCTGATTGGGAGTTTGATGCTCCACGCGTGACGACTTCAACGATGGAAGAAGAGCGCGAAATGCGCCTTCGTTTAGCTGAGTTGGAGAACAGTCTGGCTTCTGGCAACTTGCCGCGATCAGAGTTTGAACGCCTGTCTCAAGAAGTTGATAGTCTGAGAGTAAAGATGCGAGGGATGTCACTTCAAAGGCTATATTTCTTGCGCCTTCAGGCTGCGTTGACTGACGTTCAAGATCAGTATGATGTTGTGGTTTGCGATACAGCTCCAAACCTAGGTTATCTATCGAATGCTGCTATTGGAGCCTCTAATCATTTGCTCCTCACTATCCAGCCACAAATGCTAGATTGTGAATCCATGGCCCAGTATTTGATGACCTCTATTACTCACCAAGAACAGTACGAAGCGGCGATCAAGCGAGCTTTAGGGTCAGAGTACATCACGGATAAAACGCTGCACTATTTGATCACTCGCTTCAACACAGCGAGTACGCCACAAAATGACGTTTCGAAAATTCTCCGCACCTATCTGAAGAACGTGCTGGACCATTCAATGGTTAATACGACTGCAGTTGAGGAAGCCAGAACCCGTCAGCTAACACTTTATGAATCTGATCGAAATCAGTTCAATCCAAAGACATACGACCGTGCAATCGAGTTCATGAATCAAGCAAATGCTGAAATTGAAAAAATCATTTTGCGCGGATGGGGTAGACTATGACAACTAAGCGTAGTGAAAGCAGAAAGCTGTTGAACTCCATTATCAGTGGAGATGTGTCAAAACCGACAAATCCCAGCCCCGCACCAAGCGAAAGCACTAAGACTAAAGTCAGTAGAACCAGCCCATTAGGCTTGATGACAGATGCTCTTTCAGAGGTTGGCAGGACTAGTGGTGTTGTTAGTCGAGATCAGGTTCAAAGCATTGATCCCCACAAGTGTATCCCATCTATTGTTCAAGACCGGTTACCCTCCGATCATGACGAAGACTTTGAACAGCTTAAAGCGTCTATCAAACAAGATGGTCAACAAGTAGCTGTTTTGGTCCGTCCTGTAATGGGAGAACCGGACAAGTTTCAGATTGCTTACGGTCATCGTCGTTGGAAAGCATGTCTTGAGCTAGATGTCATGCTTAAGGCTGTTGTCCAGGATCTGTCCAACGAACAACTAGTAATAGCGCAGGGTCAAGAGAACCATGAGAGAAAGAACCTCTCATTCATTGAGACAGCATTGTTTGCAGCGAGGCTAAAGGTAGACTATCCGTCTGAGGTAGTTATTCGTGCTATTGGCGCTAGATCCAAGGGAACGCTTAGCAACTACCTAAAAGTTCCAAGCCTTGTTCCTGCAGACGTTATTGAAGCTATCGGCCCTGCTCCCAAAATTGGCCGTCCAAGTTGGATGAAGTTGGGGGAACTAATAGATCAAAATCCTGCCCATGCTGGAAAGCTGGCAAAGTTACTGAATCCTATCAAGAGCTCTACGCAATGGCGTAATGGTGATAGCGATGAACGCTTTCGGCTGGTGTTAAAAGCTGCTCAGAACAATCTCGCGGGAAAAAAGCGTCCGACTAAAAAAGAGCCATCTACCCTCCTCTTCTCTGGTGGCGATTTAGCGGAATATTCGAACACTGCCAAGGGAGCTTCCTTCGTTTGGAAGGGAAAGTTCGGGCAGGAGTTTGGTGAATACCTGATCGATCAGCTTCCGGATCTGGTGAAAAGATTTGATGAGCTGAAGAAAGAGGAAACATGATCTAGAAAAGAGAAAGGCCTGCACTAGGCAGGCCCAAATCAAATTCAAAACGCAATCAGCGCTTCGAAGTTATGTAGCAATTTCTTTGTAGAGCGTTCGAGGAAAATATACAACCCCACTTTTTAAGTGGAGGAATGATTTTCTGCGCCGTTTTGAGCTAAAACTAACATGCAATAATCTGCAGTATTCTGCGGAAAAGGCTTGCTATGCTCGCTCAATCCATCGCCTCATTTAGGCAAATCAACCCAGCCATCATTGCTAGTCAACGTTTAGCTAGTGAACCGCTGAATGAAAGTGTGACTAAGAAAGATCTGGCTATGACACTCAAGCGAGTTGCACCAGCTCTTAAGATCTCTGGAAGCACTTATCATATCTTAGATATTCTGCTTGGATTGGTACGAGAAGCCGATCTGAAAGCGGGTAAGAAGCCTATGGTAGCGATCTCGAATGAAAAGCTTGCTGAGTATACTATGCGCTCTACTCGCACGGTCAGTAGGTGTATCAAGCGCTTGGTAGAAGCAGGTATCCTAGCATATGCGGATAGTCCAAATGGTCGTAGGTTTGTTTGTCGAGACCAGAGCGGAGCAATTGATTATGGGTTCGGCCTGGATCTCACCCCAGCGTGCAACAATCTCCTTGAGTTTGAAGGCATAGCAACTGCGTTTCAAGAGCGTTTGAAGCTTGAAAAGCAGGCAAGACGCTTGATTACATCAAGAACACGGGCTGCTAAAGATTTGGCCGATCTGATTGGTAAAGAGGCGGTTCCATTTATCAGGAAGCTGGAGGATGTAATGTGTCAGCAACTTGATGTGTTTGCGAGAGCACAAGTGGTTGATGCAATTTATGAACAGATGCTTATTATTGAAGCTAATATGTCATCCGAGGGTGACACTAATGGCGTCGCTATATCTAATACAACACCATCACATCGTGAAAAAATAGTAATAGATAAGCGGCACGGCTCTAACGAGCCACACTTAGAATTAAAAACTGACAACACTTGCTTACGCAATGTTGAAATGGCTTTTGAAAAAAGCCTGAGGTGCCTGCTGCTGGCAAGCAAGCAAATTCAGACAATTTAAGAACGTCCTTCAAAACTAATGAACTTAACCAACTGCCTTCAACAAACCTTTCAGGTGTATCAATTGGGCTTCTTGATAGCGCCTGTTCAGATGTCAAAGAAACATTGCAACTCGAACTTTCAAGTTGGAGTGGCTTGTTAGAGCGCACCGAGGATCTGAGACATTTGATTGGTTTGTCTGAAGCTGCTTGGCAATCTGCGTGTGTTTCCCAAGGAAGGCATTTGTCAGCGGCTTGCCTTGTTGTTGTTGCCGAAAAAGCTTTGAGAGATCCGGACGCAATTGCTCGCCCAGGAGGGTATTTCCGCGCAATGATCGACAGAGCTAACGATGGGAAATTGCATCTCCAAAAATCCGTTTTTGGACTCGCTAGTGGTGCATAATAATGTGAAAAATTGTAACCTACTGAATTATATGCGTTATTTGACAGAAGTTCACAACTGTGAACTTTTGAGGGATTGGTGAACTGAAATTGAGCTGATTTTCATGGTTGCTTTGATGTGTTTTGGAAAAGTTTATCCCCTGCCCCGTTGCTAGCTTAAGGGGCTTTGCCCCATCACTGGCGCAAGGACTAAAGCCGCTTCGCGGTCTCCAGGCCGGTCTCCCCATCCTTCCTTAGCTTTGCTTGTGCCGGCAGACCGGCACCGCAAACCTGCGTGCAGGACTCGACCTGCAGCTGCAGGTCGGCTTTCGCGCACACGCGCTCAAGTGGGTGATACCCCTCCGGCCTTCCGATCCTTGCACCGCTCCCCCGCTGTCTTCGACAAGAAGAAAGAAACGGGTTTTAGGGGTGCAGAATGCCAACCATCGTGAATACCAAAGTGAGCCTGAACAAGGGCCGCAAAAGGGTCTGGATTGAAGGCGAAAAACTAAGACGCGAAGGCATCGAAGCTGGACAGTACTATGATCTGACAGTCGAGGGAGAGCAGCTTGTTCTTACCATTAATGACTTCGGAGCTCGGAAAGTAAGCCGCCGCAAAAAGGGAGCATCATCAATCCTGTCATCGATCTGACTGCCTCTGAAGTTGCTGAGCTATTCTCTGACGCACAGATGATCAGGGTTGTAATCAAGGATCAACAGATCACTATCTGCGCCCATCATAAAGACAAGCGCATTGAAGAGCGTGTCTCTCGCTTGATGCATAAACTAAACAACAAGGAGCCATTGGATGTTTGCTCCCTCTTTCATGGCGGTGGTGTTCTTGATGCTGCAATCCATGACGGCTTAGAGCAAACGGGACTTAAGAGCTGCCTTGCTGTTGCGGTAGAAATTGAACCAGAATATCTGGCAAGCTCAATGAGAAACAACACCTTCTGGGATAGCAAAAGCATTGCTATTGAAGGTCCGATTGAAGCCGTGAATCTTGGCAAGTCCCCTGCCCCAGCTTCGATACTTCTCGCTGGTTTGCCATGCACTGGCGCAAGCAAATCAGGCCGAGCGAAAAACAAGCTTCAGTTTGCTGAAAGTCATGATACCGCCGGTGCAATGTTTTTTCATTTTCTCCAATTCGTTCAAGCTGTGAATCCAACCATAATCATAATAGAACAGGTGCCTGAATTTTCCGGTACTGCAAGCATGGCCGTCATTCGTTCAGTCCTTGGATCTCTTGGTTACAACCTCTCTGAACGTGTTTTTGAAGGAAATGAGTTTGGTGCCTTGGAAGCTCGCAAACGCCTTTGTGTGGTTGCTATGACAGAAGGCCTTGAGCTTCTGGATCTGGACAGTGTTGAGCCAATGTTTCAAAAGCCAGCAACCCTCAATGAGATCTTAGAGCCGATCCCTTCTGATAGTGAGCGTTGGAAGGATCTTGATTACTTGGCAAAAAAAGAAGTCCGCGATATGGCTGCAGGGAAAGGCTTCAAGCGACAGCTCTTGAATGCAAGTGCTGAAGCTTGTGGAACCATTGGCCGAGGCTATGCCAAATACCGCAGCACTGAACCCTTCCTGAAGCACCCAACCGATGAGAAGCTGTCTCGACTGTTTACTCCATTGGAACACGCACGAGTAAAGGGCATCCCAGAAAAGATGATTGAGGGCCTGTCATCAACAACAGCTCACGAGGTGCTTGGACAGTCTATCATCTTTCCGGTGTTTCAGGCCGTTGCTGCCTATCTGGGGAAGACACTGCTACGCCAATTTGGGACCCCATACGAACAGCTTCCACTAGCGGCATAGATCCCAACCCGTTCTAAATTTTTTGAGGTCAGCTAATAGCTGGCCTTTCTTTTTGTCTTCTAAAGCTCTTTCAGATTTGTGCTGCGCCCGCGCCGGTAAAGGCGACCTGCAAGCAGGCATCCAGCCCACCTTCATCCACTCGCTTTGCTCGTTCCTTGCAGCTGGTTCCCTTCGGTCCGGATGACCTTGACCGGCACTCCGGCCTTTCGTGACAGCAAGAATGAAAACCACATTCAGATGGAGATCCGGATGACCTGTCAGCCTCACAGCTTTGATGATCAGTTCGTGATACCAGCATTGCAAGCGCAGTTGGATTTATTCAGACCCTCAGACGACAACTACAATGTTTATTACTCCGCACCGGTCGTGGATCTGGATGACTATGACAACATCATTGTTTGCATGTCTGGAGGTAAAGATAGCATTGCCTGTCTGCTGCAGCTCCTTGATCTTGGGGCGGATAAGTCCAAAATTGAACTCTGGCATCATGATGTTGATGGAGCAGAAGGCTCCACGCTCATGGACTGGAGCTTTATGCGCGACTACAACAGGCATCTGGCACGGGCGTTCAACTTGCCAGTTTACTTCTCGTGGCTTGAGGGTGGCTTCGAAACTGAGATGTTAAAGCAAGATAGCTTCAGTAAGCCGCAT
Source organism: Microbulbifer sp. MKSA007 (assembly GCA_032615215.1). NCBI lineage: Bacteria > Pseudomonadati > Pseudomonadota > Gammaproteobacteria > Cellvibrionales > Microbulbiferaceae > Microbulbifer > Microbulbifer sp. MKSA007. The sequence goes on along the minus strand of CP128432.1, from coordinate 90,812 downwards.
AAGGTTGAGACACCAGCAGGACTGATCACACTATCCAGGAACACCAAGAGAGCGAAGCCTGCTACCCGTCGCCGCTTTCCGCAAGTTGGCGCGGATCTTAAAACCCGATGGTGTTCAAGTGTGCTGAAGATTGATGTTGGCAGACGAGCTTTGACCAATCAGCAGCGTTTCAATGACAAGAAGGTACTGTTCATCACTGGAGAGCGAAGAGAAGAGTCTGCGAACCGCTCAAAATACAATCAGTTTGAACCGCATACCAACCTCAAACAATGTTCGCCAAGTCGATGCGTGGCGACCAGTGCTGCACTGGACAGAGGAGCAGATCTGGGATGCGCTTCCAGCGTCATAGCGTACTTGCTCCCGTTCCGTATCGTCTCGGCTGGAGCCGGTCATCATGCATGACATGCATCTTCAATGGCGCTCGGATCTGGGCAACCATCAAAGAGCACTTTCCAGACCGCCTTGAAGCGATAGCAGCTTATGAGCAGATGTTTGGTACTACGATTTCACGGCAGGGTTTGAACGTGCTGGAGCTGGCAAGCAAAGCGAGGCCGATCAAGATTGAAGATGCTGAAGCTTTGAAGCAGGCTTTGAGTGAACGTTATGAGCTACCAGTTTTTGCAGCTGAAGCCGAAGGGCAGGGGTGGAGCTTTACCTGCAGGGGCTTATGGGAAAGAGGGCTGCGGAGCTTCATGACTCTCACGTGAAGAGTCTGCTTTTCCCGTTGTGAAAGACTCGGTTATTTTATAGACTGCAGATAAGCAGAAGGCGCCCTGACTGCTCAGGGCGCCCACTACTAGAAGCAACTTATCTTTGCTGGAGAGTTGCTTTCTACTGCTGTAGTCATGAGAGGATCAGGTTCATTGCGAGCCTGATCCAATCAAGATCCAGCTCAATTTTCAGATCCAAATGTAGCCGATTTAGCAGCTCAATGAGTTCAGCTGCCATCGATAGTTTCTGCAATAAAAGTCTCCTTAATTTGGTTGGTCGAAACTACAGAATCATATTCTCATATGTTCGATGCCGCGCCAAGTCTGCAACCAGTGCTGATTGTTTGACCCTACTGTTTTTTCGAGGTAAAACCTAAATTATAGGGAGAGGCTGTTCATAACGGACAATCTTGCAACCCACTGAAGTGATGTTTCCCATAATACTGCAGTAAGCAATTACCTCTTGCCGCTATTTCTTTTTGAACATTTTATCTAGCAGGGCTTTGGCAACCTTGGGAGATACCTTGTCCGGATAGCCTTTAGGTTTCTTGACTTTGCCTTCCTCAACGAACTTAGAAATCCACTTCATCTGGCTTTCACTGGCAAAGTTGTTAGCGTCAATCCAGCTGCTAAGCGCTTTTGCTGAGCCTTTGGCCGCATCTGGAAGCGGCTGAGATAAGCGCTCAGCTATCGACAAGGCAAACTTGAGCTGTGCTGGACTTGGTGCAGCTGGTTCATCTGTTCGCTCTTTCAGTGGTCCAAGATATGCTCGCAAGGTGTCATAGCTTGCCAGATCTTTACGGGTTAAACGCTTGCCTTCGCGCTCCGCCTTGCCTTTAGCGGCTTTGACCATAGCAGGGCTCGGTTTACGCTGAATATCAAGCTGCTGGCCTTGTTGACCAAGAACATCAATAGCCGTCACTGCAGAGTTGCAAATTTCATGGATGATTTCATCAGCACCGGCACGACCACTCACAATGTCATCAAGCCGAGCTTCCATTGTTGCGGTGGTCGCTGGATCAAGGAGTGAGGGACACCGACCTTGCAAAAGGTGGTAGAGCTGCATAGCCGTATCGCTTGCAAAGAGTTTGCCCTTGGAGACAGTAAGAAAGCCTTGCTTCTTCAAACCTTCAATAATGGTGTCTCTGGTTGCCGGAGTTCCAATGCCCTTGGCTTCCTTCAGCCGTGCCCGCTGGCCTTCATCTTCAACAAACCTCCATGCGTTTTGCATGGCTTCAATCAAAGACCCTTCCGTGTAACGAGCAGGCGCTTTTGTCTTCTTGGCGTCAATGCTGACAGCTGAGATCCCCACGCCTTCACCGTCTCGAACCTGAGGAAGTTCTGCCTCGTTATCTGAGCTCGGTTTGTCCTCGATGAACTCACTGTAAACAGAACGCCAGCCAGGATGGATTGTGGAGCGGCCCACAGTCTTAAACACTACAGCCTGATTGTTCACCGGCACACTGATAGCAATCTGCGTCTGGTGATATTCGTAATCAGGGCCTAGAGAGGCAAGGAATGTCTTGGCTATGAAATCAAACAGCTTTCGCTCATCAGCGTTCAGCACTGCAATGATCTTTGCAAACTGATCAATCACAGCTGGATTGGGGATGATGGCATGATGAGATTCACCAGCTAGTCCGGCATCTGAGAACACACCGCGTTTGCCTGTCCTGATTGTTGGTGCCTGCCAGTCCAGATCCTTCACATAACCGCCGCCAACAAGAGCAGTAAACACAGTGCTTGCTCCCTCAACCATGTTCTCGGGAAGGTAGCGCACCGCAGCGCGTGGGTAGGTTGTCAGCTTGTGGATCTCGTAAAGAGCCTGCGCAACATCTAATGTTTTCTTTGCCGTCCATCCCCATTTTGCAGCTTGCTTTTGCAAGCTTGGAAGATCAACGGGCTTGCCTGGAGCCTGACGCCGGTTTTCTTTCGTGACCTTGGCTGGACCATGCCAGCCGGTGGCAGCAGCGGTGATTGCTTCAGCCTTAGCCTTTTCAAAATAGCGTTCGCTATCTGCAGGTCGGTGGTGAAGCTGGAACACGCCATGTTCACCTTGAACATCTGCAGTCAGTTCAAAGTAATCTCGTGGCTTGAAATCGGAAAGCTCTTGCTCACGCTTGCAGACAATTCCAAGTGTTGGGGTGCGAACACGGCCAATGCCAATAACAGCACGCACACCAGAAGGCACCAATCTGGTCGTTGCGGTTCTTGTTAGACTAAGATTGAAAACCTGATCAGCCTGAGCGCGGGCAACCGCTGCATCATAAAGCGGCTGATACTCCGTATTGGGCTTGGCTGAGGCAAAGGCTGCGCAAAGCGTCTTTTCATCTTCTGCCGTAAACATAGCTCGCAGAACACGGCCCTTATAGCCGTAAAAATGCAAGAGGTTTTCGCCAATCGCCTGACCTTCACGGTCGCAGTCTGTTGCAATGATGACTTGATCGGCATTGCCTAAGGCTCGCTTGATTTTATCAAGGCGCTCACCTTTACCGCTGGTTCTATCGGCCACCAACCCATACCGGCCACCTTGCGGGCGCAGCAGCTCTGAAGACCAGGCTTTCCAATCCGGATTGGCTTCTTCTGGAGATTGAAGCCGCAGCAAGTGTCCTTGCGCCGCCAGTACCTCTCCATATCGAGATCCAACGGCCTTCATGACATTACGGGCTTGTGAGGGTTTTTCTGTAATGACGATTGATTTCATGGTGCCCCATGCAACTAAAATGGTTCATTTTGCGCGTGCTCGAAAAGGTGATTTCTTGAAAGTCTTCCAGAGCGGAGGAGGCACACCAGTCTCAAAATTCAATCTCCCAGATTCTACTTGATGAGCGTGAAACCATGCAACCGTGAAAGATGAAATTCAGTGTGCAAACCTGTCTCAAGCTGCAGCTGGAGAAGCGCCGAGAGAGGAACAGCGTGTGTCTACTAGCAGGGCCTCCATGCTTCGCATTCCGCGCCCAGCTAGTAGGCCCACCCATTGCTTAGCCTAGATCTGATCCTGACGGCTCATATCTAGGGGAACACCCAAGTGCACGCACTTGGATGCACAAACTTCAGTTGCAATTTCTCAAAACTACGTTTATCGAAATATGCATTATACGAATAATGATATTCATATATCGGGTATTTATGGCACTTAAAGAACAGCGCAAAAAGGCAAACCGCACTCAGAAGCAGATGGCTGAAGAGCTGGGGATCTCTCAATCTGCTTATTCCAGGTGGGAGAAAGATCCTGATGGCCTTGATGGGTATCAGCTGGCGGATCTAGCTAAGATCTTGGGGTGTTCGGCCAGAGATCTGCGAACGGATTCTGCAAAAGCTGCTGTCCAAAAAAACAGGATCTTCTTGAGGAGCTTGCGGAAGAGACTAGGGTCGTAAAGCATGAGATGCCGGTCGGGACGCTGAAGCTTGTAATGCAGGGCGGCGTTTATGAATACCCGATCAGCGATGGTGTCTTTTCCTCAATTCGAAACCAGCTAGATCAAGAAGAGCTGAACTCTGACTTCGCCAGGAACAAAAACGTTCTGACATTCCAGACGCTCAATAACAAAGAGCTGCTCGTGAACATCGAGCGCCTAAAATCGTTGGACGTGGTTTATTTACTGGATCAAGACCCGCCTACAATGTTCCATCCAGTGATTTACTTCCTGATAGAGGAAATTCAGGAAGAGTGGGACCAAATGGGGCCGGTCGGAGAAGAGTTGCTACAAGGCCTTACTGAGCAGCGATTAGCGGCCATGTCCGATGAAGATTATGTAAAAGTGAGCTTCTATCAGAAGTTCAATAGTCTGGACGAGCAAACCCAAGACGCGATGCTGGAGCATGAATCTCAGTTTCATGTCAGAGGCGAGGGGCAGAGCGAGAGCTATTTGCTCGATGATACGACTGCTGAAGATCTCGAAATGGCACGTATGAGCATTGATATGGGCCAACGGTTGGGTTTCATCGAAGTCCAGCATTGGGAGGAGGGGCCGTTCAGGATGATCAACTTCCAGCATGCAGATTTGATTGAGATTCCGCAGGTGAGGTTTGACCGGATTTTGGCTGAAAACTCAGGTGCAGAACCGCCAGTGCCAGAGATCCCGAGCAAAGAAATGACTGATTTGTTGGGTGGGCCAATTTTGATGGGGCAATCAGGGTCAGGTGCAGATGATCAAGATCCTGCAGATGCAAAGATCATTCAGTTCTCAAGCGTGTACCGAAAGAACAAAGATAAAGATTGAGGGCAGGGGGCTTTGCTGCGTGCAGGCTTCAAAGTTGTCGATTAGAGAGATTGTTTTATGTCTGATGAAAAGACTTATTCCACTAAGGAAATTGGTGCTGAGTTTTCACAGCTCTTGTTGAAGCTGATGCGGGCCGTTAATCGTCAGGAACCGGATGCTCATTTGTATGAGAATTCGAGGCGGTTGGCATCCATGTTTGAGATGATGTGCAACGCTGAAGATGATGTGACGTTTACTAAAGTTACAGAGCGGGCCGTGAAAAATTTGACCCCGAATGAGGACTTGAGTGATCGGGATATTGAGAAGTTAAACGTTGCAACTGACGCGGTAGGGTTTTGGTTGGAATGTTTGTCTTCAGATCCAGCTGCAAGAGGGCGTAAGTCTCAAAAGTGGATGTCATTCATGCAAAGCTATGAGCAGTACCAAGCTGATTTGAATTGGAATAAGGGCACATCTGCCTAGCGGCAGACCGCGCCAGTCCACGCGCTTGCAGCGCTTACCAAGCCAGCCGTCTCCGCTTCTAAGGTTTCCTAATTTCCCCTTGCCGTCTCTTGCGAGCCGTCAAGGGCAAAACTCAACCTAAGGCGCTCCACCCTCTGTCTCGGCCATACGGGGACTGTCCCTTGTGCAGGCGTCGGTGACGAGGAAAATGAAACGGATTGGGGTGAGGGGCAAGATGGGAATGTGGCTAATTGGTTCTGTCTATAAAAAGATATACATTACAATTAGATAGCTTAGATTTAGTCTTTCGAAAATCTAAGCAAAATGAAGTGTAATGACCGCATGAGACAGCGAAATGATAACACAGAACCAGTACTTGAACAGCTTGCGTAAAGCCTATGATTTCGGCCAACAGGCAAATCTCAATATTGTCCTTGCCTTAACAGAATTAGCCGGCACACCCCTGTTGCAGATTGACAATTTGCAAGATGCTGCAAAGCAGTTTGAAAAAGCAGCAAAACTGCTGCGTGAAACCGCCGACCTATCTGATAAAACCCTCGAAAATAATGTGATTGAGAAAACGAGCGTTGATCAAAAGGTGGTCAAACAGTTTAGGAATGATTTGGAAGGTTTGAGTGATCTACAACTATCAAGGGAACGCCATGATGTTGAAGGACGACTGGACGAAGATACACCATGGCTAGAAGCCATATGCGCTGAGCAGAGAATTCGGGCTGAGAAGCTCATGAGTGAGGAATAAGAGGAGTAAGATTATGGTGACGTTTCTCATAATTCTGGCGGCTATAGAAACTGTACTCATGGGGTTGTTTATTACTTGGGGTGGGTATGCTTCAGGTAAACGTATTGCTACTTGTGTAAAGGCTGGGATCGCAAATCTCATCATGGCCATATCAATCCTCATCGCTGGATTGGTCGCGGACAATGGACTTGTAACAGTGATGTTAGTAGTCGTTGCGGCCTGCATTCAGGTTTCTACTCTGTCTGATGTAAGCAACGCAAAGCAAGTGCGCCCCTCCATTGATGAACTGAAAGAACAAGAGTGAGCATACAATGTCTAATGGTACTGCAAAGCTGATACCGCTGATTATTGTTATTGTTGTTCTTGTTAAAAGCACTTGCCGTACTTAAGTGAGTACAACCGATATTATCTATAAGAGGATTTTATGATTTTGATTGCAATTTTGGTATTTTTAGTAGCTATCACTCTAATTTTACATGCTTATTCGAAATATATAAATGTCCAAATCCAAGAGGATTTGACGGTTCAATATTACGGAATAGGCGCACTGTTATTAGTTGTTGGGACATTCAGCTTGGAGATAGTTAAAGAGTCCACTTTGATAACTACCAGCGGGCTGCTGGTCGGCGCTATTTGTGCCCTTATCGTTATGAAGCGACAGTACCAGAGTTTTCAGAAGCTCCGCATTTCAAAAAGTGAAGCTTCGTAATTTAGCTTGATCCTACGGTGCAGCACAAGCGACACGAATAAAGGTAGGCAAATCTGCAAATCGGCATCAGTCTCATGGCGCTATGTGTCGTGAATTGCACTTATCCGTAGCTCGGATTGCAAACATCCGGATTTTTCGCTCGAATTATCTGCGTCTATCTGAGAGGCCAAACTCACATTAAATGCGAATGAAATCACATTACTTGCGACGCGATCGCAATCATCCGACGCGGATCACTTTATTTGCGAATAGCTGTAGAGCGGACCAAATTGATCGTTTAGTGCCGGCGCAAAAACTCTGATCAAAACCCCGCGATTGTATACGATAAGAGCCCTAACCAGATGTTCTCTCGCTTTCATCAAAGACCGTGCCTGAGGGATTAAGGGATGCCTGGAGCTTTCTGAGGCTCCACTCTAGCTCTGAAAGCCTCTTATCCTGGAGTTCCCGTTTTGATTTTCCTTTATGTATCAATAGCTGGCCATTTTTGGCCGAGGTCTGGCCAAAAATGGCTTAATTTGATGCTGCGGAATATTGCTCGTAGTTCTGCAACTTTACTCCTCTTATGAGCGCCGATAAATTACTTTACCAAGCCTTTTCATAGGGTTGAAAGGGATGGCGGTGTTATCAGGGACTGCTTCTTTAACCTGGTATGCAAGTTGCAGTTGTGTTGGCACGCTGCTGCAGACTGGGGTCTGGGGCCGTGGCCCATTGTTGTCAAATGGGGTTCATTTATTTGTTTTGCTGCGTCTATCCGCACATGGAGGGCGCTCACCAGGAGCATACTATGCCAACACCCGCTTATATCACCATTGAAGGGTCAACTCAGGGTCCAATCACGCAAGGCGCGTTTACTGAAGATTCCGTCGGTAACGTGTGGCAGGAAGGCCATGAAGACGAGATCATGGTGCAGGCCATTGATCATACCGTCATCATTCCTCGTGATATCCAGTCCGGCCAGCCAGCTGGTCAGCGCGTGCACACTCCGTTCAAGTTCACCTGCTCCATGAACAAGTCCATCCCGCTGCTGTATAATGCGCTGGTCTCTGGTGAGATGCTGCCGAAGTGTGAAGTCAAATGGTACCGCACCAATTCTTCTGGCAAGCAGGAGCACTTCTTCACCACCTCATTTGAAGATGCGCTTGTAACCAACATCGAGTGCGGCCTGCCACATTGTCAGGATCCGAAGAATGCTGACTTCACTCAGCTGATCACCATTGAACTGTCTTATCGCAAGATCATGTGGGAGCACACAGTCTCCGGCACGTCTGGTGCTGATGACTGGCGCGCACCTGCTGCTTAAGTCTCCGTTTCTGACGGAACTAGAAGTCAGATCCGGGCCAGCTTTGGCCCGGACACTGCCTATGGGTGAGTTTAAGCCAATAGGCAGTCCTTGATTTGGGTCTGATCTGCGGAGTTGGAATATGCAGTTTGTCTCTGGCAAACCCTCAGAGAAGCGCGGTTACCTGCGTAGCTTCTTTCGAAGCCTGTTGTGGCGAAGGCGCAAGGTAGAGGCGGTCGCAGAAGCTGCACCCAAAGAGTGCGAGCCGGCAGGCACGGCGCATGTCGTCTTGCAAGGCCGTGACCGGCCTGAGCGCTCGTCAGATGCGCTACACGAAGACCTGTCCGAAGAGCTGGAGATCCGAGGCTTTCTGGATCAGTTTCCCGGCCACCGCTTGATGGTCAAACCCGGGGAACAGCCGCACAAGGAGATATTCTGATGGTCTATCCGCTCGCAGAGCAGAGGCTGGCACAGCAACATGGTGCCGCTCATGATGTAAACCCGGTTCAGGATGAGGCAATAGCGGTTTCTCTTGAGGCGTTTGCTCAGGCTATTGTGGATGCCCATCAAGGCATGGCGCTTATGACCGGTGGCGCTTTAGATCTGGCCACCTTGCCCGGCACATTGCTGGACAGCCGGTCAGGACATCAGCTTTTGAAAGAGATCGGTATTAAGGGGCGTTATTACACAAAGATAGCCAATGGGAAGACCTACGTGATCTTCAAAGGCTATCCTGCAGTACGCGAGTTTCTTAAGGGGACACGATATCTGTCGTCCTCTCCAAAGGTTGTTGCTTTTGGAATTGGACCTGAAGCCATTCGGGCAGGTGGCCGGGCGAACGCGATCATCATGATCACCTGCTATGTGGCCCTGGATATCATGCAGTTCATCATGAGCGATACGCAGCTTTACAGTGAACTGTTTGCCAACATCATTGTCGATGTGGCGATCGGGGCTGTTGCCATCGGCGCTGGTATGGCTGCCGCAGCAGCTGGAGCACTTCTGGCCGGTGCTATCACGACAGTTGCTATTCCTGCCCTTGCCATTACGGCTGGTGCCATTGTTGTTGGCATGGCAGTGGGCATGGCGCTTGGACAACTGGACAAGATGTTTGGCCTGCGAGAAAAACTGTCTGCTGCCCTGCGCTGGACTTGCGAGGCTGTTGAGCGCGGCCTTCAAAAAACCGGACAAGTCATTCGCGAAGCACAAGTTTCTATGCGCCAGAAGGTGGAAGAGCTTGAGCGCCGCAGCAATCGGTTTTTCTATGAACTGGAACGCGAGACCATCTGGCACTTTGGCGGCCCTGATCTTTATAACCAGATCTACAGGCGGTGATGATGATCAACTGGTACATCGATAAGACCATTCAATTTGGCCAGTGGATTGGCCGGGATCCGCGCCGAGCCCATGGGTTCGCTGCCGCGCTCGATCTTTTGATGGTGTTTTTGGTGTGGAGTACGATCTCTGACTTTCTTTATGCGCAGCAGGTCATTGAGCTTGGACAGGATCACTTCGAAATTGCTCATGGGATCCAGGCTTTGGCTCTTGGATCTGTTGCTATCCCCATTGCTCATTTTGTCTTTACGCCCTGGGGCCATCAACGGCTGCAATGGTCCGTAAAGACATACCTCATTCTCATTTTTGGATCGCTCCTGGTCTTTGCGATCGCCGGAAACTTATGGGCGCAATCAATTGGGCAACGAGCGCGAGACGAAGGGTACCAACTCTGCCAGAACGAGTTATTCGCGCCTGCAAAGGCCTTCCATACCTATGTGCGCCCAGGCACTTTATGTCCCGCTGATGAATGGCATTCCAAACCCTATCCTCCACCGGGGTGAGATCTCAACTAAGTCCGCCAGACGACTTTTAATTGTTATGCATCCTTTGTTTTTTCTTTTGCCAGTGAGTTTGTTATGAATGCTATTGTCCAAATCCCGCAGCTCTTTCAACAACAAGATCTGGCCTTCACCTTTGCAGCACCTGCGCAGCCGGAGGCCGGATTGCTGGTCACGGGGTTCTCGGCAACAGAGCGCCTGAATGGGCTCACGCAGATCCAAATTGAGCTTGCCAGCCCCGACAACGCGCTGGACTTGCATAGCCTGCTGGATACGCCTGCCACGCTGACTATTCATCACAAATACGAGGGTGCGCCATCTGTCCGGAGTGATTGCTGAGATTGCCCGCGGCAATGAAGGCCATCACCGTACCAGTTATTCGCTCACACTGCTGCCCAGTCTGCACCGTTTGGCCCATGGCTCGGACTGTCGAATTTTTCAAAAGAAAAGCGTGCCCGAGATCGTCAAGATCCTGCTGAAAGAACACGGCGTTGAGGATGTAAAGTGGGATCTGACCGAACCTCATGAGGCCCGCGAATACTGTGTGCAGTACAGGGAAAATCACTTAAGCTTTCTAGACCGCATCACGGCAGAAGAAGGCATTTGGTACTTCTTCACCTATGGTGCCAATGGCCAGCATACGCTGCATTTCATTGATAACCCGCAGATCGTCTCCGAGCTGCCAGACCAACCAGAGTTGGAATACAATGCCATGGCTGGTGGGGTGGTCAAAGGCGTTTATTGCAACAGCTTTATCCTGCGTGAGCAGCTGCGCGCCACCAGCTTCATGCAGCGCGACTACTCATTCAAAAACCCACCCTATAATCAGCAGCATGCTCATCAGCGCGGTGAGGACAACGGCTCTGCAGGCGACTACGCGCTCTATGAATATCCGGGGCGTTACAAGGCGGATGATGTCGGCAAGCCATTTACAAAGCACCGACTGGAGGCGGCTCGGGTTGAGGCCACTACAGGGCACGGGACAACCAATGCCATCCACCTGATGGCCGGGCATCAGTTTGCGCTCACAGACCACCCGAATAGTGACTACAACATCAAGTATCATTTGCTCACCGTCTCACATCAGGGCAGTCAGCCGCAGGCCGTGGCAGAGGAAGCCGGCAGCGGCACCACCACCTATAGCGCCGGGTTTGAAGTCATGCCAGCCCGCCTGCCGTACCGACCTAAGCTAAGTGCAAAACCGCTCGTAGATGGACCACAAATAGCCCATGTGACTGGCCCGGAAGGCGAAGAGATTTACTGCGATGAGCATGGCCGGGTGAAGGTCTGGTTCCCTTGGGATCGCCACGGTGCCAAGAATGATACTTCGTCATGTTGGATCCGCGTTGCCTCCAACTGGGCCGGCGCCAGTTGGGGCTATATCGCCATCCCACGTATCGGTCACGAAGTCGTGGTGGATTTTCTGGAAGGCGACCCGGACCAGCCGATCATTACAGGGCGAACCTATCACAACAACAACCGTACACCGAACAAGCTACCTGACTTTAAAACACGTATGGTTCTGAAGTCAGATAGTCATAAGGCAGATGGCTATAACGAGCTCCGCTTTGAAGATGAGGGCGGACAAGAGGAAGTCTGGTTCCATGCCCAGAAGTTCCACAACGGCGTTGTTGAAGATAACGAGACGTGGAAAGTGGGGGCTAACCGCCACAAACGTATCGAAGGATCTCAGTCTGAATCTATCGGAAGTTCAAAAGACATTGAGGTGGGTGGTGATCACCGTGAACATGTGAAGGGGTCCGAACATACACAAGTTGACGGGTCCGCACTGCGCCAGATCAAGATCAGTGATTTCCTGAAGGTTGTGGGAGATAAGGTCACTCATGTGGTGCGCAATGCCATCACGCTTGTTGATGAGAATTGGCGTTTGGAGACCAAGGGCAAGCAGCACTTTGAGAGCGGAACAACCCATTACATCAACGCAGGGGATGCTGTGGTTATTCAGGCAGGCGCGAGCATAAGCCTCAATGTTGGTGGCAACTTTGTCAAGATCGACAAAGGCGGGGTGCAAATTGAAGGCACCCTGGTGAAGGTCAACTGCGGCGGTTCTCCTGCCAAGGGTGCCCCAGTCTCTCCAATGGAGGTGATGAAACCTGCTGATTATTCCGGACCTCATGCACAGCGCTATGCACGTTCATTTGAGAAATAGGAGAGGTCTATGTCAGGAAAACCAGCTGCGCGTCTTGGTGATATTGGCTCTGGACATGGTTGTCACTATCCGCCAACACCCGCCATTTCCGGAAGCCCAAACATTTTGATCAACAACCGCCTTGCTGTGCGTCAGGGAGATGCCTACGCGCCGCATCCATGCCCGGTCTGTCCGTCACCACCCCATGGCAGATCATTGGCCTCCGGGAGCCCGACTGTCCTGTTTAACAACAAAGAAGCTGGGCGACAGGGAGATCCGATTGATTGTGGCGGGGCCGATTCAACCGGCTCCGGAGATGTTCTGATTGGCGGTGCATCACCTCCAGGAATGAGCCGCTCACCATTTTGCGAAACGTGTGAAGACAAAGCCTCTAAAGGATAGCAATGGTGAGATTGACAGAACGATTTGAGGCGATCTGCGCGCAAGCTGCAACGATTGATGCCAAACCATACTTGGTGCTGGATGCATCATGGCAGGAAGATCTCGCAAGTGAGATCAGAGCAGCTGGTGAGACTGGCTGGGAACCACTTATGGGATCACCTGCTGAGAATAAACAAGATGCGCATGCCCGAACTCCACTGCTCGTTGATCTGACAATCTATCCTGCGGCTCTAGCCCGATGGCTGAAGGAAGGTTTCCCGGAAAAGCTTGGCATTATTATCTTCTCGACAGCAGCAATCGAAGAGCTTCGCACGTCCTTAAAACGCTTCTTAAGTGTGATAACGCCGGAAAGTGGGAAACCGGTTTACCTGCGGTTCTATGATGCCCGTGTGCTTTATTGTTTCCTGCGACATGGCTTTCCAGAACAGTGGCAGGATTTCTTCAAAAACATTGATTTGATCGCAGCACCTTATGACTACACATCAAGCTTTGCTGTCTATCGCCTTCGCGGCGAACAACTACAGCTCGGCATTGAGACCAAAGACGGCTTAGACTATCGCTGGCACAAGCATGAAAACCTAGACCGAGCAGTAGAAAACTACCGTGCAACTTTCCCGTTCCGCGAGATCGAGCAGCGTCAATATGATGACATGATGCACTGCGCACAAGTCAGCTTTTACCACGAGATTGAACAGTTCCTGCGCAAAGCCTTTCCTAAGGAGACGAGTGGGGTCCTACGGAAAGACTTGATTGAGTTCATAGGAGCACAAGAGAAAGTCGCAATCAATGAGGGTTTTAATGGTGAGAACTGTGCTCTCTATTGGGTTCTTATGACTATGATATGCGGAACTAAATTTTACGAGGAAGAATATATGGGGCGTTACTTATCCATCCCATGGTTTTCTCATGAAAAGCGTTTGTTGGATATTCTCGCGGCTGCCAATGGTTACGCTGAAAATCCTCACATCCAAGAACTTACAATAGAGGTTGGCTAAATGGGTTGGGGAACACTAGCTAGGGAAGCAGCAAAACGAAACTCTCAACTTCTATTTGCACCACGTCCTAATTCAAAAAATATTAAGCAGACCGAGCGGAAAGTCAAAGAACTTCTGGAGAATCTGACTAAACCAAAACGTAAAGTTGATCCACCTCCTTTAGTCTCTCCCGTCCCAAAAGGGGAAGAATCTAAGAAAACCAGGCCAAAACGCAAAGACGATAATTGTTGCGAAGGCGCAACCTTCCTGAAAAAGTGGCCATTGAAAAATAAAAAGGCAAGTTTAGTTCCTGATATTGGTTGGTTTGATTGGAATAAAGAAATCAACGGTCAGAAAATTGACGGTCAACGCATTATATGGAACAGAGGCTTCATCTTCCAACTCGAGATTACTGAAAGTATTTGCGGCGGCTTGGAGTATAAATGCAAAGACAACTCAGGAAAAATCGGGTCAAGCTTTCAATGGGCCGATGGATTAAATCCTGGTGTCTGCAATATGATTGAAGTTAAATATGCTCTGCATGAGACCACATATACAGCCGAGAAAGCCCTAGATAAAGAAACGACGCATCTATTGAAGTTACATAACCAATTCAAAAGATACGCTACAATTTGCAATGATCCTCGCCGGATACCAGAACTCAAATGTTTGGCTCAAGTAGGATTAGAAGTTTATGTCAACTGGGCAACAATGGCAGAATATTACAATGAGTTACTAACAATCTATAGTATTCCTGGGCCAGCTATAGAGGTGCGTTTACCTAGAAATGAAATAAAAACTGATAACAACTCTCGGAGGGGGCCGAATGATATTGAGCCATGGGCAGACGAAACGGGTTCAGTAATTTGAGTATTTTAAAGGGCAAATAAATGAGTCAGTTATTGGAAAAATATGGCCTCGATGTTTTTGATGAACATGAGATGTACATTAATCTTCTAGTTGAACAAGAACTGATGAAGATTGACTTCAATTTCTCTGATGTAAAGGAGTTGATCCAAAACTCTTTTATCGTGGAGAGAGAAGATCAATCTATCGTAGTTCCAAAAATTGAAGAAGATTATGAATTTACAGTAAGATTAGACGAATTAAACCCAGAGGAATTTAGTATCATCTTGCAGAGATTTCGAAGTTACAACCCTTCAAAAGGTGAAAAATTTCTGAAAAGTATTTCGATGAACTCACATCCTAGATTAGTATCTTACTTCTTAAAATCTTTTTAGAAAAGTTCTCAAACGAGGGCCTACTATATGGGATGATAGAAGTATTTTTCTTTAAAATTGATCGAGAACTATTATCTGAAGATCTCTCTAAATTAAGTGATATTGAAATTTGTGAGCGCCTTTATTTGCCTCTTCCATCTGATCACTTACTTTATAAGATTAATCAGGGTGGTTGGGTAGATGACGATGGAGTCATTCATCAGTATCCGTAAAATAGAAAAGTCTTTGTATTCAAAAAGCAATGAATGAACATTCAATTTCTGCTATCGAAGCATGGATAGGGTTGCACATTGAACTTGAGAGTTGGCATCTGAAGGTTGAGTTGGGTGGTGCGGAAATACACCCGCTCGAAGATGGTGCCAATCTAACTTACTTGACATTTTTGGAGAACTTCCCGGCAAAGAACTGGTCCATGATTGGAGACGGGGCAGGATGGACGCCGGTAGCTGCCATGGCTCTTTCATGGTGTGAGGGCGCAACTTGGGAAAGCGTATTAAAAGCGTGGCAATCCATTGAAAGTCTTGATCTGGAATCTGCAGTCTCAAACTTAGCTGCTCAAATGACCAACCCAAAGTTCTTGCCTGAACCTGACCTTGCGAGCGTGTTGAAGCTCGGGCAGTCTCCGGGGGAGCCTGGGTGTTACTCTCGGCGTTAAAGCTTCATGGCAAATTGGTGCAGTATGATCAGGCACAGGTTCCTCGCAGTTCGGTGCATTCGATCCTCTGGCCATTGATAAAAGAGCCGATCTGAGCAATGAGTTTTTATTGAAGCTGATCTAAGCCCGTTTAGGAAACGAAGGTTTCCAAGACAGGCAGATTACTCAAAAACTTGCACTGAATTTGCTGATAAAATTAGTCTACTTATCCTGTATGGAAATCATCGTATGCCCTCAAGTAAAGCAGATGGGTTTCTGGACACCTTCGCATGATGGTTTGCGAAGCTGGCATGGATACTGAAGCTACGGAGCTACACAAGTCGCTGATGGGAAACCTATTTTGCTATTCGCAAATAAAGTGATTTGAGCCGGATGATTGCAATCGCGACGTAAACAATGTGATTTCATTCGCATTTAATGTGAGTTTAGCCCCTCAGATAGACGCAGATAATTCGAGCGAGAAATCAGGATGATTGCAATTCATGCGCCGGATAAGTGCAATCCGCCACAGCTATGTCCAGTCTCAGGAATGTGAGCCTATCTCACATAATGTGCGCTCGTTCTCACTTAATTTGAGCCCAGCTGGATTTACAGTCTCAAATAATCTGAGCCCAAAATCGCGATGATCTCAAGCCCGCCACATTATGATCTCAAGTCCCTACAGCTATGAAACCATAATGTTCAATGGGCCGAATACATCAGTGCCGCATGATCATATCGTGAAGAAAATTTAGATATTAATTCGCGGTTCGATTGATCAGAGAGTTGAAAGCGGTAACATGATGGCTCTTGAAGTTGCTGAAGCTCTGCACTGTTGGCGGGCTGCTACGGCATTTTTGCCGTAGCGATGAGGCACTAGTTACATATAGTACATCAATCCCAAGACTTTATGGAAGACGAATACGATCCCAAGCGTCGCCACACCATTGCCTTGCACGGTCTTCTTCTTCATAGCAGTTTTCGGATTCTGACGCCATCTTGTGCACTTTGTTGGCATTCAATTCTTTTTTCTCTGCACGAGCCATACACTGTCCATAGGTTACGTTACCCTGAGAATCTCGATCACGTTTCAAACCTTGGATGAAGTCATCCCAAAACTGTATCTGTTTGTTGATGTTTCGCTTTGTAGTTTTATCTTCTGGCGCTTTCTCGCCGTCTGCCAGTGTGGGGCTTGCTACAAGAAAAAAAGCGCAGATGATGGGTACAATTGTCTTAATGAAACTCACTGATTACCTCCTGTTTGAATATTACGGCTGAGACATCAATAATAATCTTAGCAGCTGGTACTTATAGCCCCCGATAAATAAGGGATTAGGGGCGCCGTAATCGTGCAGTTTCAGAACTCACTCTGTATCTGGAAATCAGCTTAGGGGCTTCGCCCCATCGCTGGAGCAAGGACTAAAGCCGCTTCGCGGTCTCCAGGCCGGTCTCCCCATCCTTCCTTAGCTTTGCTTGTGCCGGCAGACCGGCACCGCAAACCTGCGTGCAGGACTCGACCTGCAGCTGCAGGTCGGCTTTCGCGCTCATGCGCTCAAGTGGGTGATACCCCTCCGGCCTTCCGATCCTTGCACCGCTCCCCCCGCTGTCTTCGACAAGAAGAAAGAAACGGACCTCAAGCGGGAGCAAAACACATGATTATCTCAGACGCCCTCTCAATCCTCGGCTTGTCTTCAGGTGCTAGCCAGGACGAAATCAAAGCGGCTTATAAGGCAACGGCCAAAAAGTACCACCCAGATCTGAACCCAGACACCAGCGCTGCAGGTGATGAGATGATGAAGCTCGTAAACGCTGCTTATGATGCTCTTAAGAATGCCACCAGCACCGAAACTGAAGAGGCTACAAACAGCAACTACGGAGAAGAACTCAACACCGCATTGAACGCGATTATCAATCTGGATGGTTTGGAGATTGAAATTTGCGGTTCGTGGATCTGGGTGAGCGGTAACACCAAGCAACACAAAGACGCCCTGAAAGCAGCCGGTTTCAAGTATGCATCCAAAAAGAAGAAGTGGAACTACCGCCCTGCAGCTTGGTGTTCTAGCAGCCGTGGCCGGTATTCAATGGACCAGATCCGCGAGCGTCATGGCAGCGTTCGTCCATCCAAAACGCACTTTGGTTATGCATCTCTTGAGGCTGCAGCGTGACGCTTTCTGAAACAGTAATGCCAGTTGCCAAGCTGCTTTTCGAGGGAGAGGGTAAGATCCTCTCCCAAGATCACCTTGTTACCGTTGAATCTCAGGTGGGAGCTTTGGTCATCAGGTTTTTTTCAAGCAAAAGACGGATAGTTGTGACGGCCAACTTGCGTCAGGATTTGGGAGATAGCCAGTACTGGCGAGACCTGAAACCGCATGCCATGCCCGATGAGAATGTTGAGTTGCGGCGGACCTTTGCGCCAGGACGATTTAGAACACAAACTCAGCAAGTCCTTACTCAAATCAACCGCGATATCGTCACGCCTGCACTACCCCGAGCCTATAAAGCGTTGGCCGAAGTCGCAGAACACGAGCGCAAAAAACGGAAGATTGCTGAGACAATAAAGCGAGCTGCGCCCATGGAGGCTGAAGTCAACACGTTTGGCAGATACAAGCTGACAAAAGCCATACGCAAGTTTGACCCTCAAGCCATCGGGTCGATTGAGGTCAGAGCAGATAGCGAATATTGCGAAATCGAGATCCGGAGCTTGTCACTTGATAAAATGGAAAAGCTTGTCGCGTTTCTCAATGAGGATTGAAAAGAGAAGGCGAGGGGAGCCCTCGCCTTCTTGTAACTTGTGAAACGATTTGAACAAGTGGCCGGTGCTCAGCGGGATCTGCCAGATCCCACATCGCACTCACTCCGTTCATAAGGTGACGTATGAGACAGATGCAGTAGCGACTTGAAACGTCCAGGTCTGTCCAGGCGCGTTTGAAGGCTGCAAATCGGCGTCATAGGCCCAGGTCCAGCCAGTTGCACTTGGAGCCCAGAAGTTGAGAGTAAGGCTCATGTCGGATTGAGGAGCTTGTGAGGATCTTCGAACTGTAACTCCATTGACTAGCCAGTTGATGCCATTGGGTGACCAGATGATATGCAGATCGATAGGATTCCCGAACACTTGGGCAATGGTGTTTTGCTCAGCTGCACCTTGAGCGCTGTCATAAAAAACATTCGTGTTGATCTGGGGTGCAGGGTTGTTCCAGTATTTTGAGATCAGCTCAAAATCTATTTCATCTCTCTGATCTTTGCTCTGATTGAGGAGGTTATAGGCAAACAAGGCGGCAACAGCACCTTTGGGCATCGAAGTCGGGCATATAACGCGTGCATGGAAGGCCACTTTTGCATAGCTGCTCAATCCCCATTTCTCGATTGTACTGATCTGGGTGCCAAGCAATGCCGAATGGTCAGGGGATCGCGGGTCAAACGTACTCAGTCTGAGCTGAGCGTGACCATTCTTTACAGGCGTGCAACCGATTTCACCGGTAAAATCTGTTGGGTTCCTCAGGGCCGTTCGCCCTAGAAATGAGGGGTTGTATCCTTTGTGCCAAATTGGGCTTGTCCAGACAGAACGATCCACGTCCGGACCATCGGCAAAAGCAAAATTCTTCGTGATCCAAGGTCCAGGATCAATGGTTTCAAGTAAGTCACTTCTGGCATCCATAATCTCATCCTCGGCATCTGTATGATTGATGAGATATCGTAGCGCGAGGGCATGACTGCTGCATTGGATCTTACGAGGCAGAGTTACGACCGCGTAAAGCAGCACAGTTAGTCAATAACTAAGTCCCCGCTCAGTTTGTTCAAGGCGACCTGCAAGCAGGCAGAGCGACCAGCTTCCTACGCTGCGCTTCGTGCAGCCGGTCCCCTTCGGTCGCCCTGACCTTGATCAAACTGATCGGCTCCAAATGACAAGGAAAGTGAAGGCGGGCCTCACATTGAGGCTGCTCACTTACCAGGTCAGGAGAGCCGGACATGAGTGCAACGATCTTAACTTTTCCAACCAAACAGAACACGATGAGCCGCAAGGATGTAATCTCATTTTCTGAAGCGCTGGACGCTGCGTGGGATGCTTCCTTGGAGGCAACGAATGTTTTTGTCGAAGAAAACGGCGACTACTTTTCTGAAGGTGGTGCTTATGTCGTGTTTGATGACCTCAACGCCCCATTTGTGCGCCTTTTGAAGGTAAAGGGAGTAGGAGAGGCTATGATTTGCGGAGGCTGGAAGGTGTCATTGCTTCTAGGTCTGCCCTACAAGTCCAGCTGCGTTTATGAGGCAGGCTGCAATGCCTTTGTTGAAGAGCTAAAGCTACGCAAGATTTCAGCGCGAGTAGTCACTTATGAGGATGGTGAAGAGTGACCGAGACGTATCCTTATACGCAACTTGGATTGTAGTGCTGCGGAGAAGATTACAAACTTTGTTATTCCAACGCGGCACTAACATTACAAACATCATTATACCGGAACATCCTGAGACTTATGTAAGCAACAAATAGCGCTATGATTGTTGTTGTGATATTTACAACATGAGATTGAACATTGTTTTAAATATCAAAACATTTTTCGAGATGAGATTTTGGCATCCAAACACATGAAAATAGACCCAGATATTATTGATCGAACAGCCAGAGTGACCCGCAAAAAGCTTGGCTACACCCCATCTGAGATTAAAGAGGTTATAGAAACCATACTCCCAACGGTGGCAGATCGTCATGAGCTACGTACCGCGTTAGAGGAGTATGAGAAGACTGCACAGTACAGGCCGATGACCGGCGAGCTCATCAGAGAAGCGCGAAAAAAATGCTTTTTCTTTACAGCTGAGCAGTTCGGGCCGCTGTTAGGGTTCAAAGACAGCGGCTCGATACGTTCAACTATGTCTAATTTGGAAAATGGCCGAACTGAAGTCACAGAGATGGTTTCTCGACTTGCCAGAGCTTATTTAGCGGGCCACCGGCCCCCAGATTGGCCTCAAACCCCTAAGCTGAAGAAACCAAGCGTGTTGGATAAAAATCCTCATCAATAGGTGTCTTCTTCTGAAAATCGGCATGATTTTTCAACCGTAGACCAAAGAAGATAAAAGCCAGCCTTACATATAGTTGCAGACAACATATATTGCATATAAACAACTTAAAATTGTTATCATGTCTTGCAATGCCCGCTGAGCGTCATCACAGCATGGCAGCTCAGTTAGAGGTTGATTTTGATCGAGAGCAGACGGGCAGACGTTATCGGTCGCCGCATCAAAGAACTTCGAGAAGAACGCAAGCTCACTCAACCTCAGATGGGTGAGCTGTTTAGCTTCTCTGTCTCCAGATTGAGCCAATATGAGTGGGGTGACTTTACACCGCCGTTTGATCTGCTGATGCATTTTGCTGAATTTTTTAAGGTCAATCATGCTTGGATCATGGGTGTTCCGAACGCCCCTAAATACCTTCCACCGGCCCAAGAGGTGATAGAGAAGTTCGAAACCTTAAGTCCGATCATTGAAGCTCGTGCCTTTGCTCTTGGGATCTACCTGACACAAGAAACACGCAGAAAAGCCATTGGGTTTCTCATCGACAACTTTCCTGACATTCTCCAGACCTATGAAGACAATCTGGATGTGATCGACAGTGCCGTTATCGTGAGTGGCGACCGCCCTTAGCCGAAGTGCCTTGTTAGCTATCCAGCTCTCACGCCAAATTCTTCCTTCCTTTCTTATGTCATTAGCGGTAAGGCGCGCTAACGCGCCTTTCATGTTTGCTTTGGTGTGGGAGAGTAATAAACTATCATACTGACGAACACTCCAATCAGCAGAAAACTGCCGATACGAGTGACCTATCAAAAAATAGAGTTACATACTGGTCGCAGTGCAGGCTCTCCCGGCAACTGTTTTTTGAGTAATAAAGTTTCATACCGAAGAGCCCATAGCGGTCACTCGGCAGACAGCCAATTTATACCTGAGGTGACCCAGAATAGCCGCTCACTACATGAGTGCAAAGTCATCAAAAGAGTGGATCTACAGCTTTAAGTAGGTAATCTGCGGTGGGTAGGAACCGTTGAACGTCAAACGCAGCAGAGTCAGGTACTCCATTACTCGAGAACTAGTTTTGTCCAGCTATCCTTGATGACGGGCACACCGCAGAAAGCACAGCTTCTTAAGTGGCTTGTGAAAGCATTATAAATTCTGGAGATATCTAATGAATGATGAAATTTGGGTCAGTGGTGTGGGAAGCAATATCTCCCTCTTCAACAAACCGGGCATCCGCGAAAAATACTACGGCCACGACTGGGCACCTCCGAAGTTTGAGTTTGGCGCAACACCTGAGGATCAAGCTGATAACTATATTCGCTGCGCACGCGGTGAGAAATTAAAACGTGAGGAGTTTTTAGAGGCTGCTTATGTGTTCAACACGAAGCGGTGGAGCCGGGTCCAAGATATTTTTGCACTCTGTGGCTTCTACTGCGCTAAAGGAGAGTTTGCAGAGATCCTCAAGCGCTTTGATATGGGTGGAGGAGAACTGGTTGAGTTTCCCATCTATGAAGCTGACAAGACCACGCAGTTTCCTGGCCCGTTTTACTTTATCAACTGGGGCTCACAAAAACATTGCTTCCTGCATGAAGAGAGCAATGGCGTAAAAGCAACCGCTCGAAATCCAGAAACAGGGTTTCACAGATGGCGTGTTGCGATTGGTCCTCAAGACGGAGATATCGCAGTTTCAGGAGACGCGCTACAAGGTGCGGACCTTTGGATTGAGCCTTTGCTACGCTCCAAGATTTTTATGAGCGGACAGCTGCATGACGCTATTGTGAAGGCTTATCCGAAAATTGATTTTCGCTTTTCTAAAGCCCGTATTGTTTGATTTTTTTATTTAATTTGGAGTTGAGGCAATGAGTATTTTCCGCGGCCGCCTTTTTGGCTTTGAAGCACAGCACATCATTCCAAAAGAAGCTGTAAATGGCCTATGAAGCAATTGGATTCAAACGCAATGGTTCCTTTCCTTTGGCTCTCCTAAAAGAACCAATGGAGTTAAAGGCACTCGCGTTAACATAAATCGCCGAGCATCAGCTTTGGCTAGACAGACTCTCCGACACTGAAACTCAGTTTCGTCTGTCAGACCATGTCAATAGCGCACAAATCAATCCCTGATAGAATGTTGTTACTGGCTGCAGTTGGCACGACTTCGCCGGATCTAAGTGTACGGCGAATGACAGCTATGTCCGCTCTTCTGCCGTTCGCATTTAATGTGGGTCGGGACTTATGATTGCAGGTCGTGACACGTAGCGGCTCGCCCCTTCTGTATCAATCATTACCATTGCCAATGCAGTTGAAACAGTCGCTTTGGTGGGGAGCTGTTCTCATTCTATTGAGATGGCGAGATCTGGCTTGCAAGATCTCAGCGGGATCGGCTGATCCCACATCGATCTCTCAAACCAGCTCACTCATGTTGGTTCTAGGCTTACGGCTGGCAAGCGACCGGCACACCGGCCACATGCCAGCCTTCAGCAAGAAGCCAATCATTCATCTTTCTCTGTCATTTCGTCTGAGGATCTGCAGCAAGGGCTTCGCCCTCGCAGATGCCATCAAAAAAGCTGCAGTTACCACAACCTGCCCTTCGGTCAGGATGGGGAAACAGGTCTTTTTGGATTGCATCAGCTCACCCGCTTGCTTGGCAAGAAAAATAGAAACAGGCCTCTTGTGAGGCGGCTAAGGAGAAATAGATATGATCGCAGTCGGAGAAACCACCAATGTTTTGTATACGCAGCTTATCTGCAAGAAGTCTGGAAAGGTGCTGGGACAAGTAAGCGGGCCAACAGAGCAAACTGCGTACTGCAACAAAGTTTGGGCTGTACAATCAGATCAAGAGTTGATTGTCACAGATAAAACCGATGTGGCTGAACCATCTAACTTTTATGGCCCAGTTCCAAAGAACTCCAACGTCTATGTTTACGGTGATTTTCTTGAAGAGCAAAAACCCACTGACATAGAACCAACTTGGGTAGGTGCAGCGCTTGAACTGGAGCAGATGAAAAACTCAGCGTTTGATGTTGCCGGAAACACATGGACCGCATTTAACGAAAGCGGCGAGGTGCTTGGTTCATCTGAGTTCTAATACTCAAGGGCTAAAGTTAAGCGCGGCGGCTTGATAGTAAGCAAGCGGCCTTCTGCTCCTCCATTTTTCGAAGGCACTTCTTGCCATGACCGCAACATTTGAAAGCATGGGCTATGGCCCTTGCCATCCTTGGTATTACCACACCGGCGGAACACCGCTTTACCCAAAGCAGATTAAACGTTGCGTGATTGCTTCAGGCTATCGCGGGTATCTGGCAGGTGAGATTGAACGCATTGACCAGTGTGCAGAGCCCAAGCGCACACATGAGCTTAGAGCGATCAAGGCCACTGCTTTAACTCAGTTGAAACGTGATTTGAGCGGATACCGTGAGGCGGTGTGCGAACTGCGCCAAGGAGAGGTCTTTTATGATAAGGCCGCCCCATACCGATCTATTGGCGATTACTGCGTGTGTGCCAGCTTGAAGCACAATCATATCTATAATGGCTTTGCGATCCTCAACTACGTTGATGAGTTACTTGCCCACCAGAAAGACTTGTTTGATTTGTTTTAGTGCTAACATCCTGATGGATAGGACTGGGGGCGAAAGCTCCCTTTTTTCATTTGTGCCCTCCAGCCTTCAAGAACGATTGGCCTTCAAAGCTACAAGAAACGGAGCGTCCTGGTTCGCAAGCTCTGCGCGGGATCTGCTGATCCCACTTAGATCTTGCAACCCAGAACACCCATGTTTGCATTGGGCTTACGGCTGGCAAGCGACCGGCGCACCGGCCACATGCCAGCCTTCAGCAAGTCGCCAGTCTTTCATCTCTCTTTGTCATTTCGCCTGAAGATCTGCAGCAAGGGCTTCGCCCTCGCAGATGCCATCAAAAAAGCTGCAGTTACCACAACCTGCCCTTCGGCCAGGATGGGGAAACAGGTCTTTTTGGATTGCATCCGCTCACCCGCTTGCTTGGCAAGGAAAATAGAAACGGAACTCAATGAGACGGAGACAACAAAATGACCAAGACCCATTCACAGCACATGGCAGAGATTGAGCGGATTGAAGGCGTAGAAGCGACCTACAGTCCAGAGGACAACAAGCTCCGCCTCTATGTTGAGGAACGTTTTGACGAGGAAACCTATGCAGTCGTGAAATCCTACGGCTTCAAATGGGCACCTAAACAGAAACTTTTTGTTGCTCCAGCGTGGACGCCAGAGCGCGAAGATTTTTGCGTTGCGATTGCTGGCGATATTGAAGCCGAAGGCACCACACTTGCAGAACGCGCAGCAGCAAAGGCCGAGCGACTGGAGGGCTACGCAGCGAACAAAGAGCGCAAGGCGGGAGAGCTGTTTTCTGCAGCTGATGAGTTATCGCGAATGTTTGAGGACGGCCAGCCGATCCTTGCGGGTCATCACTCAGAGCGCAAGGCTTTGAAGACCAAAGATCGCATGGATAGCAACTTGAAGCGCGGCGTTGAGAGCCAGAAGGCAGCAAGGCACTATCTTTATAAGGCCGTGAGCGTGCAGCATCACGCCAACTTCAAGAACAGCCCAAAAGTAAGAGCAAACCGCATCAAGGCGCTTTTTGTAGAGTTGCGCAAATATCAAAGCGACCTCAATCACTATGCACTGGCTTTGAAGATCTGGGAGAAAACGACGAGTGAAAATGGGATCTCAGGACTCGTTGAAATAGGCCGGATTCGGACCGGATCTATAGCGGCTTGGGAGACACGCGGACGCATCAAAGAGGGTGAGATCACTCTGCAGCAGTTACGCAACGAGCGTATAGCAGCATTCAAGTGGCAACTTGAAAACACTAACCGTCACCGCTGGGTTGATCATCTGCTCAACCGGCTGGCCTATGAAAACGAGATGCTTGGCGGCGTCAATCGTTTTGAGGGGGAGATCACAGCAACGCTGCTTCAGACCTTCGCCCGCGCCCATGGAGCTGATAAGCCAAAAGCAACCAAAACACAGAGCGGAAACTTTGAGCTTAAAAGCCTAGCTCCGTTGCCGTTGCAGTTTGTGCAAGGTGCGACACATGACACGCTTGAACTGACTGATAGCGAGTGGTGCGAGCTGATGAAAGATGTTTGCTATGAGGTGCCAGTCAAGAAAGATGCCAAGCCATCAATTTTGAACTTCAAAGCCAAGCGCCTGCAGTCTCCCAGCCGCTATCATTCCGGCGAAATCAGCACCTTTGAACAGATCGAACTGACGAAGGCGGAATATGCCAAGATCCACACCGAGGTGCGCGGTACGCGGCTTTCTGTTTGCGGCAAGTTTCGCTTCAAGATCTGTTTAGATCCAAACTACAAAGGCCCTCGCTACCAAGCCCCTTGGGTTGCTGTTTTCCTGACAGACAGCAAGGCTCATCCTGTACCTGAGAGCTTTGTGCCGGTCGTGGAAGCAAAGGCCGCATAGGCCACTTACACCGCCAGAGATCACAGCACCGATGCTGTGATCTCATCCCCCAGGCCGACACAGAACCAAACAACTCAAGGGCAAAGTGAAATGAAAAAATCAGTCTACCGCCGACCAGATAAACCGATGATGATTGACGTTAAAAGACTGTCAGAAATTGAAGTGAGGAAGCCTGTTCTAAGTGCTCCCGTCATTGTCGATAGTGCAACGGAATGCCATGTCACACCGGCAGATGTTGCCGCTCGTATGGTGGACTATTTAGGCCCAGTAGGTGACTACTTGACCTTGGAACCAAGCGCAGGAACCGGAGCTCTTATTAAAGCTCTTCTGGCCTCTGGTCATA
The DNA here is from genome assembly GCA_032615215.1 of Microbulbifer sp. MKSA007. Classification (NCBI taxonomy): domain Bacteria; kingdom Pseudomonadati; phylum Pseudomonadota; class Gammaproteobacteria; order Cellvibrionales; family Microbulbiferaceae; genus Microbulbifer; species Microbulbifer sp. MKSA007. The sequence goes on along the minus strand of CP128432.1, from coordinate 64,668 downwards.
GTCCATGCGAGCTGGTTGCAATTGAACGCCATATAAAGCTTGCAACCTCGCTGAACTTTGACGGTGTGAGCATCTTGAACCGTTGCTTTTTAGAGTACGCGCAAGAGGTGCAGGGCAAGGCAGAATATGCGCGGATCATCATGAACCCGCCATTTTCCAAAGTACGCCAACACGTCAAAGCAGCGTTAGGGCTGCTAGGTCCAAATGGCCACGCCCGACCGGTAACACTTGTTGCCCTTGTTCCAATCACCTTCCAGCATGACGAGGCCGAAACACTGGAAACCTTAGGCCCTGATACATTTAGCGCGGCCAAGGTGAATACGAAGATCATCCGCATTGAACGGTAGTTTGAAAATGAAACCAAGTTTGACAGAAGGCCGGAGAAAGCGCCTGCAGCAAGACTGGACGAAGGCCGCAGGGGAATATGTTGAGCTAGAGAAGCGGGAGCGTAAACTGCTGGGATACTGCTCACAAATCGGGTGCCAGCGTCTTTTGAACTACTATCACAACAGCCCGAAAGTCAGTATGCATTATAGCGTGAGCCGCGAGAGTTGGTGTGTATCCCTTGAGGTCAGTTTCTAAGCCCGCATCAAGCGGGCTTTTTGCTGCACTGGGTAAGCTTCATCTAGTGCTTATCCATCCACCGGCAGAAGCGGGGCTGCATCGCAAGACGTCTCACCACAGAGCAGCCGCAAGTTAGGCTTACCCCATGCCTGAGAAGCACAGGACGGGCAGCGGTACTTGATCCGGTTAGAGCGGTTTTTGTCTTCTGGCACATGGATGAGGCTGCTAACCCCAGCTCCAAGCGGTGCCCCAAGAGCTGCCCCGCTTGCAGTTGTGGACGTGACAGTCTCACTCACAGCCACAGGCATGCGGTCTAACCAGGAAATACCAAAGCCCTTTGCCAGCAGCTTTTCTGTTGCTGCCAAGAACAGCCCACCCTCTAGAGCATAATCGCCCATCTTTTCTCCGGTGCGTGCACCGCCCGGAGCACTGGTGCTCGATGGCATCAGGCCAACGGCCTCCATCTTATCTGCCCATTCTCGATTGTGATAACCGCGCCGCCCAGGTTTGCCGAAATGAAATTGCCATGAATGAACCATTTCGTGGACCAGTGTTTGCAAGATCTCCTGCAGCGAGATGACAGCAAAGTAAGCTGGGTTCATGGCAATCTCATCAGTGTGTTTCTCGTCCCTGCGGTTCACGAAACGCTTAGATGAGAAATACCCGTAAGTGCGCTTTTCACGTTGCAGCGTGATCAGGCAAGGTGGCAGCTCGTTGCTGAATAGCTCGCGGTTGTAATGGTCGAAAGCGTCTTGCAGCTCTTCATAGGCTTCTTGTGTCGGGGTGGTCATGCTGCCTCAGAAATTGGATTGCACAATCCAAAATATTCAATCAAGGATTGTTCGTCAACAAGGGCAGGGGAGGTTGAGTTGAATGCGGGGCGATCTGGCCTGCAAACTCTCAGCGGGCTCTGCCGAGCCCACATCGAGCCCGCATTCCAGCTCACTCATGTCTGTCCTGGGCTTGCGGCTGGCAAGCGACCGGCGCACCGGCCACATGCCAGCCTTCAGCAAGCAGCACAGCTTTTCACTTCCATTGTCATCTAGCCTTGAGGGACTGCTGCAAGGGCTTCGCCCTCACGAGAGCTAGATCGTCGCTCCCCTGACCACAATCTTCCTCGCCTTTGGGCTGCGGGAGAATGTGGACAGCCTCTCTCCTCACTAGCTCCCGCTCACCTGCTTTCTTGACAGAGAAAGAGAGACGGACACTACAGACGCGGGAGTAAGCCCCATGACCATTCGTAATCTTTTCAAGTTCTTCGCCTATGTCGCTGGCTTTGCTGCTGAGGCCAAAACGCCATCTCAAAAATATGCATCGCAGCTACCTAGCTTAGATATGTCTGTCATTGATGTGTTCATGGATGAAGACGTGATGCCATTCACCGAGCGCTACATCGCTTTTCTCCTCATTGAAGGTGAAGTGCGCCCCGTTCATGAGGATGCTTTAAACTTTGAGGATGCAATTGAGAAGCTTGAAGAGCTTTACGAAGACGCGCAAATCTTGAGGGTCTACGGCTCTGACCTTGCTGTCTATGAAGGCAACAAATGCATCCAAGCAGGGCAACTATTCCTTACAGAAGAGCAGAAATTGCAAGTGGGTTGGGCTTACATGGAAGAGGAAGAGCCAGACTTACGCGAAGACTGGCCGCTTTACATGAAAGAAAGCGATTACCACGAGGAAGACGAAGAGCCAGAAGAGGTTTTGCAAGAGGGGCAGTTTGAGTGTGTAATCTCAGTGCTTCAGTATGAGGGGCTCATTCATGAGGTGGATGTTGATTTCATCGAAACCCACCAAGCGGAGTGTTTTGCTGAAGTTGTCGAGGATCTGTCAGAACGATACGACGATGAGTTTTCTTGGTCGGTTAAGGCCCGAGACTGGAAAGGCAACCGCTTCACTCACAGCCACAAACTAGACAAAACCCGCATTCATGAGCAGCACTTGGCACATGAAGAACAAGCTTTGAAACGCTGCGAAAATCAAGATGTTCAGTGGGCATTTTAGCAACCGCGAAACCACTGGACCAACTTACCCATGGGTGCATTGCACATAGCAACTTGAGGGTGCATCTGATAAAATGATTGGGATTTAGGGGCAAAAGCAGCCGCGCTGATCCGGCCAGCGCATCGGGTAAGATTGGCTTTCCCGACTGAGGCAACAGCCTTGCCCCTAAACCGGAGGTGATGAAATGAGGTTCTTTCCCATTTCAATCGCGCTTAAATTAAAAAAGACTCGGAACAGCTGGACACTGGAACTCCGAGTCTCTTTTAAATAACAGCAAACGGAAGGGGGCTTAGCTCCCTTCCACTCCGGTATACTACTCCGAGATTTCCAAAAAATCAATTAGCACCGCTTTACAGAGCGCGAGTGATTTTGGGCTTGCTCCAACGCTTCCAGGCTGCGCGTGATCTGCCGATCCCACTTCGCCTTCCAGCATTGGCGCTGCGCTCATTGTTTATGCCAACCGTCTGCAAAGTCGAGCACTCGGCATCGGCACCCTTGCAGGGCACACGATGCCTCGCACTCGACTTTGCAGATCGGGGCGGTGCGGCGCTGTGCAATCGCTCGTTGCACTCGCAGATCGCAAAGCGCCTTGAGGCGCGGATCACGCGCAAGCTTTGCAAGCTTACACATGCTCCGCGCCCCCAAAAGCTTGCGCAAAAATTGCCGATACGCTCTGAAACGATTTCCGCGAATCTTCTCTTTTTTCCGCCTCCAAAGCTTGCGAGCTGTCAAGCGAGCAATTGATATTTCGCAAGTTTCAAATGCAGAGCATTCAGCACTTCTGAAACACGCCCGCGAAAATTCGTTGCTCTTGAAATGTATTTCACCCCTTTAAGAGCATTACCTCTTGACAGCTTTTCAGGCTTTCGGGTGTGCAATCGTGCAGATTTCTTCAACCCGAGTGGAAATTACCCAATTTCCGCGTGTTTCCATGTGTTTCCACGAGTTTCCACGAGTTGGTGAAGAAATTTCCATGTGTTTCCACGAGATCCCAATTGTTTCTACGATTTTCCAAGAGTTTCCAAGTGTTTCTAGGTGTTTCCAAGAGTTTCTAAGAGTGAAAGTTGGCAAGATAGGCTAAGCGGTCCCGCTTAGCGAAAATTCGACGAGTTCGGCCTAACTCGACGAATTGAGCTTATTCGCACTAACGTGCTCAACGGCTTTTTTGCTGCGCAAAAATAGAGGATGGGTACGGGAAACTTGTTGTGGAAAACTATAGTCTACACTTTTAAGGAAATTCTACTGAAACCCCGCAGTTTCCCTTGATACATAAAAATTGAAATAAATCAGAAGTGTAGCTGTGCCTATTCCTGCGCCGAACTGTGATCGAAATGGGGCTGGCAATAGTTGAGGGAATAGGTTATGCACGTTTTACTTGTTGACATAGCTGTGATGCTATGCGGCCCCGGCGGTTATTAAGTACCACCCTATAACCACCGGGGCCTAGCAAGTACCAAAGCAAACTTGGCACTCGCATAAGGAGAACTACAACTTCTAATTTTAGCCGCAGTGATCTCTCATGTCTCGAATGGCGTGAGACTTAACGCATTTCGACATGGAATGCGATGAGTCGAGCTGTGTCTAAACCCTTTATCCAAATATTAAACATCAGGGATACCCGCGTGACCAGCGGGTAAACGAGCAATGGCACTTCCGTGGGGAGATGCCCGAACTCAGTTTCAACTTGTGCGTGCGCATGTCGAGGCAGAGATCGGGAGAGGTGTATCTAAACATAAGATCTTTGAGGCCCTTTCCAACGAAGGAAAGATCTCTATGTCGAGAGCATCTTTTTATAATTGTGCGGATAAGGCTTTGAACCCTAAGCCGAAATCGTCTTCTGGAGGTGCCATTGCACCCCCACCCCAAGCAGAGCAGGAGCGGGCGTCTCCAACAAATGGCCCGCTCCTGACATCGCAACCTGAAGGCAAAAGCCGGTTCCAAATGGCCGACGATATTCCCAACTACGACTAACTGAATTGAGTAATCATGAAGTACGTAAACATAGTCCTGCAAGGAAAAGGCGGAGCCGGTAAGAGTTTTGTCTCTCTTTGTCTTTCTGAGTTCTTAAGACATAAAGAAAGAAAGCTGATTGCAATTGATACAGACCCAGTAAATCCTACTTTGCATTCTTACAAGGCTCTCAATTGTAATCTTATCCGCATGATGGATAACGGTGAGATAGATCACCGCAGCTTTGACCAGATCATTGAAGGTATTTTGGAGGCTGAAGAAGATCTGCACTTCGTTATCGACACGGGCGCGACAACCTTCCTGCCGATGCTCAAGTATCTGGATGAGAACGGTGTTCTTGACCTGCTGCAGGACAATGAATGCGAAGTTGCCATTCATACGGTTGTCAGTGGGGAGGGGCAATTGATGCTACTCTTTCCTGTGTCGATAAGATCTTCAAAGTATTCCCAAAGCAGAAAATTATCATCTGGAAGAATGAATACTCAGGACTTGCTGCAAAGAACGACAAACCTTTCGAAGATCTGAAAATCTTCAAGGACAACATCGAACGCATCTACGCGGTGCCAACACTCAAGCAGCGCACCGGAAGCTCTTTCAACTTCGACATTCAGCAAATGATCGAAAAACGAAAGACCTTCAGCGAAGCAATCAATGACGAGGCCTTTGGGCTTATGTCTCGCCAACGTCTCAAGATGGTTCAAAACGATGTGTTTTCCCAGCTTGAAGCCATGAAAATGTAAGCCTGAAGCGAGGATGTGATGACAATCGACGCTTCAGCAGCGCAAGACAACAGCCAGCCAAACTTCGACTTCATGGAAGAGACTAAAGCAGCTCCTAAGGATCTGCAGATCTCAACTCTGGACGAAGTTCAAGCGCTCCTTGCCAAGAAACATGGGGGACGCGGAGCGGGATCTGATGACCCGATCTGGTTGCTCTACTCCATGTTTGAGGTGTTCGTTGCCGATCTTTCGGTCCTCCTGCAGGAGACCGATACGCGGCAAGGAGCAGAGCGCGAGAAGCTCAAAGCAATGCTTCCAGAAGTGGCTAAGACCCTTTCTGAAAGCTTGCAGGGCGAGCTTTCTGGTTTGAGTTCAACCCTTGGGCAACTGCGTCAGGACGCAGAAGCCAGCTCCGTTGAAAACCTGCTGAAACAGCAAGCTCAGTTCTCCTCAGAACTTGGCACTCTCACATCCAAAGTCAGAGGCCTCAAGTGGCCTTTTGTTCTCCTAACCGCCCTCAACTGGCTCGCCGTGGGGGCTTTCTATCTCATCATGATCAAATAGGTTTGTCATGCTTCCTTCTCGATATTCAAAGTCGTTCCTGACCCGTGAGGTCAAACTCTTTCTCCTTGCTGTTTTGCTCCTGAACCCAGCCATAGCCTATGCAGGCGCTGACTGGGCGAACCCAGCTGTCACGACCTTCGGGTACCTAGAAAGCGGCATGGTTCAGATCGGTGCTGTCGTGGTCGGACTTGGTGTTGTGGCCTTCGGTGCTTGGTCGGCCATGTCTGGCAGCATGCGGTGGGAAAGATTGGTTAACTATGTCATTGCGGCGATCATTATTGTAGCTGCTCCAACAGCAATCCGCGCCCTTGTCGATCTAGCCTAGGGAGAGTGGTATGCGAGTGCAGAACGGCGTTTATCGGCATCTACAATCTCCCTCAACCATCTTTGGCATGCCGCCCTTGTTTGCGGCGTTTGCGTTGGGTGGAGTGTTCTTTGTGGGCGCTATTTTAACCTTAGTGATTGATCCGCCGGTTGTCATGCTGCTCTGCATTTTTGCCATTCCTCCTGCTCTGGTGTTCACGATCACACTTCGGCGCAAGGACGCTCATTGTGAGGCGACACTTTTGCTGCCTCACACCTTCTTCAAAGGCAAACAAACCCGCTGCCTTATCGTCGGCGGCTCTACGGCCAAGGCGAAAAAAGGCAAGGGAAAATGAGCATCATTCTTTCAACTGTTGCAACATTAGGCGTTGCCGGTGGCGCGGCCATGTACGCCAACAAACTGCTGCGGGCCAATGATGGTGGTGAGTTTGAACAAGACTGGCTTGCAGATGAGCTGGACTTTGATCATCTGCTGGATGACCGATCAACCGTCGTCATGAAAGACGGCACACTGTTTCGTGTGTTTCGTATGCGCGGCATGTCTTACGACACCATGAACTTTACTGAGTTGTCTTCGCTTGCCAATCAGCGCACCAACATTTTGCATCAGGTTGGTGCAACCGGATCAGCATTCCGGTTTGTTGCCGTCAAGCGCCTTAAAGATATCTCGTTCGACGCTGACTGGCCCTCACCAGCCTTGCGCGAAATTGGTAACGCGGAAAAAGAACTTTATAAACGTGCATACTCCATGCACTGGTTTGTGGTGGTGGAGGCCAAGACTTATGAGGGGCTGAGCAAGAACAGTAAAACGTTGCTCTCTGGCTTTGAAAAGTACCAGATTGAGCTACTTGAAGCGGCAGCAAACCTCACAGACCATTGTGAACTCACAGCGTTCCTGACCTATCTCGTCTGCGGCGAGATGCCAAACAATATCACGCGAGTGAGCCGGTCAATCAATGCAAACCTGCCCGTTTGCGATCTCATCATCAATAAAGACGGGACTGTCTTAACGCAGTCTCCACTCAAGCATATTCATAAGACAATCGGTGTTCATGAGTATCCTGACAGCGTGTCAGGAATGATGATTTCCAAGATACTCGCATTACCTGCTGAGCTGGAAGTCACTCAAGTATGCCTCCCGCTTAACACCGAAAAAACCATCATCGAATACACGCGCAAAAAGGCTGAGCAGCTCAACAGCTTCCTTACTTCAGCTTCCATGGTTGCTGAACTCAATGAGGCCACCGAAGCGCTGACCAATAACTCCAACGCTATGTTTCAAACCCAGCTGCAGTTCACTGTTCGGGCCAGATCCGAAGAAGAGCTGAGCGAGGTACTGGACCAGATCTCAGCCATCTTGAACACGCGCCGTGTTAAGCATTCTGTTGAAACCGCACCAGCTGCAAACAGCTGGTTCAATCGCATGCCTGGACAGGACAAGCTGGTTAGAAAGCTGCGATTGATGGATTACAACATCGCCGCGCTATGGCCGTTCCAGTATTCTCCAGAAGGCATGTACTCCTCTCCGTTTGGTGATCGCCCTTTGCGCCTGTTCAAGACGCCAACAGGCCAGAACTACGCCTTCCAGTTCCATATTGCAGACAAGCCTCAGGCCGCAGGCCATTACCTGATTTTTGCTCCTACCGGTACAGGTAAGTCCACGCTGATCATGCACCTGCTTGGCGGGATCGCCAAGTTTGCAGGGGTGCGCAATTACGTCTTTGACAGTCTAGAAGGTGCGCGGTTCATGACTGAGGTCATGGGAGGCAAATACCAGTCCTTTGATCAGCTTTCTCTCAATCCTCTTGATGGTGATTTAGCAGATAAAGCCACGCGTCAGCGGGCCGCGACCATGATCCGGATCATGCTGGGTGAACAGTACGCCCAAGAGATGGATGACCAGATCAATGATGTGTTGGATTTTGCCAGTGTTCTGGAGCGTGGTGCGCGTACATTCGATAATATTTTCAAGGCGGCATTCCCACCGGATACAGATATCAAACGAGCTTTCACCAGATGGGTTCATGATGAACGGCAGGGAGAGGGGGCTTATAGCCACATCTTCAACGCCCCTCATGACAGCATTCGCTCCTTCCTCGAAACTAGCCACCTGGTCGGCATTGATATGACCGAGCCTTTGAAAGATCCGTTGCTTGGTCCTGCTCTGGTTACTCATGTATCCAGCGCAATTTATGAAGCTGCCAAGGTGAACCAGAATGGCTTTTCCATCTTCGTTGATGAAGCCGCCAACCTTCTGCGTAACAAAGGCTTCCGTGATCTTGTTGGGCAGATGTTCATGGAATACCGCAAACTTGGCGGTGTTGTTGGGCTTGCCTTCCAGAACCCTGAGGCACTTGTGGAGTATGAGGGGTCTGCCAAGATCATCAACAACGCTCCAAACCTCCTCTTCATGGCTGGTTGCGGCGGCAGTGATAGTGCGCTGGAGCCGTTCAACCTGAGCGATGATCAGATTGCATTTATTCGCGGTGAGACTGAGCTGCAAGGAGGCCGTCAGGTTCTTCTGGTCAGACGCGATCTGGCGACTGGCTACAATGAAAGCACCATCATCGATGTTGACCTATCTGGTCTTGGTGATGCGCTGCGCTTCTACCGCTCAGGCACTGGCCCAATGGCTGAACTTCAAAAAATTCAGGAAGTCTGGGGGGAGCAATGGCTATCTCACGTTTAATTGCGGCAACTGCTATATCGCTTTCTTTATGCCTTGCCACTGAAAGCGCTTATGCCGCCAAGCCTGTAATTGATGTGAAGGGCTTGGCTGAAGCCAAGAAGACGATCACAGAACTGAAGAAGCAGCTCGCCACCATGAAAGAGCAGCTTGATGTGGTCAAGGATGTTCGTGCTGGCATTGACGATACGCTGAAAAGCATTGGTGAGGTCTCCAAGATCTCAATCCCATCCCTCAACTTTGGCAATATTACCAGCCAGATCATGTCCGACAACTCCTGTCTGGTTCCCGACTTTGAAAGTCTGATGCCTGATGTGAGCTTTGATGAGATGGATATCGGCTCGCTCTGCTCTCGCTCTGATGCCTATCAAAACGGACTGGTAGCCGAACCAAAGGATATGAAGTCCCAGACATGGGAGCAAAAGAGAGCCACAATCGCTGGCGTGCAAAAAGCGCGAGAGAACACTGTTGCGGATGCGTCTTTCAAAGGTCTGGCTCAGGCAGATATGGCGCAGGAAAATGCGCTTCAAACGCTAAGTGCAGCCCAAGAGCTGAAAGGTGAGGGGGCTAAAGCCCAAACAGTGAATGAGCGCCTGCAGGTGCTCATCGAGGTCAACACTGCGCTGCTGCAAAGTCAATCGCAGACTAATCAGCTGCTTGCCCAGATCCTCAAAGTCTCTTCGGCCAAATCTATTCTGCAAGGTGTTCCACTTGAGAGCGAGCTGGCAAAGAAAGACATGAAAAAGAAGGGAGGTTCTTCATGACCTCCCTGTCTATGCCCTCATATTCAGTTGGTTTGCAGGTACTTCAGCGTACCCTCGGCCTTGCGCCGCTCGTAGGTAGCTTTGTAAGCCTCCGGAACGTCTGGACTGCGCCAGTTCGGAATGCGGCAGTCTTCCATTCTGAAGTTAAACCGTTTGGTGTTTCGCTCGCAGTAAAAGACTTCATAAGCACGCCAGTCTTCTGCAGCAAACGGTGCGCTTTTCACAAACGAGTAGTTCCAGGACAAGCGCATCAATTCCAGATCACGATACTTCGCGATTGCCTCTTGTTGTTCGCTCGCAAGAAAGATTTTTTTGTCGGATTCAACCCGAAAGGCTTTTTCGATCTTACCTCTTTTGAGAAAGGGAACATCTTTCACAACTGCCTTTACTCCTCGTTTGTATTCAGTCTCAGCAGACTTTTCCCACGCCATATACGCGCTTTCATACTTCGCAAGCTCCTCCGACAAAGCTTCAAAATTATTCAAGTTGTTCCACGCCCACTTAGCATAGGTCGGATCAACAAAGTCCGAGGCATCTGTCCCCCAATTGTGTCGCGTCGGCGGTACGGCGGACCCTTCCAGAGCGATGGAACTTTTCAGTTCGCCGAGTTTGATTTCAGCTTGAGCTTGCGCCGTACCAACAAGGAAGGTGAGTGCAATGAGTAGTGGTTGTGTTAGCTGCCAGGTCATTGAAGAGTACGTCAAAAACGGCGGCGACTTCGTAAACAATTTCATGGATATAGCCTTTGAACCTATGCTGGCAATTTTTGTGAGCCTAGCATGTTTATGGGCGGTATTCCAAGGGTTTAAGCTCGTTACCGGCGCTGCAGACGTTGGGGGAATTGCAACTCAATTCGTATTTTTGTTCTTTGGCTTTGGTGTGCTAATGGCTCTGCAATATGGCCTTGCAGGACAGGTTTACGAGGTCACCTACAACATCATGTTTGGCATCCCTGCAAGCATCATGGGCGGCGGCGGTGGCAGCAGTGCTGTAGTAGAGCTTGTTTCCGGCATTGAAACGGCCTTCATGCAGCCAATTAACATGGCAAAGTCCATGATGGATGGAGCAGGGTTCTTCGACAAGGTTGGCTATGTAATTTTTACCGGTCTCCTGATGCTGCCCTTTATTCTGATGATGATCGTGTTTGTGACACAGGTTGCCATTGGCCTCTTCCGCATCATGATGATTTGCCTATTTGCTCCCTACATCATCACTCTGAGCGCCTTTCCTTGGGGGCGTGAGCAGATTGGAAACGGTGTGCGAACCCTATTAGGCGCTGTAATCACGCTTGTTTCGGTCACATTAGTGTTTTCGCTCATTGTTAAAGGCGTTGAGAGTCTTGTGCCGACTGGTGAGGGCGTTGGTACAGATTTGAGTGATGACACTGCTTGGGGGAACTACATCGTTGTAATCCTCACCGCTTGGTCTGGCGTGGCGCTCATTCAAGAAGCCGTCAGCCTAGCGGGAACCATCGCTCAAGCCTCTCTTAATGCAGCAACTTCAGGCGCCATGATGCAAGGTGTTGGCGGTATGGCCAGCAGCTACATGAAAGGCGGCGGCGCGGCCTACAAGGCAGGCAAAGCCGCGATTGGCGTCACTAACGATGCTCTGGGCGATGCCGCCCATGACATGAGTTCAAAATACGGCTCAGGCCGCGCTCCCAAAAGTCAAGCAACCGATGCACTCAAATCAGAGAAGTAATTTCCATGCGTAAAAGTTTCATTCCAATTCTTTCGATTGTCTTGCTTCTGGCTGGTTGTCAGACCACCGAGATGCCCTATGAACCGGTGAATACCGACGAAATGCGGCCCTCTCCATGCGCATGCGTAGACCTTGAATATCAACCTCAAGCTTTCGAGTGGGTCGATGCTGCACAAGTTTAAATTTGGCAAGAAAAACAAAGCGGAGCCGGAGGCCCCAGTTGAGGGCACGGCACTGGTTGAGGTCAATGCGCCCGAGCTGAGTGTTGAGGGTGAACGACCTGGAGCACATGAAGCCGTTCTGGATGCAGACCCCTTTGCGTACAAAACTGCCCATCGCCGCATGGTGAGATTGTTCAAGGTCTCAGTATTCCTCAATGTGGTCACTGGCCTGGGGTTAGCTACGGCATTGCAAGTTCTAGCCGTAGCGATCCCTTTGAAGACAACAGAAGTGGCGCTCTTGCGTGTAGATCCAGCTGATGACCGGATCTACCGTGTGGAGCCGATCTCGGTTGAAGTTGATGGCTTTGAGCTGATGCTTGAGAAGATGGCACGGCGCTATGTGGCGCAGATCCTTGCCGTTGATGGCATCTCTCAAGGAGCACGCTTCAAAGAAGTCGCAACTTATTCTGATCAGGACTTCTACCGGCAGTTTTTGAAAGAAAATGAAGGTCGGATCGATGAGGCCATTGAAGATGGTCTCAACCGTTCCATCACTGTTGAGACGGCGAGCCAGGTCGATGCCTATAACGGTGTCTATCAATACTCCGTTGACTTCATCCAGACTGACAAGATCGGCAGACAGCCACCAGAGCAAAGCAAGCTTCGAGCTTATCTGGAGATGACGACCCGTCCTCAAGAAGTCACGACCGTAGAGCGCTTCGAAAATCCTCTAGGAATCCGCATTTTGAAATTGGCTGTTCAGGAAAGGCCAACCACATGACGTCTCGCATTTCTCTTTTTCTTGTCACATTGCTTGTTTCAAACACTGCTCTTGCTCAGACAGCGCTCAATCGTGGTCCTCAAACGCCAAGCCAGCGCGTTGCACAAGGCCAGCAGGTTGCATCTCAAAGCGTGACGGCCAGCGTACCGCAAGACGCGCTCAAACAAGCTGCAGCACAGCGCCGTGGTGAGTTCGGTCAGATGAGCCGTACGACCGTTCCATTGGGCCAGATTCAGAAGGCATGGGACAAGGCCGGTAAAGACAGCGGTGTTCATACTCAGGTTGATTGCGGTGCCTGCGTTTACCGCGTGCGCCTTCGTGAGTTCATGGCCTCTGTTATTCAGCTTCCAGAAGACGTGAAGATTAAGAATGCGGACATTGCTGATGCAAGCTTGTTTGACACTAAAGTGCGTACTGACAACACTTTGGTGGTCAAGCCACTGGCAGCAGGCGCTGATAGCTCGCTGCAGGTCTATGCAGAAGATGGCAGGGTCTACAGCTTCTATCTTCGTGCTGAGACGGTGAACTCAGAAAATCTTCCCGATCTCTTCTTTAAGATTGAGAAGCCTCGTGTTGCCCAATCAGCCTTTATCGAAGTTGCTGCAGGTGGACCACCTGCGCCGCTGATGAACATGCCATATACGCCCAAGTCTGGTGATGCTCAAAAGGTAGCCGGTGACTATGTGAAGAAGGCCAACATCGACCCGTCCAAACTGCGCGGTTGGGGCGAGTACAAGCTTTGGGGATCTGACAATTCCCTGAAGCCTGAAATGGTTCTGCGAGATGATCACTTCACCTACATTTTCTATGGCGACAAGTGGAAGGACATTGAGCTGCCGACCGCCTATGTGGTGGTTGATGGAATTGACGAGCTGGTCAATACCCGCGTGTCCGGATCTACCTATATCATTGAAAATACGAGTAAACTGATCACCCTGAAATCTGGTCAGTCCTATATGTGCATCGAGTTCAAGGGTAACTAACATGAGTGTATGTGAGTTATTCCTTGCGGTGGGACTGAGCTTTGGCGGGGCGTGTGAGCCCGAGCCGGTTGTGGCTCGTGGTTTGCCGCCCAGTGACGAGGGGGTGTTTGATTACAAACTCCCCCAAAACCAAAGCCGGTGGCTCCACCAGCTCCACCTGCACCGCGCATCATTATGGCTCCTCCAATCGTAGTTGAAAGGGAAGTCAGCAAAGACGCGCCGCCAAGAACGATCATCAAGAAAGAGTACATCACAGTCGAGAAGATTGTTGAGCCACCCAAGCCCAAAGAGCCAAGCCCGTTTGAGCTGGAGCTGCAGGCAGCACGAGCGGCTCGTTTTGGTACGCAAGGCTACATTACATCAGAAGGTGTGATGGCTAATGGCCTTGAGGGTAATGTTCCTGGACTGGATGGCGGGTTAGTTGAGACGGCAGCGCTTAATGTGCCTCCTCCCGGATCTGGTGTTGCAGGATCATTAGCTGCACCACAAGGCATTGATCCGGAGAACAGCACCTACAAGGCTTCAGGCCGGATCTCCACCAGTGCGGTTGATAACAGCCGCATTGTGACTGCCGACCGTTATATCACCGGCATCATGGAAACTGGCATCAACAGCCAGCTTGCAGATGAGGGCACGGTCGTCATTCAGGTGAGCAGGGATGTTTACGGCTATCACGGGGCCAATCTTCTGGTTCCCAAGGGAAGCCGTATGATCTGCCGTTATGAGAGTGCCAAGAAGGTTGGACAGACCCGTATTGGCTTCCAATGTGAGCGCGTTCTCATGGCTGAAAGCCGAGCTGAAATCTACCAGCTCAAGGCCAAGGTTGGCGATGCTCAAGGCTATGGCGGCATGTCCGGACATGTCGATAACCGTTGGTGGGAGAAGTACGGCACCGCCGTGACCACCGTTGCCATCGGTGCGACCGTTGAATCAGCCGTTACCATGGCATCTGCCTATGGTTTGAAAGGCTCCGACACAATCGCTTCAGCCCTGACAGGCATCTCGGAGAACGTTGGCGAGTTGTCGGCAAAGTTTATGGAAGACACGGTCAATTTGAGGCCGGTCATCCGTATTTCCCAAGGCACCAGAGTTCAGATCAGACCTGAATATGACTGGTACTTGGCTCCACCTACCCAACAGTGATGAGGGTTATTTAGATGCGGAATATTTTAAGGCTTAGTCTGGTTGGAGCCTTGCTGCTGACAAGTTCAGTTGCAGGCTTCTCCCAAACTGCTTCACCGCCGTCTGCAGCAACGCAGGCAGTGCAGGCAGGCAAGCAGGGCACGAGTGCGGCAGAGGCCACCGCTGCACTTCGTGAAAAGCTGTTCGCCGTTGCTGTGAAGCAGACAACACCAATTTTTGAAGGCAAAGCAGTTGAGCTGGCCTTGCAGATTAAAAAGGCACCGCAGTTTACTGCAGGGGTCAACAAAGACGAAGTGTCTGTATCAGGTGTGAGCGCAGAAGGCTTCTCCCAGTATGTCATGCATGATGGGAAGAAGATCGGGCAAGCTGTGCTCACACGCCTGACGAAGGGCGAGCGTTTTGTTGAACTGAATGCAGAAAACTTCTCTTCGCAGTTTGATGTTGAAGAGGATGTGATCAATCCGGAAGAAACCCTTGATGTTTCTGGTAATGAGGAAGAACTGATTGCAGCTCTAAAGAAGCTGAACTCAGATGAGGCTCCTGCAGAAGACAAGGAAAAATCGGGCGAGGAAAAGGAAGAAGATTACCGTGATGTTGCCCGCGATGAGAACGGTGGGTCTGGATCTGGTGGCAGCCCATCAGGCGGTGGTGAAACTCCAGGTTCAAGTGGCTATGAGACGCCAGAACGCAAGGACGTAGAAAAGGCTGAGACACCTGAAGAAGATCCAGAAGAGGTTCGCGTAACCTATGATGGATGTTCACCAGTCATCGACCGCAATCAGGGTCAGGTGCGCGTTCAGTCTAAGACGCAAACGCTCAAGAAAGGCATCGTTGTTGAGGAAAGTGCTTGTTCTGATAGCGGGACAAACTTCACGATCCAAAAGAGCGCTGCAACTTGTGAAGACAAGATTGATCTCAATGCGCGTATCGCAAAGCCTCAGTTCCTTGAGTACTACATCAATAGCCAGCAAGAGCGTATTCAGCTGTCTGACTGTCAGCCAGATCCAGACACAACGTTCCGGATCACAGAAGCCGATACCTGTCCGATTGATGTAAATCTGGAAGAGGGTAAGGCTTACGTTGAAACCTCGCTGGTCTACACCGATGGCAACAACAACCTTCAGACTGTTCGCACTTGTGAGCGCTCTGAAACCGTTCCGCCAATCCAAATGACCCAAGTGGCTGATGGCTGTAATATCGTTCATGATTTCGGCAATGCTCTTTCAACCGAAATGGCAATGTGGATGTATGAGCGTGACGGCCAGTTCTACCAGGCTTCACCGTGCACCCAGACTGACAAGACCTTCAAGCATGAGAAGGTATTCAAGAAGAATGGCGTCGATATCTGCCAAACCATGGTGGATCTGACTGGACGCAGAGCGATCCCACAGTATCGCAACGAGATTGTGGTAGATGGTGTTGCGCAGTACATCGATCAGTGTACCCCTGATTCAAACACAACAATCAACATTCTAGCGACCAGTGAAGGGTGTATGAACCCTGCAGAGTTCAATCACGACATTGCTGCAGGTGTCTCATATGGCCTTGAGCGCCACTATTATGAAAACCCACTACGTGTTTATGTGAACAGCTGTCAGCAGAGCAAGACAGCTTACACCCATGACGTTGAGATCTCCTCTTGGAAGTACAATGACGAAAAGAAAGTCGCTCAGCCGCTTTCTGATGTGTCTATCAATGTCTCTGGGCAGGTCTATCCAATCGCTTCAAACATGTTGCTGCCAGGTGCTCCGGAATTTGCTTACACCTCTTTGGGTGAAGAAACTGAGCAAAAGCCAGGTGGTCGTTACTTTGAGGGTTGCTACGGTTTCATTCCAACCAAATTGACCGATGTTTTTGAGCGGCCAGATGGAACACGTCTTGAAATCGATATGGGAGCTGGAGCGCCTTACGCGGAAGGCTATCAGTGTAAATCAACCACTGAAGGCTGCATGAACCCAAACGACTTCATTCATGACTTCACATCCGGTTACTCCTACGGTCTGCAAAGGTTCTACTACAACAATCCAGATCGCAACTATGTTGGTTCCTGTGAGAAGGGCGACAATACTTTCAATCACAATGTAGAAACAACCGGTTGGCAGAACAATGATGCAAGACTGAAAGCCAAGCCTCTTTCAGATGTTTGGATCAGGGTTGAAGGTGCAAATCACACCATTGCGCAAACCATGTTGATGCCTGGAGCAGCTGAAGTTGCTTACAACCTAACACATGAGGAAGATGTGCCTCGTGCAGGTGATGCAACAATTGATGGCTGTAACAAAACGGTGCCATCCACGTTGATGAAAACATATGAGCGGCCTGATGGTTCTGAGTATGTCAAAAACGCCGGTGCCGGATCAGGTGTGGTCAGCGATGTTTGTACCCGTGTTACGGAACGCAAGACCACGCGCAAGACCACTTACTATTCTCCGCGTGTTCCTGAATGTGCGACTGGTTTCATTACCAACGAGTACGAAAAAGAGGAATATCGGACTCGTACGAAGATCACGTATCCGGATGGGAAAGTGGAATACACCAGCTGGAAAAATTACTCCAACTCAAAGCTTAAAAAGAGCCTGGTGCGCAAAAACGGTAGCAGATCGAATAGCGATGAGTACTGCTAGTATCTAAGTTCTACCAACTGAGTTGGCGGGCAGAGCTCTTGTCTGCCAACTCTCATTCAAACTGAAATTAAGACGTAAAGCCAACGGCTTGAAAGTAGCTCCCGGAGACAACTCTCAGGGTGAATGGGTAAGTCATGTCTGATGCACTGATAATGAAGCTTATGGAACCTTTAGCTGAGTTCTACAGCGATCCTAATGTAGTTGAGGTACGCCAAATGCGGCCTCGGAAACTCATTATGGAGCACCGCAAAGCAGACCTGCAGCTGATCGATACGCCAAATATCGGCTTCACCGAGATCCGGCGCATATGTCAGGCGCTTGCCAACTACAACGGCTTGAAGTTTTCCGAAGATACAAACCCAAACCTTTCCGTGTCACTTCCTGAGCGCCATCGTTTTGAGTGCCTGATTGGGCCAAGCACGCAGAACGGCCTTTCCATGGCAGTGCGTTGCAAACACCCTTACGAGATCAAGTTCGAAGATCTGGGGCTTCGCCAAAAGATCATCGACTACATTGGTGAAGCCATGCACAAGCGTTGGAATATTGCGATATCCGGCTCCACCAACACTGGCAAAACAACATTCCTGAACAAGCTGCTTGGCCTCTTGCCTGTCCAAGAGCGCATTGTGTCGTGCGAAGATACGCCGGAGTTGGAAGTTGAGCGCTTCTGGAATGGATCTGCGCTGTTTGCAGCTCGTGAAGCCTCACAAGGCGCAGGCCTGAGAACATGGGAGCAACTCTTTAATCACAAAATGCGTATCTCTCCAGATCGCATCATCTTCTCAGAGATCTCTACTGAAAATGCCTTTCCGGCCTTGAACGCGCTTAACACCGGCGCGAAGGGTTGGATGTGCACCATTCACGCCGACCGCGCTGAGATGGTGGTCGAGCGGTTTCAGCATAACATCGATATGTCGGGCATGAACCTGACAAAGCCAGTCAGCGAGTACTTCGACACGCTGGTAGATGTGATCTTCCATATCACTCGATTTGACCGCGGAGTGCGTCACGTCACCGATATCTACGAGGTCAAAAACAACCGTTACATCCTCAAAGACGGGAAGCCTCAGTGATGCATGTATTCCCACGAGTTGTTGCTCTTGTCTCCATATTTGCCTTTATCGTTGTCACGCTCGCAGGCTGGTATTACACGCTCGCGTTTGATCCCACTGACCCCGAGTGGTGGAAGTGGCTCTATGCCTTTTATGTTCAGACTAAATCGCTTCCCAATGAGATCCTGTTCCCGTTCGGTGGCGGTTTTGCTTCCATGATCGCAGTCATGATTGTTGGCCGCATACTTATGGAGCGAGCCTCCAGTTCAACAATCTCCGGAGAACATGAATCTGCTTCCCTTCATGGATCTGCGCGTTTTGCCGAGCGTGAAGAGATCGAAAAAATGGGTCTGCTGCGCGGCAAAGGCGTTGTTGTTGGTGGGCTGGAAGACAAGCTGAAGGGCACCACCATGCTTCGCCATGATGGACCTGAACACGTTTTGGCATTCGCCCCTACCCGCTCAGGTAAAGGTATCGGTGTTGTCGTCCCTACTCTGCTCACCTGGCCTGGAAGCACCATCGTGCTTGATATCAAGGGTGAGAACTACGCCAAGACCTCAGGCTGGCGTGCCTCACAAGGTCAAAATGTTTTCTATTTTGAGCCAAGCGCAAAAGAGGGATCTGCCCGCTACAACCCGCTGCAGGAGATCCGGATCGGGCAGGAGGAGCAGATTGGCGACTGCATGAATGTCGCTACCATGATCATCGACACATCAGGCCAGGGGATGAAAGACTTTTGGGAACAGGAAGGCTTTTCGTGGCTGTCTACCACAATTTTGCATGTCCTCTACCGTGTGCGAAACGAAGAAGAACGCACCGCTACACTGACAGACGTTCTCTATTTTCTCTCTGTTGGAGATGAAGATTCTAAAGCCAACTTAGCTGATAAGCTGGATGAGTTGGTGAAGGCCAAAGCTACTGGCAAGAAGGATGAGGATGATAGCTTTGAACGTGTCTTGCATGACATGGAGAGCTATGACCACGGCAATGAAGATGCTGACAGAGAAGTCCGTCGCTGTGCAGGTCGGATGCGCAAGCGTGCTCCAAATGAACGCTCTGGTGTTGTTTCTACTGCAACCGCTCAGCTTGCGATTTTCTCAGACACCATAGTGGCGCGGAACACTTCTGAGAGCGACTTTACAATCAACGATCTGATGAATGCCGATCAGCCGACCAATGTTTATTTGATCCTCTCGCCTGCAGAGATCACGCGCATGAAGGCGTTGATCCGGATCATCCTCAATCAGTTCTTGACGCGCCTGACAGCGAAGATGTCTCACAATGAAGATGAGACGCTTTACAAGCACCGCATGCTCCTGATGCTCGATGAGTTTCCGCAGCTCGGCAAGCTCGACATTTTCGAAACGTCACTGGCGTTCATGGCGGGATATGGCCTGAAAGCTTTCCTGATCACACAGGACATAACCCAGCTTCAAAAAGCATATGGTCGTGATGAGAGCATTATCTCCAACTGCCATGTACGCATCGCTTATGCACCCAACAAGATTGAGACCGCTCGTGTCCTTTCTGACATGACTGGTAAGACAACGGTCGTGCAACGAAAGCGGTCTGTTTCCAAGAATCTGGACAAAGCTTCCGCCAGTGTTTCTGAAAGCCTTTCTGAAGTGGCACGTCCCCTGCTTACTCCAGATGAATGCATGCTCTTGCCAGGTCTGGAATATGACGAGGACGGCAAAGTCACAGGGCCAGGAAAGATGCTCATCTTCACCGCTGGCAAACCAACCATCTACGGCCAGCAGTTCTTGTACTTCAGGACGAAGAGATGAGGGATCGCTCTAAACTAAAGCCATCCGGCAACGTTAAAGATGGTGTTTTGATAGCCCCTTCTAAACCTGTTCAACCGGTCCAGATACCAGCGCAAACACCTGCAGATCCAGAGCAGGAAAAACAAGAGCCGGAACAAGCGGATAAACCGGATCAGACTACGACACAGCCTGAATCCGACCCGATGCTAGCCCGCTTTATGAAAGCTGCTGAAGGCCCGCAGCCAGAGGCCTCATCATGATTTTTAATCTCATTTTTTCTGTCATTTTGAACCTGCAGGAGAGACCGCATGCCCGCACTTGATAAGCAAGATCAACGCGTAAAAGAAGCAAATGATAATGGCCCAAAGGCCAAAACATCGAAGCGAGAGCGGATCTACCTCGCCGTGCCATATGAAGAAAACCAGAAGGCAAAGGAACTGGGTGCCAGATGGGATAAAGAGGCAGGCAGCTGGTACGCGCCAAGCGCTAAGGTGGCAGAGAAAACAAAGCAATGGTCTGTTGAAGGCAAAGCCCCTGCAGCAGAGGAAAATCGAGACCCTGTTCAGGAGTTTAGCGACTGGCTGAGATCAAATAATGTCCTGCTTGATGGTTTAGCAAAAATGGACGGTAAGTGGCATCGGGTTAAAATTGATGGAGATCCTGACAAGAGTGCTTCGTATCGTGCCTTTCTTGAAGATTCTGTTCCAAATGGAATGCTGCATAATTTCCGAGGTACACAAGAAAAGTGGAAGTTTGACGGCTTCAAGCTTTCCAAAGATGCGTTAGCCAAAGCCGTTGAAGCTGGAAAAAAAGCTTCAAAAGATCGAGCACAAGAGCGGCAATTAGCTCAGGAAAAAGCCGCAAAAACAGCTTTTGGGATCTGGAGCAATACCTCTGAATGGGCCAAGCCGTCTAACTGCGATTATCTCAAGCGCAAAAAAGTTCGTGGTTATGGCGTCAAGCTGGATAAAGATGGCCGCATGGTTGTGCCACTGCGCGATACGGATTTGCGCATCCATTCTTTGCAGTTCGTTGGAGATCAGAAGCGCTACCTTATGAACGGTCGTAAAGAAGGGCTGTTCCACGCAATTGACCCAGAGCAGTATCTCAAAGATTCAAACAAACTCGGGCTAGGTGATACGCTAATATTCGCTGAAGGCTATGCAACCGGAGCATCGGTTCACCGGCTCGTAAACAAACCAGTCCTTGTTACGTTTGATGCAGATAACCTGATCAAGGTCGCCTCAGCCATGCGTGAGAAGTTTCCCGATGTGACTATGCTCTTTGCAGCTGATGACGATCACCACCTGACAGCTCGTGAGAACCCTCTTCCAAACAAAGGCATGGAGAAAGCTGAAGAAGCCGCACGTGCGGTCGGCGGATATGTCGTCCCACCTCTTCTTAACTCAAAAGAAAAAGCGAAAGGTTTGAAAGATTGGAATGACCTGACAAACGAACGTGGTGACGACAAAGCCGCCTTCCAGTTCTTGATGCAAGCCCGCAAGTCCCTTGATGCTGAAAAGATCAAAGAACAGGAGCTAAGTCGCTCCCCAAAAAAAGAAATGTCCCGTGATTTGGAGGTTGCGTAATGGATCAGGTGAAACGGCGTAAACCAGAAGATGAACGGCGAAAAGAATTTAAAGTTCGCTTACCCAAGTGGCTATGTGACGAAACTCGCAAAAAGATCGCTGCTTCAGGAATGAAGCAGGCCCACTATGTTGAACATGTTCTGATCAATGCGGCACATCCTGACCCTTCAAGAATGCTGGCAATTGATGCCCTAAAGAAGATCAATCATGACCAGGCGCGATTGGGCAACTTGTTGAATGCGGTTTTGACTGACCCAGATCTGAAATCGAAGTTTGCAGATATTGATGAACTTTTTGGTGAGATCCGCAACACCCAGCAGACTATCAAGGCCAAGGTGCTGGCGCTGTAACCATGATTGCTCACAAGATTGCTCGTAAGTCCGGAAAGAATTCTTTTAAGGCGCTGGCTCGCTATGTGGCTGCAGCTAAGGAAGAGAATGAAAAGCTGGGAGATCTCTGGATTGAGAACTGTAGCTTTGCATCCTCATTAGAAGATCTGGATCATGCCATTGTCGAAATCGAGAACACGCAAGCTCACAACACTCGCGTAAAGGGTGACCGCTCCTATCATCTGGTGATCTCGTTTGCTGAAGGTGAGGTGCCGGAGCTGGATGTGCTGAAGGACATTGAAAAAGCCTTTGCAAAAGAGCTGGGCTTTGAAGAGCACGAGCGCATCATTGCGACCCACACAAACACTGACAACTTTCACATGCACGTGGCGGTCAACCGTGTTCATCCGACAACATATAAGGTCTGTACGCCGTATAGAGACTTTGAGACGCTTGAGCGCGTTCGTCTGGAGATGGAGAAAAAGCACGACCTGACCCGCACCAACGCCAAGGGTGAAGCGCTTGATAAGAAGAATCCAAAGGCACGCGACTATGAGGCAAACACCTTTGAAGTCTCGTTCTCTACTTATGTGAAGGACTACCAGAGCGAACTATTGAAGATCCGCGAGAATGCAAAAACATGGGCGGAGCTTCATGAGGGCATTGCTGCTTACTCGGTTGAACTGAAAAAGCGCGGCAACGGTCTGGTGTTCAAGGAAATGGAAGGACACCGCACTGAGAAGGCAAGCAATGTCCATCGTGACTTTTCAAAGAAGGCCTTGGAAGACAAGTTCGGACCCTATCAGGCACCGGAGAAAGATCTCAGCCAGGAACAGCGCAAAGATCGCTACGAGCGCAGGCCGCTTTACGACCGGCATCGCCAATCAGATCTTTGGGAGAAGTTCACCGATCAGCTGAGCAAACCTAAGCCCAAACACAGCTGGAGAGCATTCTTGAGGGAGCAATCAACACTCAATCGTGCTGCAGTTGAAATGATCAAAGGGGAAGAAGCCATGCTGTCCTTGATGGGACTTGGCTCAAGACGACAACCAGGACTGTTGGAACAGCATCTGGGTATCAAGCTGAAGCAGAACAAGGTGCAAAAGAAAGTGGAGCTGGAGCGCTAATGCAATGCGGCCACCCTGCCCTCAAGCTGCTTGGTGCTAACGGCTTAAGACAGACAGTGGCTTATTGCTTGCGAAAGAGCTCGATAAGATCTGATGTTGGAGGAATGTTGAATTGAGGACGATAGTCAGTCCGTTTGCGCAGGTTTTCGCGTCGCAGCTCTGTAGGAGGATGCGAGTTGAGGTAGTGCGCCAAAATGTTGGTGCCGCCGCGCTCTTCACTGAGGCCAGCAAACACCTGCAACATGCGGTCCTTACCAAGCAGCTTTTGAGAGAACTCATCTGCTCGGTACTCTCCCATGCGAGAGGTCAGGCCGGTGAGCCGAGCAGCAATTGTGATGATAAAATTGCAGGGAATGATGACGAAGTTGAAAAACAGGCCGACAAACGGAATTCTGTAAACCAGATTGTTGAGCTTCAAGGCAAACAGGAAAGGCCACACAAGAGCTGTGCGAATGGCAATGTGCACTGTATCCCAGTGGCGCAGATGACCGATCTCATGGGCAATGAGAGCAGCCAGCTCCTCCAATCCTCTGTCTCTAAACTTGGTGTCGTAAAGAGCGCCCTGATTAAGCGCGACTCTGTTACGGCCAAAGGCGCAGGCATTGTAGTTGGGCTTGTCAATCACACGCCAGACGATGCGAGGCAGCTTGATACCTTTGGCATCAGCAATGCCCTGCAGGTAAGCATAAGCCGCTTCGATCTGATGCAGTTCATACTCAGAAGGATGACGAGCGCCAAGTTCAATGTCATAGAAGAATTCGACCAGGCCAGGTACGCGCAAGATCAACCAGAACAAGAACACCTGAATAGCTGCAATCAGAAGGGAAGACTCTTCTGGGATCTGGAACGGCAAGTCAGCAAACGTGTTGATGGACCAAGTAATTGGCATGGCAACCCAGAACAGAGCAACGTGCGCAGCAGTAGCAATGATGCTCCACGATATAAACCAGTTCAAATCGATAGCTATATGTCTGAAAAGATTGCGCATTTGATTAGTCCTCTACTGGACTTATTTTATAATAACCTAAGGTTGCACTCAATGAAACTTGCGTTGGTTCCGCATTTGTTCACAAGTAGTTTTAAGATGGTTAACAGTATATCTAGGTGATTGATTATCAATAATCTTGGATGAATTTGACGGTGGTTAGGATCGGCAGAAAAAGTGATCCATTTACTTACCTAACATGTGCGTAACATGCGATTTAGTTAAACTTTTACTTTTTGGAGGAGTGGGCATTTGTAACAATTCTATGCAAATTCGATCAAACGCGCCTTGGATATCGGATCAGAGTTCGGGCTGCGTAAAACCAAATAGAAAGGCGATTTGAGGCCTTAAAAAGTAAACCCTGGAAGCCAGGAGCAACCAGGGAGAACAATATAAAAAACAGTTAGCACCTAATTTTTTATGTTGTCCTCCCAGAAATTGCAAGAGTGCAGAACGCAATTTTTTTGCGAATGGGATTTTGCATTCTCAATTTGGTTCCTGAGCATCCTTTTGATGCGGAATTTTGGAATGTTTATTGATGCCTTTATGCTCGATGAGCCCACGGCAGATTTTGGTGTTGGCAATACATCGCGCCAACAGAACGAAAGTGCAGAAGTTGCGGCCAGAAGCTTTTCTGGATTACCGGTCGCAGTATCCAGATGGGATGTGCTGTCACTTGTAAAGAAACTGCAGCGCGAACTTGGTTTGACCTCAACACAAGTTGCGCACTTGGAGTTTCTGGTTGGCTATACACGCGATCAAGACTGGCAGTGCGGCAGTAATCCGATTGTGTATTTGACTGTGAGTGCGACCGCCAACAAACGGGCGATCTGCGAACGCCAGGTTCTCAACATCGAGCGTGCTTTGAATCGCGCTGGTCTGGTGTGCTGGCATGATAGCGGCAATCTACGCCGGTTCGGTCATCGCTCAGCGGATGGAGAGCTTGTTCAAGCATTTGGCGTCAACCTTGCGCCGCTGGCAGCAAGCTATGAGCGCCTCTACTGCATGGCTCAAGAACTTGAACAACGCGCCCGGGTTTGGAAGCAGCAAAAGACAACGCTCCTCCTTCATAAGCGGGTTTTGAGAGAGCAACTGACATCGCGTCCGGAGCATCCAGCTGCGGGTGAAGCTCAAAAGCTGATCACATCATTGCCGCGCCGCATCGAGGCACGTTTGACCATCACTCAGCTGTTGCAATGGAGTAAGCAAATGCTGCAGCTGATAGCCGAGTTTCAGGAAGAGAATGAGCAGTCATCAGCTGACCAAAATGAGGAAGAACCAGCATCGGAATCCGATACTCAAATATGCTCCGGTCGGAAGAAAACTTCCGGCAGGTCGGAAACAGAATTCCGACACATAAATACAAACAATACAAACCAAACACTTTCTAACGAAAGAAGTAATGCTGCGCACAAGCGGCCATTGCCTAACGGCACTGACTTAAAATCATGTGGTTCCGCTCACGCGGAAAGGGCTCTTGAAAAGATCAAGTGTGGGAACGAGGCCAGAGCCAGTCAACTGGAACTTGAGATTGCTGAGATCCAGCAAAGCCCCCTGCCCTTACCTCCTGCAGGTAATTCAAAAACGCAGAACGTTACATCTGGCATTGAGCATATCACCCTCAAGCAAGTTCTCGCCTGTGCCAGTCCGATCTTGCAAGAGATGATCAGGAATGCACAGTGCTCCAAGGAGGTTGACTGGTCTGCAATAGTTGCGGCCGCCGAGCAAGCATCTCAATATCTTGGGATCTCACAGTCAGCTTGGAAACAAGCCTGCGCGGTAGTTGGGGCCACCGCTGCAGCAACGATTATCATTGTGGCCGAGCGCAAAGGTGCCGATCCACAAATGCCAATCAACTCGTATGGTGGTTTCTTGCGCGGTTGCCTTGCCAAAGCTGAACACGGAGAGTTGCACCTTCATAAATCGGTGTTCGGCCTGCTGAGCAAGGCGAACCTCGACGAGTAGGGTAGCGGCTTGATGTTATCGATGGCTCGACTTGAGATCATCGCGATTTTGGGCTCAGATTATTTGAGACTGTAATTTCGCTTAAGCTCAAATTACATGAGACTGGGCTCGAGTTAGTTGAGACAGGCTCAGGTTTCTGAGAATGAATGCAACGCGCTGAGATCGTAGGGGAAATGGCAAAGTTGGGCCATTACCGGCCATTAGGCCTATTCAATCTTTGGTTGAGACAGGATCGCTTTGGTGATGAAGAGTTTTGTGTTTTGCAAGCTGGTATTGGAGCGAATTGCGTTTGAAAACTCTCCCAGGGAGCAAGCATGTCGGATCGTACTGCACAAGACAAGAGCTAGGCAAACGCAGTATGTCGCTATGAAACTACATGAAGAACGCTGATGTATTTTCTGGACATAGTGAAGGCTATTTCTTCCCTTTCTTGCGCGAGAAAGTTTCTTTCAGCTTCTCTCGCTTGGATTTGAACAAGTCTTTCAACGCAGCAAGCGCCTTTTCGACTTCACCTATATCTCCGCGCGACTCTTTCACCCTGTTTGCTTTTATCGACACCTGAATACGGGAGAGGCCTTGTCTTGCTTTTTCATGCTGGGCCTGAAACACATTAAGCTTCTTCTGTGTTTTAAGCGTAGACTGCTTCTCGCTCAGTTGTTTCAGAGTTTCGACCGAAGTGCTGTAAAACTCTCTGAGTTGCTCAAACTCCTGAGCAGTAAAACGACCTAGTTTGTAAAGCTTCTTCCCTTTATCAATCCGGGTCTGACCTTTTAGCAGAAGTTTGTCGCAGCCAGCAAAATCTCTGTTTATCAAGGCTATCTGAAGATCTTTAGCGATCTCACCCAACTCACTCACAAGCTTCTCGAAAGTTTCTCGCTCATATGGATCCTTAAACTCGCTGACCTGACTGCTCATAACGGTGAGCTCATCCCGCAGTGATCCAATCCGACTGGCAAATATCGTTGTCTTCTGGTCTTCCGTTTCCGGCACAACCTCTGGATTTTTCGCTGCAACTGTTTTGATTTCATTCAGGCTGGTTTGCATAACCTGAATTTGGACATCTATCACTTCAAAGCTGCGCTCAGGATCCACCGACTTTTCATCCTCAAGTGAGACGAGCGTTTCCTCCGCGACGTTATAGGCAGTATCAAGCTGCTTCAAATGCTTCCGTGCGACAGGATCTGCCTCGGCGATATGCTCAATCTCATTGCGCTGATGATAAACAGCGAGCAACTCTTGCCTGACCTTCGCAACCCGCGCGTTCAACTTGGCAGTCGCCGTCGGTTCTGCTTTTGGCTCTTCCGGCTCAAGACCCAGATCACCGTTTAAAGTGAGTATAGCTTCCATAACATCCAGCGAACTATCGATATCATCCAGATCACTGTCACATTCGGCCTGAGTAGATGTCTCGACCATCTGCCCCACAGTCTTGAGCAAGTTGCTTACAATCCTATCACTTTCCATGAACTTTCTTAGTTCGGTCTCGTTGCCAAGCAGACTATCTGAACGGCCAGACAACTGAGCGTGACGAGTACCAAGATCGGAAACTTTGAGAGCATACTCGCTCTTAAGCTCCTGAAAGTTGTCAAGAGCCGCCGAAACTGCGGTCGTCAATGCAACAACGGCCTCCTCGATTGCATCCACTTGAAACTTCGCAACTTCCACGTCACGGTTCATAACTGCTGTCTTTAAGCCGTTAACAGCTGCTATCCCCTGGTTGCGAGCCGCCTCAACAGCTGTGAGATCAACAGCCCAGTCAACAGCTTCATCAAGTTTGGCAAGACCCGTATCAAACCGGGATAAATGATAGGATACACTGTCCTTCAACGACTTCAGCAGGTTCTCTTTGATCTCCTCGGAGGTCTTAAAGATCTTTTGCATTAATGTCAGACCAGCCTTTGCCTCCGACATGTAGATCTTCAGCTGGGGCAAAATTTCAAAAGCCTGCTTGTCGTCCTGATCAGCCCAAACATCTGCGTTATCAAGACTGGAGAGAGCCGATTGATGCGCAGCATTCATGTCAGCAATCTTCTCAGGCATCAGATTTGGAGTCCAATTAAGATTGGCACGCTCTATGCCTTCTCGAAGTCGCTTCATGTCTTTGAGAATCCTCATCACCGTCCGCTCTTCTTGATCAAAGATCGGAGGATCAAGAACCTCAGTCTTCCCCCCATCGACAGACTTGGTTGATCTCGTTTTAAAGATGCTTTGCAGCTGCCCAAAGAGCGTATACCCACTCGACAGAGCAAGTTGAAGGTCCGGGATAATTTCGTCTTCATCCTCAGTATCCCGATCAGCAATATCTTGCGCATCTACGGTAAGCTGCTTTGCTTCTTTCAGGATGCTATCAAATTCACCGAGAACATTATTCCCTAGCTTTGCGCGCCACTTGGTCTCAGCATCGCTCAGACCTTTTCGAAGCGCGGTAAGATTAGCCAGCAATTTTTCGAGTGTTTTTTGAGAGGTATCACCATCAGTGATCAAGTCTTCCGACACATTTAAGTCCGCAGGATCCTCTGATTGAGGCCCTGAAGCGGGCTCGTAACTCTCTGGCGTTGCCTTCTTACCTTTTCTCAAACCTTTAGGTTTAACAAAACAGGCTTCCATATTGGCCAGAGCTATGGGCAATTGCATCAAAATACCTCGCGCATCTTTCACGCGCCCAGCATTTAGAAGTGCTTCCGCCTCAAAAACAATTTCACCGGCAGCAGTGTTGTAACTTAAAAAATCAGTCGCTTGCTTGTCATAGGCAATTTCCTGACGGCGCCCATAAAGTGCTGCTATTTTCGACTGCGCATCCTCAATATCTTTCATGAACAGATTGACTTTGGCAGACGTGTCTACCCCACGCTCATAGGCGATCATCATGCCATCCATGGCAATTTGACTATTTTCCTTATGATCAAAAGCCTCTTCGATATTGTTCGCAGCGATGGCTTCATCTGCACCATCTAGGAACTGCTTTGTCTTTTGTGAAAAGTTCTCGAAAATCTTGAGTTCTTCATTGTCGGTGAAGTCACTGGCGTGAGCAGCCAGTTTGTCATAATCCGCTCGCATCATAGCGACTTGACGAGCCAGCTTTCCAGCCGCTCCGCCCTGATCTTTCTCCGGTGTAAACTGCGTAAAGTCCTGCACTCGATAGATCAAGTTGTTCAGAGGCCGACGCGCTAGTGCAATCTGGCCATCAGCCACAATAAGTTCTCCAGCCTGAA
The DNA here is from genome assembly GCA_032615215.1 of Microbulbifer sp. MKSA007. NCBI lineage: Bacteria > Pseudomonadati > Pseudomonadota > Gammaproteobacteria > Cellvibrionales > Microbulbiferaceae > Microbulbifer > Microbulbifer sp. MKSA007. Next base: position 35,657 of record CP128432.1, on the reverse strand, counting down.
CATGGTGCTCTGCAGTTTTGATAAAGAAGTCAAAGTCCGCAATTTGTTTAGAGAAGCGTTTTAAGGATTTTTGGTACTGCTCATTTTCTTGAGCAAGCGCCTGTAGTTCCGGATAAAAGTCATAAGCAGGCTTTGCCGCAATTTTGAGTTGCTCAAGCTGATCTAAGGCGATATTTGCTGCGGAAACGGTCTCTTGCCGGATATCCTCCAGTCTCTTAAGACTGCTTCTGGCCTTATCATTTTTTGCAGCGGCCTCCTGACTTTCACCATGAATGATGTCAGCCTGTGCATTCTTCGTCAAAGACATAACACTTTTGAACTCTTGCTCAAATTGTTTGACGTTGGCCCCACCAGCCGCAACCTTGTCTTTGTCTTTGAAAGTTTGCTCGGCTTGCCGGCGGATCGTTGTAGTATCTTTGAAAAGTCGCTTTAGCTCAGGATCCTTCAGCTTCGTTTCGTCAACACTATCACCCGTTTCATCATCCAGATCCGGATTGAGGATCTTACGCAAAACAAATCGCTGCATGTTTGCTTGATGATCTTCCGCTTCTGCAATGAACCTGTCGACCCCAACATAGTCTGCACTATGAACAGCTGAGTTCGCTTGTCTGAGCGACTTTTGAGCCGCCTCATGCTCCACATCAAACCACTTCAGGAACAACTTTGAGTCTTCAACAACACTTCTGTTTTCGGCCGTTTTGCTCACGTCCCTCTCAACGAGTGATAACTTGATTAAAACCGCATCAAGACGAGCCTCCCCGTCTCGTTTTGCAGCGCGGACAGCAGCAGCCAAGTCATCTTTAGTTGATGCTAGTCGGTCCAACGCCTGCTCAGCCATTTCTGGTTTTGGCGTATTGATACCTGTGTTAACGTCACGCAAGGCCTCCCGTGCAGTGGCATAGGCCTTATCAACCTCACCAACACTGACGCCAGATTTCACAAGAGCAGTACGCTCACCATAAAGGATCTCCAACTCTGAATTGAGCTTAGCAGACTGAGCACGCAATCCTGCAAGGATCTCATCCATTGATTTGTTGGCATTATAAACCAGCGCCTCAACATCCCCATAAAGGGAATGAGCCTCCAAAATTCCAGTCCCAAGCTTTTCAAGCCCCTCTTCATCCCCCTTCTTCGAGGAAAGAGCTGCATGCTGATTTCCAAGTTCATGTACAAAATCGGTGAACTTGGTTTGTGCATTTTTAAACTTGGCTTTGTACGGGCCGTTAGGCACACTCTCTCCGAGTTTGTCAGCATGCCCAATTTTGGGTACCAGCTTCGTTATCTCTGCCGCCAGAGCATTGAGTTTATCTGTCCAACTTGCTTCTTCTTCGAGATCAAATAGTGGAATTTCGTAAAACGCATCATGATCTGCGTTATCTCCATTCTCAACACTCTGAGATGATGGTTCCGGCTCCTTGGGAGATTCCTTGGCATTTATCTCCTGCATCATTCCAATGATCCAGGCCTCTACTTGTGGATCCTGAGGCTCATTTTCCTGATCTTCAAACCTAACCTTACCCATCAAGACACTCCATCCAGTCACTCGAAATGGTCTTATGACTTTAATTTCTATCGAGTATGAGTGCCTTTGTAGTAAATCAGCTACACCTGTCTTGTTATTAGTGAATACATTGCAGTAATTTCGTGAGTTTTTTTCTTTACTTATTCTAAAATTTTCTTTGTCTTGTCGCTCTGAGTGGTTCCGCAATCTCAGGATCCTGATACCTTTTCATTTTGTGCCAAGATATATGGATAACCCAATGCAGATAATTAGCCCTTTAGGTTTATGTCATTCAGCACAGACAATAGTTTGATACTCAGGCAAAATACTATTCTAGTGTTAGCTGCTGGATTGGCCAGTTCCAGACTGTATAATATCGACCTAAAGTTGAGAACTCTCACCGATAGAGATTACATCGAGTCAAATCGAATGACCGCAAATGGTCAGACTACACAGGAACTGACCATGAGAGCGTGACTATATCCATGCAATCCAATTTTTTACTTCGTGGCATCCATATTTCTTGTAAAGCGCTTTATGTATTTTCAAACGCCCTTAGCTTCCCTTACCCTCAAGGTGGATTATCAAGCTACTGATCCGTTTCCTGGAACTGTTTTTCACGCTCCGCAATCTCCGGATAGGCATCTGTCAGCAGTTTACCGCCGACCCCGATGTTGTCGTAGGAATGCTCTTCGATATGGATGGTCAGGAGGTTGGCGTCCAGCCCAGTACTTTCTTCAAAAGCTTTTGTCAGTGCGGCGACACAAGCAACCTTTTTCTCTCTGGGAAGGCGCGGTGAATAAACAACGATGTGTGGCATGGCATTTTCCTTTTCTGTCGTGAGGTTGATTTTATTAAGAAGCTCAGGCGCTCAGTCTATCATGTATGAGCCAGCAGTAAGGGTCCTCTGCCATCATATCTTGGTCCACCGCCCAGGCGGCGGCTCTGCACCCGCCGCATTGCCATTTGAAAGAGCAAGAGGCGCATCCACCCTTAACATCGCGTTGGTGCAGTGCCTTGATGTGAGGGAGTTTGACCAGATCTCGCCGAAGGGGGCATCCTTCAGGTTTCCCAATGACAACGGGAACATAACACAAGGTGTCACATCACCCTCAGCAGTGACGCATGCAATGCTGATCCCAGCCTGACAGCCTCCCCGGCGCGCATCAGTACCGGGTGCGAGTGAAGCCAATCCTGAGGAATGAGCGGACAGATACAGATCGGGGTAATCGGCCTTGGCTACCAGCCATGTCTGCAATAAGGCGCGCGCTGTATCAGGTTCCAACCCGTCGCTCAATGCACCGCGTCCGGTGGGTATGAACTGGGAGAGGTTGAACCCATCAACCCCGAGTTGCGCACAAAGCTCTAGCATATCCGGCAATAGATGCGCGTTGCGGCGCATGGCCGTGAAGCAGACGTGGGTTTTCAACCCTGCCGCCAGCGAGATTTCAACCGCCTCTAACGCCTTTTGAAAAGAACCGGGTCCACGGATGACATTATGTACCTCTTGGGTGCCGTCAATGCTCACCTGTAACCTTGAGAGATCGGCTTGTTTCAATTTTTCGGCCGCTTTTTCCGTCAAAGGATATCCGTTGGTACTCGTGCCTACAGTCATGTTCAGGCTGCGGGCATACGTCACCAGTTCAGGTAGGTCTCGGCGCAGCAGTGGTTCTCCGCCGGAAAATGCAACATCCACAACGCCAACATCATTCATTTGCTGCAAAATCTCTTTTGCGCGGCTGGTGGAATAGCCCTTATCGCCCGCTTTGTCCGCATTGGAGGAACAATGAATACAGGACAGGTTGCAATGATTGCTTAAAATGAAAACCACGTGCAAAGGATAGGAGGGTCTGAACATGACCACCTCTCAGAAAAAGGATTGCAGGATACGGCTTTCAACAGACTTCAAATCCGGTTGCATGCCGCTGGTTTCATAAAACTCTTCAACAAGATGCAGATTTTGAGCGATAAACTTGCGTAGCCGCTGCGAGGCATTGCAAATATCTTCATAACTGGAGCCGATGCTTTTGTGAGTGATGGTGTCTGAAAATAAAACAGCCTCTGTCAGCGTCGCCTGAGAGAACTTCGAATAATCCTCAAAGTCCCTAAAGCGTGGCTCTACGCCAAAGCGGGCGGGATCCTCATGAATAGGCGTGTGCGGAAACAGGATCATCGGGCTTACCCAGCGCGGAATGCCACCGACCTTCATGGTTTCAAGGATCAGCTGCTCTGTATCACATAGCGCAGCTTCATCCTCACCGGGAAGGCCAGCCATCCACCATGTAAACGGCTCGACATTCGCCTGCACCGCCTCGGAAATACTGAGCACCACCTCTTCGCGGTCGAGATGGCGGTTGTTGATCCGCGCCACGTCGTAAGATCCGGTTTCGACGCCAAAATCCACGCTGGCCAGTTCACAACATGCAGCAAGGGCAGCATAGCCCTCATATCCATAGCTTTCCGGATGGGCAAAGATATTGAGGTGAGCGGGGCGAATATCGCGCCGGACTAATTCCTCACTCAGCTCAATGAGTTTGACATTCCCGCCTACAAAAAAATTGTCTTGAATGGTAAAGCGCGTAATGCCTTCGCTCATCAGCGCTGCAATCTGGTCTACGATACGTCTTGCGGAATGAAACATCAGCTTACGCCGACCCTGAAGGCGGCCAATGACGGGTTCCACACACCAAGCGCATTTGAATGGACATGCGCCGCGTGTGGTAGAGATTGCACCCGCGTCTGGTCGAAGTGAGCGGGGTTTGAGCACGGAGTAGCGATAAACCGGAAAATCGTCCATTTCTTCCAGTATCAGTGGTGGCCCGCTATCTCCTGTGCTTGTCACCAGTCCCGGCACGTCTTCAGTGACCTTTCCAGATCGAGCGACCTGCTGGCAAATAGAAAGCAGCGCATGTTCGGCCTCACCCTTGATGACCCCATCCACATAAGGTGCATTGGTACTGGCAATGTCTTCAGCAAACATCGTGGCGTGTTGTCCGCCAATATAGACCAGGACATGAGGCAGCAAAGCCTTTACAAGACGGGCTACCTCAAGTGCGCCAGAGCTGAAATGAACCCAGTTGAGACCAATAGCGATAACTATTGGGTCCTCTTTGAGGATGAATGCTTTCACGTCCTCCTCCTCAAACCCATAATGCAGCGCTAAGGGCACGTGCAGGCCACGCACCTCGAACTCAGTGCGCTTCCAACCATGCGGCATTGGCCAGCAAGCCAAGCCCAAATTGCTTATCATCAAGACACGGCGAGGTTTGATTAAAGGAGGTTGGCGGCTGGATAAATAAAACCCGATCACGCTGCCCCATAGCCTCACCCGAACTCAATGAGATTACGCTTGTTCAGCTCTTGTAAAAAGGAAAGGACTGAGCCTCTCAGCACTTCTTCCTCCATATCGCTTTCCTGCAAGAGCAGTTTACCGCCCAGATGAACAACTTCATCGATTTCCTTGCCATCACACTGATCAAAGATTGCCTTACCGCTGCTGGTGACAATGTGAAGCTGGTCGGTTTTGGGGTGATAGAGCAGAAAGTTGCCTTCCTCCTCGGTTCGGCAGCGCACGCCCTCAGTGTGACGCACTGTTGTAAAATGCTCGCTCAACCTCTTGCCTCCCTTTTATAACTGGTACCGGAGCCGAACTCTGGCATATCGGGTTTGATCCAACAGGTTGGGTCGCCAGCATAAACATCACCGTACCAAGCATAACCGGCTGCGCGGCACCCTCCACATTTCGCCTTGTGCTCACACACAGAACAGTTGCCTGAGCTGATGTTATCCCGGGAGCGGATCTTGTGAAGCTCGGGCGCGCTGCGCCAGATTTCCGCAAAGCTCTGTTCTTTGAGGTTACCAACAGCAACAGGCAGAACAACGCAAGGGGTTACATCTCGGTCTACGGTTATGCGGCAGTGAGTATATCCAGCCCCACACCCCTTGTAGGGGTCTGCTTCAGCTTCTGGGAGCAGCAAGCCAACCCGGCAATCGTGCCAGTCGATTTCCAGCTTACCTTTCCACGTCTCACCAGCCTTGATCCAAGCCTCCAAAAGCGTACCAAGCTCTTGAGGTGAAGGCATCAGGTCAACACCACCCCGTGTGGTATAAACATACTCCGTGAGGTTGATTTTTTCCGCGCCAAGGCGATGCGCCAGCGCAATCATATCCTGAACCTCGCCCAAGTTGGGTTTCATTGGGGTGTAATTTATGGTTACCCGCACACCAGCCTCAGTCAGGTATTGTGCTGCTGCACAGGCCTTGTCAAAAATACCCGACAGCCCGCGGATTGCATCATGAGTTTCGGCTGTCGCACCATCCAAACTAACGCTCACATTAGAAACCCCGAGCTCCTTCAGTCGTCTTGCGACCTCCTGAGTTACCAATATTCCATTGGTCGCAAACGTGACCCGCATACCTAGGGAGGTAGCATGGTCTATCAGTTGCTCCCAATCCGAACGTAACAGCACCTCACCACCAGAAAGCGCAAGAATGAAGACACCGGCCTCTGCAAGCTGATCAATCAACTCCAGTGCATCCTCAAGGGGCCAATAGTCAGGCCCTCTGCCAAACAAAGCGTCGGAATAGCAATGCACGCAGCGGGCATTGCAATCCAGTGTTGTTTCCCAAACAACATAAAGGGGAGAAGATAGCTTCATCGCGACACCTCAATTAAGGGGTGCAACGGCGCCGAAACGCCGTTGTCCTCAACCAATTTTTAAAGATAGGTTTGGCAGATTAGGCAACCATCCACGCCATGGCAGAGAGAGATCCAAGATCGTCGATTGATAGTGCGCCGACAGGAGCTACTTCAGTTTTACCTGGCGTTCCCACATGAATGTCGAGAGAGCTGATACGACCATCCTGGAGGCGGAAGTTATGGGTAAAGGGCGCCTGAAGGCCTTCTCCCTTTTTGCTGATGATGTAGCGCAAGCCACTTACAACGATGTGCTCATCATTCTTAGCGTTGGCTACATTTACCTTAGACAAGTTGGTTGCCAACATGCCATCCACGCCCTTGGCGCGGTTTTGGTAGAACCCTGCAATTTCGTCATGTTTCGTATAGCTTTTTTCGCCGATCGACTCTTTGCCGTGAATGGAAAGCGTTCCGCCTGAGTGCCACAGCTCCATAATGGTGTCAGTATTAAACTTTTCACCCTTCACTGCATGAGCATCCATTTCCTTCACTGCGGCAAAGTACTTCTCAATGACACTCATGTTACTTAAAGGCGTCAAGCTAGTTTTATTAAGCTCGCGTATATCCATAACTGTATTCCTCTCTTTCACTTATTTCGCTAATAAAAGGAAGTTGCCATGAAAATAAAGCACGACATTTAGTAGACTAACTTGATGTAAATCAACTATCCTTCTGCTGATTTTACATTTGATGCCTGCTATTCATCAATATATTTCGCGCTAATATGGCATTATTCATAATAACTAAATTTATGTAGTACTTAGCAAGAGGGCGAATTAATCAGGTGCGCGTAAATGTGTAATTTAAATATGCTCTGATGAGAAAATATACTTTCTTCAGCATAAATTGAATGAGATCGACTTGAAGTTGTGTCTTACTCCGACGGGTGAGTTTGCCTAGTCAGATCGAGTAGCAGGTAAGGTCACTCAGCAGCATGCCTGTAATCAGGGCCAACAGCCGCCGCTGGGACGTTTCTAGCAGGGGTTGAAACAGTACCACCAGGAGGTGGCGTCACTAGCCCTCGCAAACGATCTATAACTACTCGAACGGCCCCAACCAATCATTCATGATACATGTCGATACCGCAATGCAGCTTCTCCAAAGCGGACATTGTTATACTGCGGCAGACTGCGTCTTCTTGTGGGAGAGTAATAAACTGTCACACTGAGTAGTAGTGCTTCATACTCCGTAATATGCTCTCATATTGGAATGACGCCTATTGCCATGTAATCACCTGTCAGAGTGGTCGATACACTGCAAAAGCCTCCAACCACTTTAAACATGAAATTGGTGCGGATGCGCTAAAACTGGTTAGTTATGGGTTTCAATCAGCTGGTGAACAGGTAGCACGTACTAGGTGCTTCGCTCACCAAGGACATCACTCATATATCTCCCGCTAAGAGCAAGAAAGGGTGCGCAACCTCTAGGCGGACCTGGAACTCAATTAAGGTTGGGGCCAACCCATTAAGCCCTTGTATTTATCTCATATCAAGACATTCAGAGTGGCGTTTGATTGCTGTAGACGACTCAGTCTATGAACCTTAATCGTATCAGAATGACGACTGATACTGATATTCGCCTGCGTAGCAGGTTAGATGCAAATCAAAGGGATCGCGAGCAAATGTGTCGTGCGATACTGGCGATTGACCCGCACTACTCTGATGTACGCCCCCGTCACCCAAAAGGGGGACCTGATGGTGGGAGAGACATCGAGGCGACCTATGATGCCTCAACGATTGCATTTGGTGCTGTCGGGTTCGTAAACGGAGCCAATGACTCGACCGAGCAAAAACGAGACATACTGAAAAAATTCACGTCTGACCTTAACTCAGCGCATGCAGCAAAACCCGACCTAAAGGCTTTTGCATTCCTTACCAATGTTCATTTTACGATGGCTGAACAAGAAAAAATGAAAACGGAAGCGAGAGATGTTGGCGTAACCCACTGCGATATTCTTGATAGAGAGCGGCTCCGTATTGAACTTGACTCTCCAAGTGGCTTCTTCATAAGGTTCCAGTTTCTGGACATCCCGCTATCGCCTGCAGAACAGGCGAGTTTCCTCTCCAAGTACGGTGATCAGGTACAGAATGTTGTGACAACCGGATTCCAACGAGTCGAGAAGACTCTTGGTCGGCTACTATTTCTGGCAGAGGCGAACGACGTATTAGAGGGTATACACGTCAGATTTGTTCTCAAGCAAGACTATCGCGCTACAGACATCGGACACTTTCGCGCCTTTTCTCTTTTATCACTCCGCGCTATCAAACACGATATCATGACGCTATGGTTCGGATCTACAGACAAATCATCGAGGTATCGTGAAAATGCCGAAAAGCTCAGTAAGCGCGGTGTGGAGCCTGGGATCGGAGCAGGGATATCCGGTGGGCAATGGGAGCAACATTTTCGTTTAAATGGCGCTACATTTATTGATGCTCCTGCCCAGTCAAACGATAAAGAGGATGGCGAAGAGACTGATAAATTCATTCAAGTTGGGTCGTCTGGCGGTATAGGCATGGATCCAGTTCGTGCGATCATGACGCACTATCGCCATGACGGTAGTATGATACGGATTAAGCCTAGGCTTTTGCTACGCGACCTAGATGAGTGCTCTTTCATGCCGGTTCTCAATCGTTCACTTGCGGAAAAACTTCATTCGTTTCAGATCTTTGCAAACGGCTACAAACTTGCAGACTATAGCCTGGAAGACTTCAGCATCGACTCGGATAAATGGGATAGCCAATTGCCTGGACAGTTCACCCCGGAGGAGCTGAGTGATCCATGGGTACGCATTCGTCCGATCTCAGCCTCTGTCTACCAACTAAAATTTTCTGAAACTACACCACGTAGGCTATACGAACACCGGGAGTTGAATGACACAATTTTACCAAACCTAGATCGATGCAAGGAAGTGAAATGAATCATGAGGTTTCGGTCAACGTCAAAGCAAATCTATAAGAATGGCAGCACTCCTAAGCTCCCCAACAGGACTTTAATGTAACTACTTCTGTAGGGCCTTTTGCCTTTGAGGAACCATTTTGTACTCACGGAATGACGGCCGTGCAGAGATGATCTGCACGTTCTCCTTCTGATCCAAGTTGTCTTTTATTTGTTCACTCGTGATATCTGAATGCACACCAATGATAATTTCACGCAGTTTCATGTTCTCATTGAAGTCAGCAAAAAACACTTCCTGACTTTTTGCCTTCTTAGCTAAGATCTCTTCTTCACCCAACTTTATGTGCATTCGCCATTCGCGCTCATAGCTCCAGATTGACGATTTGGTTTGCAAAGCGTAATCCATCTCATCCGCAAGGATTGTGAGATCTCGAAGAGCGGCTATGTTAAATGGGCGCAACTCATCCACATAATCCATTTTAGTCAACAAGTTGTCGTTAACTTCAAAACCGCAGCATATTCCCCGATGATTGTTGGCATAATGAGCCCACATAGCTGGCGAACCCCACTCTTCACAGAATGAAACAAAGCCATGTGTTTGGGACTGAAGATCTATTGATTGGTTCCATTTTTTGCGAACCTCTCTGCTGCCGAAATCGAATGGCTTGTGCTCATACAGATCATTGACCGCATTAGGGAATGAAACCTTTAGTCGACGGTTTTCAAGATTTGATCGACCAAACTCATCAGACACAAAGTTGTAAAGCAGCATTAGCCATCCCCGTCGATATAGGTGCACTCTTATTGTCAAACCAAATCACCTCTGGAGCCTGATATCCCTTAAGGCACACATCAAATGATCTGATTCATGAATAGCTTTACATAAGATGTGTTTTTCTGAAAGCCTTACAGAAGTCATCCCACTTAAGAGCGGAGTAAGGTAGGAGCCCCTACTTTCGGCCTTCTACAAACTAAGTGTAACGGATTGAGGTTATCGAAGGCTGGGCTTGGGATCAGATTACTTAAGACTATAGTTCCGGGTGGGCTCAAGGTAACTGAAAATGAGCGCAAGTAATGTAAGACAGGCTCACATTACTGAGATCGAATACAGCTATTGAGAGCATGTAGGACTTAGCATGTCCGCACCAAAAGCTTCAGACATTTTTTATCGCGGTGAAGACAATAATGATGAGGTTCTTATTGGGGCTGCGTAACCGAACTTACGCGTGGTTTCTACCACCATTTGCGCTACCCAGTCAGGAGTATTTGGTGCAAGAACAACTTCTTTTATCAAATCAGAGATTTCAACTGGTAACAGTAAGCCTTGGTCTTTCTGGTCGAGCTTGGGGCCTCCTAGTTGTTCGTGCATAGGCTGCATATAGATTACACGCACTTCTTGCTCGTGGGCAAATTCCGCCCGTTTATGAAAAAATGGAGACTGAGACATATTGGGTGCTTTAAAGCAGTCCTTGTCCCAAACTATGTAATTTACAAATGTAAAAGCGACATAGCTTGGAAGTTGACGTAACAGCTCAAACACGTCTGAAACGATAGCAATACAATAGTCATTGTTTGAATAAAGCTTCCACATCGCCGCAGATTCTTCTATTATTCCAATGCCAACAGTTTATGAAAGTAGATTTCTTATCTCCCTCTAACTTTCGCGAAAAGTCGCGTGCTAACTCAATAGAGCGAAGGCTAGGTGGTGCAATATTTGCGTTGGCTTCAATTGTCGGTTCATTGTAGAGGCCTTCGTATGGATCCTCAAATAAATCGGCTCTAGTCAATCGGATGCTTTTAGTTTGCAATAATGATATGTATTTTGCCAAATCCATATAACGCCAAATTTTGAAGGAAGTACTCTCGGTCACGCCTTCAGGAACCCACCATTTTTCACATTGAGTGGCGTCTGGGTTTGTTTCAGAAGTTGGCAATTTATCGCTCCAAAAAATTAAAAGGCACACCTTACGTATACACGCTACAGATCCAGGCAGCGCAACAGCTGAGCCAGTACTTGCACCGAGAGGAACTGCTCGAAAGCAGTACTGAGGACACGACCCGCGCCGCTTTCATAAAATCGCTCAGATAGTTGCCGGGCGAGATCCGCACCCTCTAGCACGTGGAGCCTCGGCTACGCTTCTCGCACCACGTTGGGCATTTCCTCAAAACCACCATGCTGGCTCCCATTGTGCGGGAAAATGCTACGGAAATTGATGGTGGGAGAAGGCATACTCACTCCGATCTTAGAGATTTAGGGTTGGGTGACTTCGAAGAGCGCAAAAGATAAATCAAAAATCCTGCATCTGGGTGGTGACAGTTTCTAGCCATTCACTCGCCTCAAGAACTCCGCGTCAACGGTCACACCGGCCGTCATGAGTGCATCACAGACTTTGTTCCAGGCAGAAACGTCGGATAGCTGTTCCGCTCTCTGTCCGATCGAAAGGACGCGTCGCCCGATGCCGAGCTCGTTCCAAAACCGATTGTTCGCTGCCTCGGCCCATCGGTCGGCCGCAGCCGCGAGCGGGACCTCAGCGGTCGATGGCTCCAGGCATTCGAGGATATGTAAATACGAGTATGCGATTGTAGGGCACGATGGCGCTTCTCCAGTGATCTCCAGCAACAGCGGGATGAAGGGCGTCAATTCGGGATCAGCCAAACCTTTGGTGTAAGCTTGACCCTCACCAAAACCATAGCTCACCCGCATGAAAAAGGCGCTGATGAGCTCCTTCAAATGGATTTCCATACCGTCGCTCGTCGACCACAAATGACCGCGCCAATGCCGTGTCTGCATAAGACGCGGCCAAAGAGCCTCGCGCACCGACAGCAGATAGACTCGATCGTCCGCATCACCTTCGATCAGACGAAGATCGCTCTGCACAATGAACTCCGCTGCAGCATCTATGAATGCTTCATCAGAAAAAGCTTTTAGGACATCGAACACCAACGCCTGGCGTGTATCGTCTTGCCAGTGACGGGCATGCGCCGCGGCATAGCCCATTAGGCCTCGTGTCCAAAGGCGCTCGATATCATCATCGTCTTCGCCGTCATCACCTGGCCCATTCGTCGCTATGAGCCAGTCCTTATTGGCGCGCATGAGCGCTTGCGATATCGCCCCGGCATTTGTGCCGATACGTTTAAGCGTTTGAAGCCAGGTTGTTCCTGTTTTCTCGTCGAAATAGTAGTCTGGCCATAGCCGCTCGGGCGCAGCGCGCTTTTTCGCACCGATCGTCCCACCAATCGTCAAAGCACGTCTTGCGCGCTTCGACCGCCGCTGGGGTGGGGGGGCCAGTCTGGCTCTGGGCCGCTCTTTTGCCACATCCTTTCTGCCTCGACCGCAGAGGCAAGCCGCAACTTTAGATCCGCACGTCGCGCTTCATAGGCGGCTTCGTCTTCATCGTAATTCGCGCCACGGGGAAACCAGCAGGCGAGGATGGCTAAACGAAGAATCGAGACCAGAGCCTTTTCGTCGATTCTGCTGACCGAGGTCTGATGACGCAGAAAGACTGGCGCAGCACTCGACGGGAACTCGACTACAGACCGCAAAAGCCGTTCCGTATCCGCTTCATCACCGGTAGCGACGGCAAGATAAAGGAGACCAGCGATCGCTAGCGATTTTTCGTCGTACATGACGTCGTCGCGCGACCACGCTCTCTCCCGACCTTTGGACTGTAGTGCTTCCTCAAAAACCGATCTAATCTCAGACCGCCGTCGCTCGAGATCGTCAGGCGAGCCAAGGCGGGCGACAAACGCCGCAGCCGCGATGCGCGCTAGCCAAGGATCGTTTGGGTCATGCGACATATCTTCGTTTTCGGCCGGCGAGGCGTTGGCGGTCTCGTCTAAGATCCCTTCTGCATCTGCAACACTTGCATTGACGGGCTTTGTCTCGTCGTCCATCGCCATACGGACTGCCAGCGACCGGGTGAATGCTGATTGCTCTGCACATGCGGTCGCAGCACCTTCTTCCAGCCATTGCTTCTGTCCTGGCGGCCAATAGTAAATCCATCCTTCGCGTTGCTCGCCCGATGCGTCTTTCTCCTTGACCTGCTTGTAGTTACTCCGGGATGAGAGGCGGAGCGCGTGGGACGCCATGAATTCAGGCGAGCTCCATTCGACAACATCTTGCGTCCACGGCCCAAGTCGTCTCACGGCTTTATCGAGCTGCTCCTGCAGTACGGCTAGCTCTTGCTCTGAACCTCTGAAGACGAGTTGCGGTATGACATCGTGCAGCGCAAGAGTTCTTGATGCACGGTTCGCCAGATCTTCCTCGACAGATCGGTCGGATGCTGGGGACGACCGCCAGACGTTTCCGATAAGCCCCCCTCCCATTGTGTCAATCTGATCGATGTTGGCCCGCTCGGCGTCCAATGCCAATGTTTCCGGCGATGCGAGAAGATCCCGCAGGATGCTATCGTTCAGTGATGAATGAGACAAGACGAGATCGACAACAACCAGCCATATCGCACCTAGTATTGGTCCCTCACCGATCACATCTGCAATCACCGCTTCAAGCGTATCGCCTTCGTCAAGTCTGCGATGCGCCCAGTGTTCTAGCGCCAAAAGTGCCTTGGCCAGCATTGCTGATGGTGTACGTCCGCGCGCCCAGCCATAGCTGAACGACGCCGAAATCCTGCGCATCTCGCCCATGAACTTTACAGAGAAGTGCGGATCACCGTCTTCAAAGAGCACACGTCCGAGTTGTCAGCTCTCTGATGAAGGACGTGCCAATAGCGGGTTCCGCCTGAAGAATTCCCGTGAATACGCCTATGCCGCATCGACCGAGTACAAACGGACTGTTGACGCGCGACAATGCATAGGAGCGCCGACGCCTTGTTCTCGAATGGTGGTCGTGCTCATCTTCGTCGTCTTCGGTCGCGCGCAAAAACGCCGCCGTAAACTCCGCAGGCGCGGCGCTCGACAGCCGCCCCGGAAACTCGAGGATCTGGCTCATTGCTGTTTCCGGGCGCTTCGAGTTTTTGATTGCGTTCAAATAGCGAGCTGCGGCGTCTGGCGACAGCTGCGCCCAGAGCGCAAGTTCTAGTCGAGCTATTTCAAGAGCATCGCCGGTGACCGCATACTTTATCTCCGGGAGTGGGTTTTGATACCGAGGAAGCGGGAGGTCTTTCTGCTCGATATCTGCGACCAAAATGTCGGCAAGGCGACACAGCAAAACTGGTGTCATGGTCTTTTCGCCAAATGCAGCAAGAACGAGCCAGTTCTGAAAAAGATCTACGGCTGCTGACAAAGCACTTGGCTTCAAACGGTCGAAGCGCTGCAAACACCACAAGATGAGACGCGGCCACTCCGGTCCTTTTGGAATGGTCATGCCTTCTGGAACCTCAGCTCCCACTGGGAAGGCTTCGCGAACAAGGGGCGCCGCCGACTGGGTATGCGACGCGATGAAACGCCTGATAAGTCGTGCTGCCGCCCCCCATCATCTACCAGTAAAAAAGCGTCGTATCGGTCAAGCAAGGTCTCGGCATGCTCCGATCGGACCAGCGCCAACAATGCGACACCCGCCCACCCTGAGGCGACGCCTTCTCCCTCCAGTCGCATGAGCAGTCCCGGCCACGCCTCGTCCGAGCTGCTTTCGGCAAGCATCCGGCACGCGAGTTCAAACCCGCGCGTCATCCAGAATGGTGGCGGCGTGTTCAGCGGCAAATCTTTGATCACGTCGGGATCATCCGATAGAACACAGGCAACCGCCCAGTCTGTAAACAAATCATGCCGGAAGCGAACCCGGTCCGACTGGAACTCAATAAGCACTCCGTCCGCAATCAATCCGGCAACAGCCTGCGCGTCCTGCCCCGCGACATCGACCAAATCGACGCCTTTGATAAGCCCTTTTCCAACGGCGTAAACCACACGCTTGCGCGAACGGATCTCGCCACTCGTACCGTCGCTCGTCCCTGCACCGGAGGCCAGCCAGTCGTTTGCGAGTTCCACCTCGCTGATCACTTCGGCAGTATTGAGTCGTGTTCTGACTAGTAGCCGCAACTTCAATAGGTTTCGGTGAGCGGTTTCGCCGGATGGTCCGGCTTTAGCAGGTGGGCGAGCTGCGGAGACGCTGCCGCGAGCGCTTCGGCCTCCTCATCGTCGAGCCCGTCCAACGCCAAACGTCTGCGCGTCGACAGTTGTCCAAAAATCTCTTCACCGATCCAGGTAGCAGCTTCTTCCTCCCATCCAGGCCGCGCCGTGAATAGCACCGTCATGCCCGGACACCGCAAGGCCGAGCGTAAGAGATCGAGCACGGTCTTGCGTTGCGCGCTGTCGCGAAACCGATCAAGACCATCAATACAGAGGTAACCACCCCCGTCGCATGCAAGATCGCTCAGAAACTCGTCTGCCGTCGCCTGTATATCGAACTGAGAGCGCATCGCGGGCCAGCCGCCAGGCAGGGCCCGGTCCGGGGCTAGCACCAATACGCGAGAAACCGCCCCGCGACCCTCGACAACAGTTCTGAGCAGACCGGATTTACCAACGCCGCTAGGCCCAGAAACCTCAATCACGCCGTCGTGCGTCTCTGCCGCCTGAAGCATCGCCTCCAATTCGCGCCGAGGCTTTTCCCGCGCGAGCCGGCATTCATTCACCGTAAGTCCGATATCGTCGAGCGCATGGCGGCTCAGTTCCTCGATATGGCGGCGCGCAACCGCAAGCGTCGGCGCTACGCCAATGTCGATACCGACAGCGCTCAACTTGCGGACCAGCTCACTCCGGTCCAGTTCGCCTCCCGTGGCATCTGCCCGAAGGACAAGTCCGAATAGCCCGTCATAGGGGTCGGGACCACCATTGGCAGATGTCAATTGCCCCGCTCGGAAGCGATCGTGCTGCTCGGCTATCGAGTTCGGGCGGGCATAATCGAATGTCAGTACTGAGAATGATCGAAGGATATCGTAGAGAGCATCATTACCTGTCTCGCCGCTCGTCTCGAGGTGCACTCTGAACGCGGTGACGAACGCGCGCATATCCTTGTTGCTACGCCCTGGTGTTTCAAGAAGCTTCAAGAACGAAGCGACATTGATCGTCTGCTGCGCAAGTTCCAAAGCTTCCTGCACGCCATTGTCGATCGCACCTGTCGTGCGCTCTATGGCAACCGCAAAGCGGCGGTGCGGCTCGATCTTTCGCGCTTTAACGATTGCGTCCATGATCGACGCAAAATTGGCGTCAGTCTTTGTGAACGCCATCGAACGCTTGACCTGTACTTCAAGACAGCGATCTTCGCCTTCGGGCGTCTTACATCGCACAATTACGTCGTCGAGTGGATGTCCTTGGCCCCCGCGTTGAAACTCAATTCGATCAACTAATGCGCCCGGCATTCCAAAAGGCTCAGTATTAGCCAGCAATGCTAACGCATAATGGGTGCCGACTTTCGCTTCAAATTGGGGACCTGCTGGTCCAGTGGATCGTGGACTCGAATCAGAAATCCTGCTGCCTCCAGACCGTACTTTGTTCTAATTTCGAGTTATACCCTAATAGTAAGTTGAGCCGCAATACGCTGCATACTCCCCGGGTAGAACCACTCGATTATTGTCGAATGTCCGCATCTTTTGATTTGTCGATACTCCAACGCACTTGCAGCGATTTCCGCTTCCCGTCAATTGGAGACAATGTGAGTGGGAACAATCATAGGTTGATGTCTTGCGGCAGCTAGTTCTGCCTTAAGCTGGAGTGAATGTCCGGTGTTGGTCACAGAGTGACTTGCAGTACCCGCGAAGCTCTATGCTCTGACCAACGTCCGCAATGGGCTCGTACGTTCAGTGGCTGCCAGGGTATCGAGTTGAGAAGAGTTTACCCACAAAGCCCTGCTGCATCGCGGACCTGATGTTACCTCAACTCATGATTGAACCGCTCGAATGGCAGGTCACTATAGCGGGCACAGTTTTGATGAGACCACCAAGTTTGTTTCAACTTCCTATGTTGGTACTCCAAACTACTATCAAGCAGGACCTATCCCACCAGCTGATACAGGATCGTATTGGGGGAACAGTATTGCCAACTCATTCGCATCTGCCGGGAACTTGACTATAGGCGCCGCGTGGACGTTGGTGTCTAGTCCGCTAAATGTTGCAGGAACAGTCGACTATTATGGTGCTCCTTTGTTGGATAGTGCCGCTATTGTAGGACCTTTTGGTGTAGCTGGGGCAGGTTCTATCCGTGGTGCAGCCCGTATGGGACGTCTGTCAAAAGTCTATCAGCTTTCAGTCAATCAAAATATTGGAGCCAGACCACCCAATTTGAGTCCCTCGGAGCAGGACGCAACGGCGCATTTAGAGAAGCTAAAAGGTATGCAGGTGCCCCAGTTAGCCAACAACCTACTCGTGTAATCCCCAATATTGACAAACGAGGAACCCAACAACCAGGAAAAATATACGAGTTTGAAGTTGGGGCTTCTGGAGGGAGCTCGAAAAGTGCTAATCCGTGATGACTCAGATGGTCATAATTACGGGATTGATAATCCACAAAATCGAGGACCACACTTCAACGACCCAGCAGGTAACCACTTTGACTACTGATATTGTTACTACAATCGCGCCAGATATTTCGACCAGAAACGAAGTATACAACTTGGGCAAGGTAGATATTTTAGATGATTTTTGTCTCTCTGGAATATCCTGGGCCCTAGATCGCGTTGGTATTGAGAACTCTAGAGCTAGTGTGTTACGTCATGTTTTCTCGCTAATCAGCGAAAAAATACCTTCTCTAGACATTTGGTTAATAGCAGGAAGTCCCTCTTGGCAATTAGATAACCGGGTAACACGCTATCAAAAATTATGGAAAGCACTAAAATCTGCTGGTATCGAAGTATCGCATGCTGGTAAGACACTAGAAGTAGCAAATACTAAGGAAGGTAATCTTAAGTTCTTTGGAGCAAAATTACTTTCGGAATTATCTTTAGTATCAGCCGAAAAGGCTATCGAAGACAACACTTGCTCATATCTTTTAGCTGTGCCTTCGGATATAGAACTATCCTCTCTACTACGAGAAGGGTGGTCTGGAGAGTACAATCAATTTGATCATGGCCTTGTAAAATTTGTCGCACAAAATAATGGACTCATATTAAAAGCATTTGGCGCATTTGACGATGTAGACGTTGGGTTCACAGCTATTGGACATCCTGACTTAATCCGAACTTTGACAGGTTAAGTTGGACCTTGAGAAGTTTGGACAGGACTATGAAACGTCCATTCATTAGCGGTAAAAGTCACCTAATTTATTGCGATCCATAGGTAAATTATGGGAATTAAAGAGTTGGTAAAGGCCCATATGTCACCGGAGCTAAAGAAATGTAGCTTCAAGAAATATGGAAATACTTGGGTGAGGCAATTGGTTGGAGCACGTCAAGTTGTTAACGTTCAAACAAGTCGACTTAATGCTGATGACCACGAGAGATTTACTATAAATTTCGGTGTTTTGTTTCCAGAAATTTGGGAAACTTGCTGGCAAAAAGAGCTTCCGAAAGCGGTGAGAGAAGATGACTGTTTTCCGCGTCTTCGTATAGGAGAAGTACTTGATTTTTCAATGCAAAAAAAGCGAGACATTTGGTGGGAACTGAATCAAGAAGATGATATAGACCTTGTCGGTGAAAAGATAGGAAGTCTATTAAAAGACAAGTGCCTGCCCTTTTTGGATAAGATGTCAACTGAAACAGATGTCATCAATCTTTTATCGAGTACTGAGATCACACTGCAACCAATAGAAAAAATCTATTTTGCCATTATCAAAATTCGTAATGGTAAGCAAAAAGAAGCAATCATGTTACTAGATGAAGTTTCCAATATTAGCAGTGAATGGGCAGAGCTTGTAGAAAATGTAACGGCTCGGATCATATAATCAATTATTGGGGGCAGG
This sequence comes from Microbulbifer sp. MKSA007, assembly GCA_032615215.1. Lineage (NCBI taxonomy): Bacteria > Pseudomonadati > Pseudomonadota > Gammaproteobacteria > Cellvibrionales > Microbulbiferaceae > Microbulbifer > Microbulbifer sp. MKSA007. Next base: position 16,719 of record CP128432.1, on the reverse strand, counting down.
TCAGTTCATCTAGAAAAACTAAATCCAAAAACCGGTGAAGTTATAGAAAACTGGCATTTATGGTGGTGGGCAATGCATAGAGTGGCGCTATCAAGTTAACCTAACTTTGGCCGCAATAGTTTTCTGCAGACGCATTTTAGGCGTCAAGCATAGCAGCTTGTTTCCATTGTGAGAAAGCGTTAATATGGTGGAGGTGAATGTCGATTGCGGAACGTTGGTGGTGAGGTGGAACGAAGAGATTGCGCAGGCCAGAGAAGACTGCCAGAAATCTTTGAAGCTGACCCGGCGACTTGAACTTTTGCATGGCTCGCTCTCGTTTTCGCAAGGGCAAATGCGAGTTCTCTGCTCGATTGTTTAAGTCCTTGTGGCTGCGGTGCTCGACAGCCGGCATCACCTTGCGCTTCGCTGCTCCATAAGAACCAAGCTTGTCGGTGATCATCCGCTTTGGAGCAACGCCTTGCTTCTTCAAAAGGCGGGCCAGCAAGCGCTTCGCAGCCTTAGTATTGCGCCGTTTCTGAAGGACCTCATCCAGAATGTAACCATCCTGATCAACGGCCCGCCACAGATAGTATCGCTGGCCCTGTATCTTGATCACAACCTCATCAAGATACCAGATATCCGTGCTTTGTGCTCTTTTGCGTCGCAACTGACGAGTGTAAGCTGGGCCAAACTTGATCCCCCACTGGCGGATGGTTTCATAGGTCAGGGTTATGCCGCGTTCCAGCAGCATCTCTTCGACCTCGCGCAGGCTGAGGGAGAAGCGGTGATAGAGCCAAACAACATGGGAGATAATCTGCGGCGGAAAACGGTGGCGTTTGTAACTGATCGGAGCAGAAGACATGTTGGCCAACTACCAATCGGAACTGGAGCCAACGTTAACTTGATAACACCGTTCTGGATGTATTCTTGGGCAATGTCTGTTTTTTCGATATCTACGTTATAGACACCATTTTCAGTTATCTTTTCCGAACGCCGTTTTTCGACATACTCCTCACCTACATTGAAGAAATAAACGGCAAATGCTTCCTTTTCTATGTTGTCCAGCGTGTTCCAATTTGAAACATTTTCAGCTCCCCAAGCTAGACCTTTTTCAATCATCAGTGATGCAAATTTTACCGTTGCGGTATTGAAAGTCTGATCTAAATCTAGTGCTAGTTTTGAGTAATCTTCATTGTATTTTTTTAGATTTAGAGGATCAGTTGAAGGGAACCTTTGATTGTAGTCTTCTAGGAGCCCGATAGCAGTATATATTTGAACATTTCCGACACCTACATCAAGCATCACAGGGTAACGAAACTTATCAGTAGAACTTATATCAGACCGCCATTCAGCATTTTGCGATTTAATATAGTTGTATTGCTCAAGTATAGAGCCGTGAGAAGAGTTAAATAGAAAGGAATAAGCATCACCAAAATATTGTATTATAGTGTCAGAGTTTCCCTCAAACCTATCATTGTATTCTTCCAATATAGAGCCAAGTGCTGCAATTGAGCTCGAACTTGACCCAAGTATGTATTGCACTTCTAGCGCCGTTGAACTGTAAATATCGACGAGAGAGAGAATTCTATCGTCATATTGCATTGGGGTTTCGCTAGACATTCATCCCTTCCTTATGCTTTTAAAAATTCGACAAAAGTATAAACTGTTAGAAAAGCGATAATAATCGTCAGTGTTTCTATGATGTATGATTTAGGTTTTCCTTGTAGATGTCTTCGCGCGTAAAAAATGTATACTGGTATTATTATCGTTCCTGGAGCAAATAAAGTCCCACACAAAAAAATAAATCCAAATATTACATTACTGTAATCAACGTAGTATCCGACTGCGCCCTCTGGCGGACTTGCTATATCTACAGCTAATAACATCAAGACTGATAATATAAAAATCACTGAAATCGATGATATTACTGTCAGCAGTCGGTCAACTTTCTTTCTCAAAGGATTTGTCCTACAAATAACATTCCGTGCATATCCGGCTTAGGTAAACTTTAAGCTCTATTGATTGCAGGGACGGCAATTCTCTATTCAAGGCGAAAAACTGTTTTTTAGCGTTCAGTCACTGTGACCGGTCGAAAACACCAGCCGCGACAACCTGCAGCCTGGAGTGCCTCCTTCATGACATCAGTACACAACACATGTCCGGTGCGGCTTTCGCGCCAGATGGGGTTGCTGGTCAGTGCCGATTGACGGACGGCCCTCTTGGCTCCTTCGACCAACTCCATTGAAGAGCCGTCTCTTCTTTTCATTTTGTTGATTTCCATCGCATCGGGATCCCAGGAATCCTGTGAAACCAGTAAGTTCGTTAAATAGAAGGGACCACCTGGAACTGGGCAATCTTGATATTCTGCCCAAGTCTGATCAACTTCGATAAACTGAGCAGCACCCGGTGCTACACGCTGAAATGCATCTTTTAATCTGACATTCACAGCTGGCATCAACCGAGGATTCTGAGACAGCACACCGATCACATCTAAAGGCACAAGCTCTTTGACCGTGATAACAAGCCAATGTTTGGAGTACTGCCGAACTGTGCTAGCATCGACCCGTCCATCTGCATCAAACACGAGATTAAATACAGGGTTCCAAGCGTCCAGCTCAAACGCTGACTTGTGAGTATGATCCGATGACCAAACTCCTTTTGCATAATGCGAAAACTCAAAATCACGATCAATTTCAGAAACTTGCATGGAAGGCTATGTCTCGCAGATTTGATGGATATTTAGATTGGAAAGTAAGTACTTTTCATTTGTTGTAGTTATTGCATTAGGCTCCATCACAGCACCTACTTCCTCAACTCACTGAGGAACTTTTGTTCAAAAACAGCGGCAGGATTAAAAGGAGACACGCAGTCGAGGACGACAATATTGTTGCCCGAGCGCCATTCTTTGACGTCCAGTTTCTTCTCACCGTTTTCAATGCGTTCTTTAACTTCATCACTCACTGAAGCCCAAACCAGAAATGCAACTGGCTGATTGCCTTTGGAGTAAAGCTTGAACTGGCGCAGCAAGAGTGCTGGTGCAATCCGCTCTTCAACAATGCGAATAGGCAGCTCTTTGTGAGCCTCTGACATGGTCATCAACCACACAGCCTGCCCCATGGTTGAGGCAAAGGTTTGCACATCGACTGCGCTTAAGTCAGCTTTTTTTTCAGACATCGAACTGCCTTGAGTTGAGTAAACATTTCCAGCCTTTGATTAGTCAATAAAAAGCACAACTGCAACCTACACTTGCTGCGAGCAAAACCAGAAATTCAATGATCGTGTTTACGAAACTTACCTAGCGCAAACCAGTTTTGAGAATGACTGTATCAGGACGCAACCAAAGGCAGCTGGTGGGCAGTAAGCTCCATGTTGTTGTGGAATCGAAAAAGTCATTGTGGACCTTTGGAATCATTGTGTGATTCACGAGGTAATGACCTCCGCTCCTCTTTTGTCATCTGAATGGGAAGATACTCTATCTTCTCTTCCCGTTACTCTCGATCTGGACCATACTGCTGTTAAGTTTGGCGCACTGAAGAGAAGACGGGAAATATCAAACGGTAAAGATCTGCTGCGCCTCGCTTTTGCTTACGGGCCTTGCGGCATGTCCCTTCGCAGTACAGCTGCCTGGGCATGTATGGCCGGATTGGGCAAGCTATCTGATGTTGCCATACTCAACCGGCTTAGGGGAGCAACACAATGGCTGGAGTACATCGCTGCTGAGTTGCTGGCAGATACCAGCCACGCAGATTTCCCGAGTGGATATCGGCTACGCCTGATTGATGGAACCACCGTGTCCGCACCAGGGAGTAAGGGGACAGACTTTAAAATCCATGCCAGCTATGATCCGGCCACAGGGCGTTTTGCTCATCTTGAAATTTCAGACGGTCACGGGGCAGAATGCCTGACCCGGAACCCGGTTAATCCGGGTGAAATTCACATTGCAGACCGAGGGTATGCCTTTGCGAAAGGGCTGCATCCCATCATCAGTAATGGTGGTGATTTCATAGTCCGTGCTGGTTGGCGAAAGTTCCGCTTATTTCATCCAGATGGTACTCGATTAGATCTGTTCTCTGTTTTGACAGAAGCCACAAATGCTGTACCCATTGATCGGCAGGTTACCATTCAAGGACGCTCAAAATCCTATGACGTACCCGCCCGTCTGATTGCCATCCGCAAACCACCAGCAGCGATAGAACAAGAGAAAAAGCGCCTGCGCCGTATCTCCAGCAAAAAAGGATCAAAGCTAACTCCAAAATCTCTGATTGCTGCTGAGTACATGTTGCTGGTCACGTCCCTCCCGAAAGAAGATTTCAATACAGCAAGTGTTGCGGACCTCTATCGCTTGCGATGGCAAATCGAACTTGCATTCAAGCGCCTGAAAAGCATCCTCCACATAGACCGCCTCCCTGCAAAAGATCCAGCCTTAGCCAGGTCATGGCTTCTGGCCCACCTCATCCTCGCCCTCCTGATCGAGCGCAAAAGCGAGGACCTGCTGGCACACGCGCCCGTGGAAGGGAGCAAGCAAAGCCGCTGTCCTTCCACATGGCGCGTGTACAAACTGCTACGCCAGTCATTGATCTCAGCTATTCAGGGCGTTTGGGACTTGAGCAGCATTACACTTCATGGCTACACGTTCTGGAGAACCATACGGGAGCCTCCAAGGAGACGAAAACGCCAACAAATTCCAATACTTCCATCCTTAAGTTAGCGCCTATGGGGCTGCGCCCCAGTTCGCTGAAAAGGACAGGGGCGCTCGCGCTTCTCACTTTGCTGGTCTCCCCATCCTTCCTGCGTGAGTTTTGCGCCGGCAGATCCGGCCCAAAATCACTTCGTGCAGGACACGAGCCGAATCCGCAAAATGCGCCTTCATCTCTACCTACGCGCAAGCGCTTCGGTGGGCGATACCCCACCAGCAAAGCGATCCTTGTCAGCGAACTCCCCCGCTTTTGCGACGGAAGAAATGAGCCGATCTGGTCAGGTCTCAGACACCAATCAGGTCTTCGTTTTGATACGCGAATTCGGAGTTTTTCTATGCAAGCCAATTACCTAGCCGACCAACTGTCCGCAATCAGTACCACTCTGGAAGATGCAAGCCTTCAAGCATATGGTGGCCTTCCGGTCAGTTCTGTTGCTGTGTTGATGCTCCTAAATAAGAGTGTGGCCCCTTCCCTCGGTTCTATTGCAGATCAGATCCGGCTTAGCCATTCAGCGACCGTGCGTGTGATTGATCGCTTGGAAAAAATGCAACTTGTAAAGCGCGTAAAACGCCAAGGACGCATGGTCAAAGTTGCGTTGACGTTTGAAGGCAAGCGAAGGGCAAATGAACTCAGTCAGGCCCGAACACAAACGGCGGAAGCATTGTTGAAGAACCTGGACGCAAACCAACGAGACATTCTCTCAGAATTCTTTAGCAAGATGCTCAAAGGTTTGGAGCAGAGCGCAAGTACGAGGTTTTGCTCTTCGAAGTTCAAAGCTGACGCCAGCACCTAAACACCCCAAAACAAAATCATTCAAGTTCAGACTTCCCATCGCTGCGCGGTGGCTCATTTAAAACGGAGTATTCCATGAAAAAGCTATTCACTATTCTTGTCGCAACAATGATGCTGGCTGCTTGTCAGACAACATCCGCTCAAGTGTCCTCTAAACAACCACCTCGTGTTGTGACTGACAAACCTCTTGCAGCAACAAAGAACGCTTTGATCAAAGAGTTCAAGGATCGCGGTTTTAAGGTCGTGCGAAACAGTTCTAACACCGTTGTCGTTGAGCAGATCCTCACACCAAACAGCTCTGAGCGTAAGCAGCATGCTTCTACGAGTTCAGGCGTGCCACGCGGTCAGATTTCAATGAGGTTCGCACGCATCCAAGGTGGAACCCAAGTGACGGCCACCTATGACATGTTGCTCAATCCAGGCAAGAGCAACCAGCAGAGAGTGACCCTGCTTGATAGTCCGGATGGCGCACGATTGCAGCGATTGCTTGATAGCGTGAAGTAAATGCAGCAAACAAAAAAGCCGAGAGAAGCATAGCTTCCTCGGTTTTTTTGTATCAAGCAATCATCCCGTTTTTTCGCTCGTAATAACTGCGTCTATCTGAGAGGCCAAACTCACATAAATGCGAATAGCTGTAGAGCGGATTAATTTGATCGTTTACTGCAGGAGCAAAAACTCTGATCAAAACCCCGCGATTGTATACTATAAGGCCTAACTGGACCGAAGCTCCGAAACAGGCCAAAAATTAGCACATATCAAGAACACAAAGTTGATTGACATATTTTGCCGTAAGATATGCTCTGAATACAGAGTGTTTCGGGAGGGCAACAATGGGCAATAACATTCACCAAGTAAATCTTTCTCAAGCATGGAGCCTGTCTTACTCGGATATGGAATTTTTATCCAGCCTATCACTTTCAGTGCGGCTGGAAGCTGCGGTTCAGTTGAAGTTTATTTGCCTTACCGGTTATTTTACCTCTTCGTGGGAAGACATCGGTTATGAAGAGCTCTCATATATACGAGCCCAGCTGGATTGCTCGGCCGCAGAGTGCCTGCAGCGCGAATATTCGGAAAGAACGGCCCGCCGCTACCGAACCGCGATCATAAGGCATCTCGGGTTGCGCCACATGAAACCCAATGATCGGCAGTGTTTAATCGACTTTGTTAAAACCAACCTCTGCCCTAAGGGCATGGCGTCCAGTGCATTGATTGAAAACTGTTTTCTTTGGTGCCGGGATCACCAGCTCCAACCTCCCGCATTTCGAGGACTCAACCGTCTAATCCGTTCAACCCGGCGTGAATTTCTAGAAGGCTTTCTAAAGCGGATTGCCGATCAATTGCCAAAAGAGACGACTGCGCAGATGGAAGTCTCCCTTGCAGAACCTGACGCTCCAACAGGCTTCTCGCGTCTGAAGGACGACATTGGTGCCGCAACGCTAGACAATATTCTGGCAGCGATGAAGCGCCTTCAATTTGCTCACAATTTACAACTTCCAGCACAAGTTCTTAAGCATGTGGACCCTCCCTTAATTGAGCAGCTTGTGCGCCGAGTCGTGCAGAAACGGCCTCGCAAATGCGCCGCCATAGTTCTGAACATCGATTAGGTCTGTTCGCTCTTTACCTGATGGTCCGCAAAACCCAGATGATTGATCGGGTGATTGACCTTCTGGTGGAACAGATCCACCGGATCAATGCAAAATCAAAGCGCAAGGTGATTAGAGATATCAGTCGTGAAATTGAGAAAGTTCACGGCAAAGAGCGCTTACTGGCAGAGATCGCCGTGGCTTCTATGGAGTACCCGGAAGGGCGGATCTGTGATGTAATCTATCCGGTGGCAGGGCAGCAGAAACTGTCCGCGATTGTCAAGGAATACCGTTCAAAAGGAGCTCTGGATCATCAAATTCAGATTAGAATGCGCAGTTCTTACGCCTCGCATTATCGACGCATGTTGCCGCCCCTTCTTTCTGTCCTGCAATTCAGGTCCAACAACGCAACCTGGCGACCGGTGTTGGATGGGCTGGCCTGCATTGAAAAACTGCACAAGGCCGGCAAACGGTTTGCTGCTGAGGATGAAGTTCCAATGGGAGCCATTCCGGCCAAGTGGCGCGGCAGTGTGGTTGATGACAAAGGCCGCGTGAATGTGATTTCCTTTGAATTGTGCCTCCTGACCCAGTTGCGTGAGCGGATCCGTGCCAAGGAAGTCTGGGTGGTTGGCGCAGATCGTTATCGCAATCCGGACGAGGACCTGCCGAAGGATTTTTCTGAGCGCCGCGAGACTTATTATGAAGAGCTGAGGCTCACACGAGATGCGGAAGCATTTGTTGCCGAGGTCAAAACAACCCTGGAGGACGAGCTGCGCCAGCTCAACGCGTGGCTACCTACCAATGATAAAGTCAGATTGAGATGGGGCGGCAAAAACCGGATCTCAGTCAGCCCGTTTGAACCTGCGTCGGAACCCAAAGGGCTGATCGCTTTAAAGGCGGAAATTACCCGTCGCTGGCCGATGACAGGACTCTTGGATGCGCTGAAGGAAGCGGCACTTGGAACGGGCTATCTGGACCGTTTTGAAACCGCTGCGACCCGTGAGGTGCTGGCTCCCGATATTCGTGACCAGCGCCTGCTGCTCTGCCTTTACGGCCTTGGCACCAATGCAGGTCTGAAGCGGATAGCTGGCGGTCTTGCCGATGTCAGTCATGATGAGCTGCTCCACATTCGCCGCAACTATATTCATCCTGCCGCCTTAAGGGCAGCCTGTACGCACGTGGCCGATGCCACCTTAGGCATCCGCAACACTGCCGTTTGGGGCGAAGCGGGGACGGCGTGCGCTGCCGATAGCACTAAGTTTGGGGCCTGGGACCGCAATCTCATGAGCGAGTGGCACGCGCGTTACGGAGGCCGCGGCGTGATGATCTACTGGCATGTGGAACGGCAGGCCACCTGCATTTATCTCGCAGTTGAAGCGCTGCTCCTCTTCTGAAGTTGCCGCCATGATCGAAGGCGTTCTGCGTCATTGCACCGACATGGAGATCCAGCGCCAATATGTTGACAGCCACGGCCAAAGCGTTGTCGGTTTTGCATTCTGCCATCTGCTGGGGTTCGAGCTCGCTCCGCGCCTTAAGGCAATCAGCCGGCAGAAGCTGGCATTGCCTTCAAACGCCATACGCAGTGAGCTTGGAAACCTGCTGCCGATCTTGTCCAGCGCCATCAACTGGGAAGAAATTGCTCGCCAGTATGACGAAATGGTCAAATACGCTGCTGCCATGCAGCATAGAACCGCAGATCCGGAAGCCATTTTGCGTCGCTTTGCCCGTTCCGAGGTATTGCACCCTACTTACAAGGCGCTGGCTGAACTGGGGCGAACCATCAAGACAATTTTCTTGTGCCGCTATTTGCGTTCAGAAAATTATCGCCGTGAAATCAACGAAGGGCTCAATGTGGTTGAGAACTGGAACAGCGCCAACGGCTTTGTGTTTTTCGGCAAGGGGGAGAGATTGCCAGCAACCGAGTTGAGGATCAGGAGATCTCAGCTCTGTCCTTACATCTGCTGCAGGCCTCATTGGTTTACGTCAATACCTGTATGGTACAGTCAGTGCTCTCTGACCCTGTTTGGGCAGATCGTCTAGCTGCTGAAGACTACCGAGGTCTGACACCTCTGATTTACAGTCACATCAATCCTTATGGCCGATTTGAGGTTGATCTGGGTCAACGCATTGATTTTGAAAGTCGGTTGGCTGCTTAGGCATTGTGCCTGCGCTCTAATCCATCTCACGTATCTATGAAATTTCTGCCACAAATCGCCTTGTTTGGCGCACAAGCCCGCTCTTCTGGCCGCACTCAACAGAGCGTGATCTCAAGAGGCGTAAAGCGATGACTTCGCACAAATGTCCCTCTTTCGAAGCGAAGCATTGATTGACTGCTACTGCCCTCATCAATCAAAAGGCCTGATGATGTTCGGCGACGGAGACTGTCATTATGACTGAGCACCTCTCATCGAAAAAGCACAGTGATTTATTTCAACTCATCTAAAATCGATAACATGTGTGGGATGATTAGATTTTATTGACACCATGAAATTGCAGTAGAACTATCTGATCGAACTATGATTGAAATTGGACATATCGTGTCATGACACAGCTGGAAGATCATCAGACGGTGAGTGAGGTTTCGCTTGCTCCTCACACAGAAAAGAAACAGCCGCAACATTCCCGATTTCAGGATTTGAGCCCAGAGGCTCAGCAGCAGCTGGTTCAGATGCAAGCGCGCATGCGTGAAGGTGTTGGCACGATCACCATGGCGATGATGAATGTGCCGCGTTATCGCAACTGCTCCTTGGCTGACCTTCAGGGGCTGATTATTGATCCGTTGCTCAGCAATCGCATCTCCCTTGCGCAGGGAGCTGAAAACGACGAACCGCAACTTCAAGATATCCGCGGAATTGCAATCTGGGCGAGTGTTTCAGAAGACGTTGACCTGAAGATTAAAGAGCAGATCCGTGCTGGCGTGTTCCCGCTGAAACTGAAACCGCAGGACTGGACGTCCGGTTCCATCAATTGGCTCATTGATGTGATTGCACCTGATCCCAAAGCCATTGCCTCCATGCTTGTTCATTTCCGTCAGCTTGTTAAAGAAGGAGAGTTGCACCTTCACCCGCAGATCTCAAAGCTGGTGGACAAAGAGCTTCTGGAAAAGCTTGGTGCCAAGAAAATGAAAACACAAAGCTAAGGGCTTGCTTAGAGCACGACAAAAAGCACTGCTCACTAAGTGGCTTGTAAAAGCCTATGAGTTCTGGAGGTTTCTAATGAATGATGAAATTTGGGTCAGTAGTGTAAGAAGCAATTCAGCTTTTTTTGACAAGCCTGGCATTCGCGAAAAATACTACGGCCACGACTGGGCACCGCCGAAGTTTGAATTTGGTCCGAGTCCAGAGGAATTTAAGGATAGTTTCCATCGTTACATTCTGGGCGAAAAGTTAAAGCGCGAAGAATTCCTTGAAGCTGCTTATGTGTTTAACCCTAAATTCTGGAAGTGTGTTCAAGATCTTTTCGCTCTTGAAGGATATTACTGCGCAAAAGGGGAGTTTGCTGAGATCCTCAAGCGTTTTGATATGGGTGGAGGAGAACTAGTTGAGTTTCCCATCTTTGAGGCAGACAAGATCACACAGTTGTCTGGCCCGTTTTACTTTATCAACTGGGGCTCACAAAAACATTGCTTCCTGCCTGAAGAGAGCAATGGAGTAAAAGCAACCGCTCGAAATCCAGAAACAGGGTTTCACAGATGGCGCGCTGCAATTGAGCCTCAAGACGGAGATATTGCAGTTTCAAGAGACGCGCTACAAGGTGCGGACCTTTGGATTGAGCCTCTGTTACGCTCTAAGATTTTTATGAGCGGGGAGCTGCATGACGCCCTCGTGAAGGCCTATCCAAAAATTGATTTTCGATTTTCTAAAGCCCGTATTGTTTGATTTTTTTACTTAACTTGGAGTTGAGGCAATGAGTATTTTTCGCGGTCGCCTTTTTGGCTTTGAAGCACAGCACATCATTCCGAAAGAAGCGATTTCCGGGACAACAGATGAAGCCAAGCTGGCTCGTGAACTTCTCAACTCCATCAACTTTAATGTGGAAGCACGTGCTAACAAGATGATGCTGTTCATCAGCTCTGATACGTGTAGGGACTTGAGATCAAAATGTGGTGGGCTTGAGATTATCCCGATTTTCGGCTCAAGTTAATTGAGACCCTAATGTTAGCTGGGCTCAGATAAACTGAGACTGAGCTCACATTATTTGAGACAGGCTCATATTACTAAGACTGGGCTCAAGTTCCAGAGAAGGAATAGGAAAGCTCCAGTTCTAGCGGCCTTTGTTCCATATCATCACAATTTTTGCATGTACTAAATGTAACATAGGCCTTGCATTTGCATTTAGTATTGGGTAATGAGACTTCATTGAGTGGCGAGGCTACTCACATTTATGGAGATTATTTGATCGAGTCCCGGCTGAATACAGGTTCCTAATCTTTTTGAGATTTTGGGAACAAATGAAACTGAAGAACCTTCTCATGCGCATTGGCTGAGTGAGGTCGTTTCTGTATTCTCCTGAAGACTGAGATATCTCCGTGAATATATCAAAGCACGAACAACGTGTTTTACATGAACTCGCGCTTGGTGGTGAGATCCACTGTGAACGCGATGAAAATGGCAAACTTTCCAATACAATCTGCTTCTCACGTGATGGCCACATCTTGGCCAGTTGCTCCTTGCCTCTTTTTAAAGTTTTGAAAAAGAAGCGATTGATATGCTCTCGCAAGAGTGCCCCTTACCGCATTTCACGATTGGGTGTGACCTGTGTCCGCGCCCAAATGAACCAGCGCTGAGAGGGGGCAACAATGAGCGAATTAAAAAATCTCTCCGGCTTGCAGGCAGATCACCCTCTTTTGAACGAGATCTCTGAGAGTGTTAGTTTAAGAGAGGGGGCTTCTGGTGTCGCAAGCTTTCTTCGCGCAGTTGTCCAACATAACGGAGCTGCTTTGAAGCAAATAGCTTGGGAAGTTGGTTTGCCAGTACCGGTTGCCACCGCTGTGCGCCGGGAACTCGAAGCACGCGGTTACCTTGTCCGTAAGGGGGGTAAACTTGACTGAACAAGGCCGACATTTTGCAGAAGAGGTTCTGGACATCAAAGCGTCTACTGTTACGCAGTGTCCAACTTGTAATGGAAGCGGCCTGAAGGAACTAGATCCTAAGCTTATCAAAAAGTTGCAAATTCTTTTGGTGGATGCTCCGAATGTTCGAGTTGAGTTAGACCAGGCTCCATGTACAGCAGAAACAGCTCTCCATCGTGCTGAGCTGATGCACAAAGCGGGCGCCCTAGAAGGGCGAAACATTCTATTGTTGGGTGATGATGATTCACTTTCGCTTGCAATACCGCTTTACCTAGCTCACATGGGCCGCAACCGCGCTGTCGACAACATCACCGTCTTGGAGTTGGATCCCGGACGCATCGGATTTTTAGAGCAAAAGTGCGAGGAAGTTGGAGCAGCTATTACAATTGTTCAACATGACTTGCGTGATCCATTACCGACCAACCTCAAAGGTCAGTTTGATACGTTTCAAACTGACCCCCTTATACTATTGAGGGCGCCGAGCTTTTTCTGACGCGTGCTGCTGAAGCTCTTCAACCAGGTCCAGGGGCATTGGGATTTTTGTCTTATAGTCAACCGGCATCAGTTGAACAGATAAAACTCCAACATGCGATCCATTCTCTTGGGTTTGCTATTTTATCAATTCGTCGAGACTTTAACACCTATGAGGGAGCATCCATTCTGGGTTCAACAGGTCAGATGATCGAGCTGGAGGGGCTATTCGCGCAGGTCCCAGAACAGACCGAACGATACAATGGCGAGATGTATACAGCAGATAAATCAACGCGTCGCCGTGGGTACCGCTGCAAGGCTTGCCGTAAAACCGTAACTCTTGGAGAAGACGGTACCCCTAACACGATCGAAGAACTTAAGGCGTCTGGTTGTCATTCTTGTGGTGCAAGAGTGTTCGTGCGCTGGAAACCCGGAATGACGAGGCGATCTCGTCATTAGTTCTTGAACAGAGACTAAGAACAACAAGAAAAGTTGTCTTCTTAGATCTCCAATTCCTTCGCCATCGCTATATCCACAAATATAGCGGTGGTGGTCCCACAAGCTAACTCAACAATAAAAAAGGCTGTATCACAATGAAAACACCTTATGAAATCCAATATGAAGCTTTCGCCGCTGCAGGTGGTCTGTATGATAAGCGGCACGCAGAACTTTATGCCAACTTTGCAAATGCTCTTATCGAAGACGGCAGTTTTTCGATCATCTACGAAGGTGTTGCGCATGCATGTTATACACCTATTACTGTAGATGCAGCACCCCATCTAAAATGCTATGTTCTGGCTCCATTGGCTGTGTTGCCCGACTATCAAGGAAAAGGATATGCAACCAGACTTATGGAAGAGGCAGAAATGCAATTGGATGCTGATGTCATCTTCGTAATGGGTGAGCCATTTCATTATGGCAATCGTTACAACACCCCTCACCAGGTACTCCCACCAGTCAGAACGCAAGCTCCTTTGGAATGTTGGTTTGCGCGCGAGTTGAAACCTGGCGCACTGGATGGCGTTGGAAAATCAACTTCTAGTTTAAGCGGGCCATATGCAGCTCCACACATGTGGGGGCACCCAAGTGAACAAGTATAATGGTTTGGGGCGTCTCTGCCCTTTCTCATTGAAGTCGTAACTACTTGTTATTTCATCAGTTGGGTTCAGCATTTCTCATATGATGTGCTGAACCCAACTATGGGTGCTTACACGTCAAGACCCTGACCGTCCCTTCTTGCGATGTGTCTTCCTTTTTTGATGGGCTCTATGTTTTTCAGAGCTGGGCTCTTTTTTGCTCTTTTGCTGAGAATGTGAATTATCAAGTGATAACTCGTACACTATATGTTTGGCTTCAAAATCAAAAAAACGATAGATGGACTGCATAGCTTTGTTTGTTGCAGCTGTACGGCCCACGATCCGCGACCATTCATTACGCAAACCGTACTCGATGACTTCCGTGATCAAGGAGAATGCAAGTCTTCCTCCACGATGTTCCGGAGCGATATAGTAACTGCGAAAATCACCATAAACTTCGTTAGAAGTTGCGTTCGCTCTGGATGTAATCAGCGCCCAACCTGCAATGTCTCCGGAATCGGTTTCAGCGACAAACGCTCCCATAGCCCCTACCAATGGTAGCAAACGCTTTTTATATAGTGATCGATCTGTTACAGCATCCTCTCCAAAGGAGTTAATCGCTATCTCACATTCAAAGTCAGCAACCATCTCTAAGTCTTTATGTTCCAGTGTTCGAAATAGGTAATCTGGCAACTTCTACATTCCTCTAAACTAAACCAGTCGGCAGTTTACTTTGTTAAACACCAGTGCCGCAGACGGCTCGAGTTAGCTACAATATCTTAGTGAAAACAGCATGAAAATACATTATTGGAAACATTATGTAGAAGAACTTCGGTCAGCGCTACATGCCCAGGATCAGAGTAAAGTAGCTCAGGCTTGCCGTATCCTCGGTGAGAGTGAACTTCCACTTTTGGCTCTAATGAACATAAGCAATAACCTGGAAAGTAACTCTCCCTTACCCACCTACTCGGTCACTTTAGTAACCAGTATTAGGACAGGCTTCCTTCAGCAACTGCTGCGCTTACACCTTGCCGGAAATGGTTTGCATTTAAACTTAACATTTAAAGATCCTGCTGAGGTGGTGACTGAAGGTTTAAAAAAAGAGTTGATTGTGTACTTGCTAGATCAGTGGTCAGAAGAGCGCAGACAGATAGCGGATTTTTTGCAAGCAGATATTGTTATCGCCTTAAATGAGCAGGTTTGTGGAACAAGCTCAATTCAAGATAAAGCTAACATCAATCACCTCGTCACGATAGCAAATAACCAGCTATATGACCAACGCACATCCGGTCTGGGCATTTTGCATTTAACCCGGAAAGCCTCCGAAGCTATTGCAACACAGATATCCAAGATTGTTCGCGCTAAACAAGGTTTGTCACGTAAGCTGATTATATGTGACTTGGATGGCCTTTTGTGGCCAGGAACATTAGGCGAGTCTGGCCCAAGCGATGTTAAGGGTGACCCAGAACATTTTGGGCCGTTTCATGCATTGCAAAGCCAGTTAAAAGAACTGAAGTCGACAGGGCAGGTACAATTAGCTATTGCAAGCAAAAATAATTTTGATGACATCGTTGACGCATTTCGGAAAAATTCTGACATGCCGCTAAAACTCAGTGATTTTTCGCAGATT
The DNA here is from genome assembly GCA_032615215.1 of Microbulbifer sp. MKSA007. Lineage (NCBI taxonomy): Bacteria > Pseudomonadati > Pseudomonadota > Gammaproteobacteria > Cellvibrionales > Microbulbiferaceae > Microbulbifer > Microbulbifer sp. MKSA007. The sequence goes on along the minus strand of CP128432.1, from coordinate 1,420 downwards.
AGCGCAAGCTGGAACCCCAAACCTGAGAGGGTTGAGCAACTGTTGGTGAAATTAAACACAGGGGCAACTCATAGCGTTTTCCTGGATGACAATCCAGTTGAAAGAGCTGCTATGCGAGCGACTTTTCCTCAACTGGTTATCCCTGAATGTGCTGGAGATCCGACTGAGCTTCTTTGCTGCCTCAAAAAAAACGATTGGACGTGGAGCGGACTGGAGACAAGTGAAGATAAACTTCGGGCACAATCCCTTGCAGCTCAGGATATGCTTAGAAGCGAGACAAATACTTTATTGAACTTGGAAAACTTGGACATGCACGTTCGTGTATTGAGTGATGAAGAAATCCCTCTCTCACGTGTAGTACAATTGTTTAGGCGTGTTACACAGTTTAACTCAGGTAGAACAATACTGAATGAGACAGAAATTAAGAGTGTTTACTCCCAGCCAAACCATCAGCTTCTCGGTTTTGAATTGACTGATAGCTTCGCCAGGCATGGAGTTGTTGCATTAAGCCACTGCCGAATATCAGAGGAAGGATATGAGATACTCGAGTTCCTTATGAGTTGTCGGGCGCTTGGGAGAGGTTTAGAGACGTTTGCCTTACAAGAGATGTCTCTAAGAGCACAAAAGGCAAACTGTCGATCACTGATTGGTTACATTTGCGAGACATCACGCAATGAGCCAATGCGTGATGTGTACGCGCGGCACCACTTCAAATGTGTCCAGAATGTTAATGGAGAAAGTAAATGGAAAAGGGATTTCGGTGATGCTATGCAATGGCCAGAAACTTACTTTCTTCGACAGGAATAATTTATGAAAACTGATGAAATCTCTCGAGCGGTAGATGTAGCTCTTGCCAGTGTGTTTAATATCAGCACGACAGAGGTGCCTCATGACATGTCACATGAGACTTACGAGAAATGGGACTCCGCCGCATACTTGATGGTTATCTTCACTGTTGAAGAGCAGTTCGATGTGCAGTTTTCTACAGAAGAGGTTGAGAGAGCCATGGGACGCCAGGAACTGATATCGGAACTAAGTACCCGCTTATCAAGCTAATATCTACGCCTCTAGGCAACCACGAGCGACTTTTGTTGTTTCGATGCGGGATGGTTCTAGTAACTTTTGAAGAACAGATGCTGCTTTTTCGGCATCTGCTTTGCCGCACATAAAAATGTCAATAGCAGCAAAGTCAATCTCAGGCCATGTATGAATAGAAATATGTGACTCCGCAAGTATTGCTACTCCAGTCACACCGGCGTCTTCACCAAATTCATGAAGATTACACCGCAGTACTGTTGCGCCAGCCTCTTTTGCTGCTGCCAACATACAACTCTTCAATGCCTTAGCATCAGTAAGATGCTTGCAACCATAGAAATCTAATAGGATGTGTGTGCTCGGTGAGAAATCATTCATGAGCGCT
>CP128431.1:300000-453921 GCA_032615215.1 Microbulbifer sp. MKSA007 | reverse complement strand
TTCCACAGCAGAAATGCCTTTGATCGTTTCATCTACGCAATGCGTATTTCAAAGTAATATGACAAAAATCGCTAGAGTTTATGTTGCCACTCTCTTAGAACGAAGGTCGTGTGCATAGAATCTACATAAGGTAACTTGCTGATGCGGAATCTGGCTGATTCCAATGCTTCCTGTGAGATAGCCTCTACCATCACGATCATATCGGTGGTTGGAGAGGAAACTGTCCAGCACCCCTTCACTTCCTCCCATTTTTTGACGTGATCGAACAAGGTTTCGCAGGCAGGTTCCGTCAGATGAACATGGAAGAAACTCTTCAACGTGCCGGTGTTTCTGGCGTCCGCATCTTCAAGGTCAACCGTAAATCTCTTAATGATACCAGCATCATACAGCCGATCGATCTTTGTTTTGACGTTGGTTCTGGACGTGCCGATCTTCTGGGCGATCTCTGTGAGAGACTGCCGCGCGTTCTCCTGCAAAAGAGAAAGGATCTTCCGTTCTGTATCGCTTAGGTTTTGCATTTTCTCGGGTAAAGTAATTCATTGAAATTCAAAATTGGTCCGACAGTATAATTATTGGTTTTCTAGTGCAATCAGCTAGTGGTCTAATATAGTTTGAGATAAATCAAGAAGTATAGTCTTTAGCAGTCTAACCTGATTTTCATCGGTCTTCTTTTCGCCGATCGCTTCAAAGCCAAAATCCAGCAGTGTCTGATCCTGCGGATAAGTTGAACCGCATCCAGCATGAATCTCAGTAAAGTCAGCTGCTTGCAGGATGTCCGAGGCTGTTTGTGCGTTGATACCTGAGCCCGGCATCACGGAAAGGCGTCCGGCGGCTGCGTGATGCATCGCTGCTAAATTCTCAATGCCATCAAATGCTTTGTGAGCACCGCCGGAGCTGAGGATTCGTTCGAAGCCAAGGTCCACCGCGGTTTCTGTCGCTTCCACCAAATCAGGGGCCAGATCAATAACCCGATGGAGGGTCAACCCAAGCCCTGCTGAGTGATCTATAAGGTTTTCCAATAGGTTAGCATCAAGTGCGTTGCTATGTTGGTTTGCGCCGAGGACGACGCCGGCCAAATTGGTATTACGAACAGCATCGATTTCCCGCTTCATCTGGTCCACCTCCTGCGGGGAAAAGATGAAGTTACCACCGCGCGGGCGGATCATGGCGTAGACCGGGATAGGTGCTTGGGCAGCCAGTTCCATCAGGCCGACGGAGGGTGTGAGCCCTCCCATGGCGAGGCAGGAGCACAGCTCAATCCTGTCAGCGCCACCGGCAACAGCGGCGTTCAGCCCAGCAATGCTGTCGACACAGACTTCCAGTTTCATGACAGCGCCTCCACGTGCCCGGCGAGCAGGTCTTCTGCAAGGATGGCTTTGCGCTTTTCTGGTTGGCCCAGCTCAGGTGTCCAGACCCAATAGACGATCTCCTCATCACAGCCCACATTGACCACACGGTGTTTGCTCGCAGCATCAATGGCATGGATCACCACACCGCCAATATAGCCGCTCTCCAGCTCCTGCAGTTCTGAGATTGCCAGCCGCAACGCATCATCCAGCGAGATACCCAGTTTCATGGCCAGTACCACAGTGCGGGCTGTGCCACAGCGCATGGTCATTTCGCCGGTATGCGTACAAGCCGCCGCGCCATATCGGCTGTCCGCATAAAAGCCAGCTCCGGGGATCGGAGAGTCCCCCACCCGTCCAGGATATTTCCAGGCCCAGCCGGATGTTGAGGTTGCCGTGCAGATGTTGTTCTTGCCGTCTTTGCAAAGGAATACGGTGGTGTCGCGCACCTTTTCCGGGTCGGTGATGGCCTTGGTGAGGGGAGCCAGATCCGTGTTGGGGAAGGCAGCCTTCTGCTCCTCGCTCATCACCTCTTCCAGCTTACGCCACCAGACTTTTTTACTGTGGTCCAGAAGCGCGGGATCTTTAGCAAACCCCAGCTCATCGGCATAACGTCGTGCGCCCTCACCCACCAACATGGTGTGAGGCAGATTATCCAGCACGGCCTTTGCTAAACGTGTGACTTCCAGCGTCATCGGCACACCAGCCACTGCGCCATAATCCCGCGTGTTGCCGTTCATGACACTGGCGTCGAACTCCATATCTCCTAAAAGGTTAGGCCAACCGCCATAGCCTACACTGCGCACCTTGGTTTCCGCTTCCACCAGAGACAGCCCGGGCACCAACGCATCCAGCCCATGTGCTCCGTTTTGCAGGTGGTCCGCCGTGGTGCCAATGCCCGGCCAGCTTTCAGAGTTTCCAAGTACAATCATTGCGCCGCTCAAAACTTATCAGAGAATAAATCAAAGCAACTCTTCGGCGCACCACGCGCCTTGTCAATGCTACCAATCCGGCGCTCAGGGCTGCCTCTCATATAAATATGCCGAGTGGTGCACCGCTAACTCTCTGAATTGCATAATATATCTGACCTGAAAATTGGTAGCACGCAAACCTGTGAGCGTTTGCGTTGTTTTGTGCGTTGCTTTGAAAGCTTTTGTGTTTTCCTGCGTTGCTATGTTTCCACTCGCAAATCGCGCCATGTTTGAATAATGGCAGCCGTTAAGCCGATAGCTTTGTACCAGTTCACAATGGGAACGCTGTAGGCATGGACCAGTTGACTAAGGTACTGGGTGATCAATTGACCTGTTGCTTCTTGGATTGGTCCTTCACCCACTGAATGTACTCTTGCATCTCTTGATCGTGCTTGTCGCTGCAGAAGAGATTCCAGAGCAGAAACTTTCGCCGAGCACGCAATCCGGCAATAAACAGGTCAATTGCCAATGCGCATATCCAAAGGAAGACTGGCATAACAACAATCAAAAATAGAATGTTCTTCAGAACCAAGTCGTTTTCGAAGTCGATGAAGAAGGATGCAACCAGGCCGGTAGCGAAGTTATAGGCAATGAATGCTGCGAAGACACAACACACAGATACCATCGCTCGCATTGGTCCTTTGCTGGCGAATTGTAAAAGAGCTCCGCAAACTCCCCAGAGCTTTAGAGCGCCCATGATTTTGTAATAAAAAGTCTTTTTAACAAGCCAACGCCACATCATAAAAGCCTACAGAAAATCTCAGAAGTAAAATCGATAAGGACCATAACGCCTTATCCGTTGTTTGCAAGAGATGAACAGCCGGAGGTTGAGCTTAAGCCGCTCAGTGTCCTCCCCCTCAGTTCAGCGTTGCCCCGTTCAGTGTGGCGAGCCAGTTGGCGAAGATGCCGCTGGAGGTGCGCAGTTGTTGGTCTTTGCCGGCGGAGACATCCATCAGGATGTCGCGGGGTGAGACGCCGTAGTGCTCTTTGAAGCTTCGGGTGAAGCTGGAGGCGTGCGAGAAGCCACAGCTTTCGGCAATCTGCTGAACCTTCCCCCCTCGCTTCCGGTGCGCAGCAGTTTGCGCATGGCGTGTTTCATGCGGATGTAGCGCAGGAAGGCGACGAACCCGCCCATGGGCTCAAACAGGCGGTAGAGCGTCGTGCGGGAAATGTTGAGGTGCTTTGCCACCTCAGTACTGTTGAGCCGTGGGTTGGAATAAGTGCGGCTGATGTATTCTGTAGCTTGTAAAAAGCGTGCTGCGTTCTGGCTGTTTTCATCAAGAGCAAAAGAGACGCATGGGCCGTTGTTCATCTGGTTGGCAACAAGCTTGGCGATGCACTCCACAATGGGCGCCACGTCTTCATCTGTCAGATCCCCCAGCTGACCGCGTAGAAGCTGCATCATGCTGATCACCGCATTGGCTGAACCGCCAATGGCCGGGATGCATAAGGTGGGATAGGTGCGGTCGCCATGCAAAAACGGAGCAAGGGTTGCCCGTGGTAGTGCAAGTGTCATCTGTTTGTAAGAGCTGTGCTCCACCACAAACGGTTCCGCCATATCCTGAATGATGAGATGACCCGGCTCAATGTCCACGCTGTGTCTGCCCATGTGGGTGACGCAGTTGTGGGTGTGGTCGTAAAACTGCACAAACACGGCGTCCATGCCATCGCGCGCAATGCGTTGGCTGGAGCGGATGAACTTGTGCGGGGTCGCGTTGATGGTTGCCACAAAACCGCTTTGATAGCGGGACCCGCGCACGCCTGCGCCGAACGCCTCCGGTGATGCGCTGCTGGAGGATAAACACACCTCGCCAGACGCTTCAGCCACCCCTTCGCGCCATTCTTCCCAGTTGATGCTGGGCCGGTAGATCACCTCGGGTCTCAGGTTTTTCATTGAGTTCTTCGATTCAACAGACATTCTACTCGATACTATACTGCAACACGTGCAAGGCAATTCCAGTCTGCACTCAAAATATTCCTGAAGGCTGGAGAACGAAGGAGCTTCGGTCCCGATTGAGAAAGAGACCTGCGAGGCCACTCCGTTCTGTCAGTTTTAGTCCCCTCCCGTTGAAAAGGATGCAATACGGGCATTGCTTCCGTGGTCCTGCTTATGGTTGGAGGCAAGGCGGTGGTCTGCAATGTATTGCGGGTTTACTCTGACAGGAACGTGTTCACTCCAGCCTTCAGATGACCAAGCTTCAGGAATGCGATCCCCGAGTTTCGGCCATGAAAAAGAATTCTGAAAAAGAATGCAGTGCTGATCATCAGATCATGACACCGAAAACATAGTCACCGCCATGTCACCCCATCCATAATGCCACGGTAGGCATATCATCCTGAAGGATGGCGGTTAAAACAAGGGCGTGAAACAAAATGCTAAAACAAAGCTGTGCTTTGAAACGCCAGGTTAAGAGAAGTGGACGGCAGGCCAGTGAAGTGGTCGATAAAGATCGAATCGATTTTTAATTATGTGCTGTATCTGCCATGCATTGGCGGCAAATAGATGCGCTTCCTAGCGTAATTTTGAAAACAGCAGCAAAGGTGCCCACACTGCAGAAAGGCCAAAAGGCGAGCCCATAAGCCCGCCTTTGAGTTGCTTTGGGGGAATGGAGGTCTAAGTGCTGACACGCGCAGCCAGCTTGGCGTCTTCTTCCAGCATTTTATCCAGCCGTGCTTTTTTGATGATTGGGCTCAGTTCCGGGTCCTGCACATGGGCCAGCAAGGCGGTTTGGGAGGCGATAACATCCTCGTCGCTGGCTACAGCTGCTCCGTGGAACACGAAGGGGCGCAGATAGGTCATGCCGGTCAGCAGAGCCGTTTGCTGGAAGGGCTTGAGCAGCTCGTCCATGCTGAAGTTGTTGTAACCCCCTGCGTGGTAGCTGTCCTCCGGGCCGCCGGTGGAGGTTGCCAGCACCAGTTCTTTGCCCGCAAGCTTATTGCCGCTGGGGCCATACGCAAAGCCATAGGTGAGCACCTGATCCATCCAGGCTTTCAGGACAGGTGGGGCGGAGTACCAGTAGAGCGGAAACTGGAAGACGATGCGGTCATGGGCAAGCAGGAAGTCCTGCTGTTCTGCCACGTTGAAGGTCAGGGTCGGGCCGCCAAGGCGGGTCAGGTCCAGCAGGGTGATGCCGTCTGTTTCAGCAAAGGTTTCAAACCATTTTCTGTTGATGCGGGACTTGCTGAGGTCGGGATGGGCGGTGAGAACGAGGGTTTTCATTGGGAGACATCCTCTCTGAGTTGCTGTTGCACTCTTTATAGCGGGATGCTCACGTGCTATTAATTGCCTGATTTTCTATCTAATAGATGTATGGAATCGAACAATGCGCCTCCCCCTCGCCATGCTGGAAGTGTTCAATGCCATCGCCCAAAACGGCAGTTTGCGGGGCGCTGCCAATGCTCTTGGCATCAAACCTTCCACGGTTAGCCACCAGTTGAAGTCTCTGGAAGAGCAGCTTGGGACGGCCCTGTTTGTGCGCACCACACGCTCAGTGACGCTGACGGATGCAGGCCGTGCGCTGCAAAGCGGTGCCGGGGCGGCGTTTGATTTGCTGGGGCAAGCGGTGGAGGATGCGAAAGAGTATGGCAGCAGTGCACGCGGGTCTTTGCGCCTGACACTGCCTGAGTTTGTGTTCCATACGTTTCTGGCCGATCTACTGCCCGGGTTTCAGGCGAAGTATCCGGAGATCCAGCTGGAGTTTTCTTTGAGCGATGCTATCGTTGATATTGTGTCAGAAGGTCTGCATGCGGGTTTTCGAACAGGCAGTCTTGTTGCGCAGGATATGATTGCCCTGCGCATCTCGGACCCGCAGCCGCTGACCGTGCTTGGCAGTAAAACCTATCTGGATCAGCACGGCAGGCCGGAAAAGCCGGAGGATCTGCTGGACCACGCGTGTATCCAGTATCGCTTCCAGACATCCGGCCAGCTGGCGCCCTGGGTGTTTCAGGTGGATGGTGACCGGGTGGAGATTGACGTCAAAGGCGGACTGGTTCTCAACACCCTGCCCTCTCAACTGGAGTTGATGGAGCAAGGCATGGGTCTGGCCCTCACCTTCCGCTATTACGCGTTGATGCAGTGTGATGAAACCAAGGTGGAACGCTTGCTGGAAGACTACCTCGACCCCGTCGCTCCGCTCTACCTGTTCTACCCCCGGGAATACAAAGACCTCCAACCCCTGCGCCTCTTCATAGAGCACATCAAGGCGCATCGGAAGTTGTCGTAGTGGCGATGCTCTTCTGAAAAAGGGCTACAGAAGTCATTTAAAGGCGAAAGAATTCTGATTAATCGAATGTCGATTGAGCGATAATCTCCGAACATTCAACTTCATAGAAGACATCTTTGGTCTTCTGGCTACTAAAGCAGTTCCATTGGATGAGGAGTTTGACACCAGATCGTATTGGCTCGAAAAAGACGAGTTCACCGTCTGATTGTTCCATGCTGAGATCAGATACCAACTCTCCTTCTCTCCGAATTATTCTCACCTGCAGCAGTTTGACCGATACTCTGGAACTCCGTCCGTCAATGATGACATCGTCAAGTTGAATGGAAACAGCGTCTTCGAATACCGAAAGCGCATCAATAGAAGCATCATGCAGTGATGATAATACAGCAGTTGTTGCTTCGTTCATGATCAGATGTGTCAACTTACTGGCGCCTTATATGGCGGGACTTGGCGCAGGACCATGCCGTACTTTTGGTCGGCTTTGTAGCCGAGGCTCTCATAGAAGCCTTTGGCGCCGCGGTCCATGCCGGTGAGGAGCATGATTTTGTAGGCGTTAGCTTGCCAGGCCTCGTTGCGCAGGGTGTCCATGACCATGCGGCCAAAGCCTCGGCCCCGGTAGGCTTGCAGGGTCACCACATTCTCAACAAGGCAGTACGGGCGGCCGCCATAGGTCATGTTGGGCAGAATGTGGAGCGTGGCGCAGGAGACGATCTGGTCGTAAATCTCCAGCCCGAACACCATGGTGCCGTCGTGGCCCAGAAGCTTGGCGAAGTGGGCACGCCCCTCCTCCCCACGTGCCAGAGGAACGCCTTCTGTCAGCTCATGCAGGAGGCCGAGATAATCCTCAAAGTCGTCAATGGTCAGGCGGCGGACGGTGATGGTGGGTGAGAGGACAGACATAACGGGACTCACTGAAAACGTGCAGCATGAAATATACGGGAAGTTTACCGCGAAGTTTTCCTGAGTCCCAGTCTCTCTCTATTGAGATTTGCTGCCAGCGGATGCCACAGCGCGGGCGATGACTTGTTCTTCGTTGGTGGGGATGATCAGCACCCGCACCCGTCCGGTGCCGATTTCCGGTGCGTTGGCCATGTTCTTTTCCTGATCAATGGTGATGCCCAAGAACTCCAGCGGTTCGCAGACGTTGGAGCGCACCCGCGCGGAGTTCTCGCCTACTCCGGCGCTGAAGATGAGCGCGTCGATGCCTTCCAGACTGGCGGCCATGGCGCCGACTTCCCGGCGGATCTGATAGCTGTAGTAGTTGATGGCTTGTTTGGCGAACAGCTCTTCGGAGTGTTCCAGCACGCGCATGTCGGAGGATTCTTCGGACAAACCCAGCAGTCCGCTGCGGCGATAGATGATGCTCTCGATCTCCTCCGGTGACAGCTCTTTTTCCTGCATCAGGTAGAGCATCACGCCCGGGTCGAGCCGTCCGCAGCGGGTGCCCATGGGCAGGCCATCCACGGCGGAAAAGCTGGTGCTGGCGTTGATGGACCGTCCTTCTTCCACCGCGCACATGGAGGCACCATTGCCCAGATGGGCAATCACGAGGCGGCCGTTGGCGATATCGGGATATTCGCGGCGCAACTCGCTGCAGATGTAATCAAAGGAAAGCCCGTGGAAGCCATAGCGGCGCACGCCTTCCTCATAAAAATGGCGCGGGATGGCAAAGGCGTCATTGGGAAAGGTGTGACCGGCATGGAAGGCTGTATCAAAGCACCCGATTTGCAGCACGCCGGGAAACACCTGCTTGGCTGCGCGGATGGTTGCCAGACTGTAGGGCTGGTGGAGCGGGGCCAGCGGGATCAGCTGTTCCAGCTCCTGCACCACTTCAGAAGTCAGCTCCGTTGGCTTGTAAAACGCGTTGCCGCCATGAACGATACGGTGGCCAATGCCCACCACGGACTTGCCCTTCAGATGAGGTTCCACGCGGGTGAAGATGGAAACCACGGCTCCTGCATGGTCAACATGGCCCAGATCTTCCACGATCTGCTCGGTTGAGGTCTGCATTTTCAGGCGGGCGTGGGGCCCAAGACGCTCAATGATGCCGGAGATGAAAAGCTCAGGTTCCGCAGCCGCTTTGTAAAGCGCGAACTTGACGGAGGATGAACCGGTATTGAGCGTAAAATAAAAACTCATGCTTTCTGGCTCGCAGCGTAAAGAAGCGCAACAGCGCAAGACATCAAACGGGCCTTGTCGTCATCGGCGCGGCTGGTGAGGATCACCGGACACCGGGCACCCATCACAACGCCGCACACCTGAGCATGGGCAACAAAGGCCAGTTCCTTGGCTAGCATATTGCCAGATTCCAGATTGGGCACAACCAGTACATCTGCCCTCCCTGCAACCAAGGAGGTGATGCCTTTGGTCACCGCTGCATCAATGTCGATGGCGTTGTCCATGGCCAGAGGGCCATCAACAATGCCACCTTTGATCTGGCCGCGTTCTGCCATTTTGGAAAGGATCGCTGCATCCAGGGTGGACGGAATTTTGGTGTTCACCGTTTCCACGGCAGAAAGGATGCCCACCTTGGGCTGCTGTTGACCCAGTGCTTGCGCCAGATTGATGGCGTTCTGGACAATATCCACCTTGGCTTCCAGATCCGGCGAGATGTTGATGGCTGCATCGCTGATGAAGAGCAGATGGTCGAGCCCCGGAACGTCCATCACAAACACATGGCTGAGGCGGTTGTCTGTACGCAGGCCAATGTCCCGCTTCACGATCTGGGCAAGCAGCACATCCGTGTGGAGCTGGCCTTTCATGATCGCCTGCGCCTTGCCCTCCCGCACCATGGCCACCGCCTGCGCAGCGGCTTGTGTGTGGCCTGCCACATCAAGAATGGTGCAGTGGGCCAGATCCTTTCCAAGCCGCTCAGCTGCGTCCTCGATCTTGTCCCGATCCCCGATCAGGATTGGCTCGATCAGTGTGTTTTCAGCCGCCAGCAAGGCGCCGCCCAGAGACTTCCGGTCTTCCGGTGCCACAACGGCGGTGATGAGTGGTGGCAACGGGCGAGCAAGGTCCAGCAGGCGTTCAAAGTGCTCGTAACTGCGCACGGTCAATCCCGGCAGACTGACGGCTTTGGCGATTTTGCTGGTGCGCGGGGCGATGACTTCCGCCTCCCCTTCCACGATCATCTGTCCATCAGCACGTTCCACAGTGGTTTGCAGCTTCACCACATAATCCGGCAGTTTTTCTGTCACCTTCACCCGTGCTGTCAGGTGGTCGCCTTCATAGGCCCGGCCCAGAAAGCGCAGGTTCTGGCTCCTATAAAGCGTGCCCGGCCCCGGCATCTGGTTGCCCAGCACGGCCGAGATCAGGCTGGCAACCCACAGTGAAGGAGCAACGCCCTCAAAGTCCCCTTCTCCCTCGCGGTCTTCCTTGGGCAGATGGATGGGATTGAGGTCGCCGGAGGCATGGGCGGAAACATAGAAGTCATCTGCTGAGCAGGTGCGCTCATAGGTGGCTTCCATGCCCACTTCGATTTGATCATACGGCGTGTTTTTGTAGGTTGTTGTCATCTCCTCACCTACCCCCACTTGAGCGTTTTCTTCAGGCAGTGCCACAGTTCCAGCGAGTTGGGCGCCATGTCTTCCTCGTTGCCGATGATGTAGGTCACCGCCTTGTAGGCGAAGGTTTTGTCTTTCTCGTTCTTCAGCAACAGCGGCAGGGCGTTGTAGCCTGCCTCCATCTCAAACCGCGCAATCAGCGTCTGGTCATGAATGAGGAAGTTGCGCTCCTTCGGGTCCATGGATTTGAACGGCGCCCATGTGGTCAGCACCTCGTTGAACCGCTCCAGCTTTTCGCCGCGCACCTCGGTGCGGGTATCAGCAATCATCAGCACAATACGCACGATGGCAGCGGCAGCTCCGCCCTTTTCGATCTTCTTCAAGGCGTTTTGAATGCTGGCCAGACTGTGCAGGTCCTGCATTGGCACTTTTGGTCTGCGGAAGGACAGGGCCTTGCCGTATTCCACCGCTTGGGGAGAGGCCCAGAAGGTGAGGAAGCTGTTTTCAATCATCGCTTCGCGCATATCTTTCAGCGCATCCCAGCCATATTCGATGCTGTCCGCCACCATCTCCTCCCAATAATGGAAGGGCGTTTTGGCCATGTTGGGCTTGTGGTTCTGCTTCACCGCAGCGGCGGCCATGGTGGGCCAGAACATGAAGGGGTTGGTGGAGGCAAACGCGCCGTTGGCGAGCCGCATAGGGTGCAGGTCGCGGGTGACTTCCGCTGTTTGTGAGCTGTTCATAGTCTTCAGCACCGGGCCGATGGTGCTGTCGTACATGTCTTCCCAGCTTTCCGAGAAACGGGCCACACCGGCAAAGGCTTTTTCCTCATCGCGTTCGCCGGTTTCCAGCAGCATCTCGTCGATGGTTTTGCGGGCAAAACTCACCTTGAACTTGGCATCACAGCCTTTGCCCTTCTGCTCTTCAATCTGCAGCTTGTAGAGCCCCGGAGGCATGGCTTCGATGGTCTTCAAGGTGGACGCCACCTGCGTGTGTTCCCGCTTGGCGACGCTAGAGGACACGAAGATGCCCAGATGCCCGACCTGATCATGAAGCATGTAGAGGATACGCTGGCCGAGGATCTCAATCTCCGCGTCATCCGTGTATGTGTCCGCGATCCAGTTGAGGGCCTGATCGGGCGGGGTGATGTTATCGCCGTAAGAGGAAAAGACGATGATCGGTGACTTGATGGTCTTCAGGTCAATAGGCCGTCCGGGCTCCAGAAACGCTTCGTTCTTGGCCAGTTTGTTGCCGATGAAGAGGTTGTCCAGAATCCAGCGGAACTCTTCCTCGGTCATGTAATAAAAGCCGTTCCACCACTTCTGGAACTCCAGATAGCGCTCTTCGCCGCTGTCGATCGTGGTGTAAAGGTCATAGTACTTGCGGAACCAGTTGCGGCCCGGGTTCAGCATCTCAAAGTTCTGCACCAGATTGGCGCCATCAAACACGCCATTGCCCAGATCAGCCGACAGCAGAGCTGGCACGATGCCGCCGGTCAGGCCTGCGGAGTAGCGCATGGGGTCCTGCCCCATCTTGCCGCTCCAGTAGGACATGGGTGCTCCGTTGAGCACGATCGGTCCCACCAGATCTGGATAAACCGCCGCCAGAATGGCTGTCGCCCATCCACCCTGACAGTTGCCCACCACGATGGGCTTCGGGCTGTCCGGATGACGCGAGATAATCTCCCGCAAGAACGCCGCCTCCGCATGGGTGACATGCGATAGTTCCTGATGCGGCTCTGGCATCGGGTGGAAGGCGACGAAATACACGGGATGGCCGCCGCGCAGGGCAACGCCCACCTGACTGTCATCTTTGAACCCACCGATCCCAGCACCATGTCCGGCGCGCGGGTCGATGATCACATAGGGACGTTTCCAGTCAAACACCTCCGTCCCTTCGGGCGGAATGATCTTCAAAAGCATGTAGTTGCAGGGTCGCGGCAGGTTACGGCCTTCCACGATGACCTCATAATCATAGACGAGCACCGGAGGACAGCCCTTGGCCATGTGGTCAAAGTAGGTGTCGCTGCTTTCGCGCAGGGCATCCATGGTCAGGATCGCCCGTTCACTGGACTCTTTCAGATAATGCGTCCAGGCATCCATGACCTTTTTAGGCGTGTCATAGGGAGCCCAGGAGGCGGCCAGCGCTTCGCCTTTGATCTTGGACTTCTCCTGTTTCTTCTGGAAGTCCTTCATCAGGCGGGTGGAGCGCCGTGAGTTGGCAACCTGCAAAAACTGGTTTTGCTGCGCGAGGGCCTCAAAGTACTGGGCAGTGCGCTGGGTAAAGAGTTCTATTTGCATAATCTACCTCGGTGCCTGCCTAGCCAATGATGCGGTAACCGCCGTCAATGGGGTGAACCACACCAGTGATGTTGCGGGCTTCATCACTGGCCAGAAAGGCGGCATAAGCGCCAATGTCTTCAATGCTTGCGAGTTTTCGTGTGGGCGCGCGCTCGGTGGCGTCTGCCAGCATTTCGTCAAAGCTGGCGATGCCGCTTGCGGCGCGGGTAGCCAACGGGCCGGGAGACAGCGCGTTGACGGAAATTCCCTTCTGGCCCAGCTCTGCCGCCACGTAGCGTGTGGTGCTTTCCAGCGCGGCTTTCACCGGACCCATGATGTTGTAGTGGCTGATCACCTTTTCCGAGCCGTGGAAGGTCACGGTCATCACGCTGGAGCCCGGCGGCATCAGCGGTTCGGATTTGCGGATCAGGCGCAGGAAGGAGTGCACGGAAATGTCCATGGCCACGCCAAACCCTTCTGCCGAGCAATCCACCACGCGGCCATGCAAGTCGGCCTGCGGGCAAAAGGCGATGGAATGAAGCAGAATATCCAGTGTGCCCCAGACCTTTTCGATCTGCTCATAAAGGGCATTCACCTGCTCGGGCTGGGTCACATCCAGCGGCGCAAAAATGGCGGCGTTGGCTTCTTCTGCCAGCGGGGCCACATGCTTTTTTGCTTTGTCATTCAGGTATGTAAGTGCCAGTTCCGCACCCTGAGCCTTCATGGCTTTGGCGCATCCCCATGCAATGGACTGGCTGTTCGCCACCCCAACAATAAGGGCTTTCTTGCCCTTCAATGAAAACATGTGGCCGTTACCCTACTCGTTGAACCCGGTGATTTGAAAGGAAAACAACAAGACTAGGAATAGCTATACAGGAGAAATAAGGAAAACCAAGGTGCGAAATCTAGTAAATGAAATGGCTATTTGGAATATTCAAAGAGTGACTATTTATGTAACTAAGTAGTTTTGTAATAAAATTGGATTTTCTGTTGTTTGGGCAGCTTTGTCGGGAGGTGAAGCCCTTCATTGGCCTGTGTCGCGTCCTCCATCTTTTTTACGGCTACAATCTGAGAGAGTGCCTGTCAGCACAGACCTGAAAAGCCAAAGCTTTTAAGAGGATTCATAAAAGCGTGGACCGGGCCTGTTTCTACAGTTTCCGGCGGAATGTTATTCGTAAAGTGATGGTGCTCGCATGACCGGATCAAATCTATCTGTTTCAAACTCACAGCCACCTGCCCCGCAGCCTAATGTGGCTCAGTATGCCGATGTCGTGCCGCCAAAGCCGAGCGAACGTATCGTTGAATACTCGCTCAACTATGTGACGAAGAAAACTGCTCAGCACGAGGCTGTCCTGGGCGAGATCAAGCGTGAGCTCAACTCTTACTTCAGCACTGAAGTGACTGAGAAGGTGGTAGATCACTTCCTTTCAACCAAACCTCACCTGCCGAAATCCAGTGTGCTTGCGACTCTTCTTCATGTGCCAAGCAAAGCCTCTCAGCAGGCGCAGGAAAAAGTGGCAGCGTTGTTTGAGGAAGCACATGCCTACGGCACACGGCTGACGCTGGAAACCTTTTTTGAAGGGGCTGCGATCCCTGATGACCCAAAGAAGGCAGCTGAAGTACTGACAGCTCGCATTGTTGAACTTGCAAAGACAGCGGATGCGGATGGTATTTCCAGTCTTGTTCGGTCCCTGAGCTTCCTCGGCGGTTCAGATGACGCTGTTTTGAAAGAAGCCGTGCCGATTGCGCTTAAAGCTGTGCATTCCACGCTCGTCTATCCGGAAAGCGTCCGCACCCAGAATGCAGCACAAGGCGGCGAAGTGGCCCGCGTGCCGGGTGAGGTTACCACCCATCTTCTGGCGTTGATCAGAGACGAGGCTCAAAACCCGGATCTGGACCCGGCAACTGCGGACCTGTTGGCCGAAGTTGATGGCTATGTGAAGGATCAGGTGCTGGGCCATAGGATCTCTGTACCGGAAACCCGCGAATTGTTGACCGTGGTTGGGGACAGGCTTGAAGAGATTGGCTTCAAGGATCTTGCCGACCAGACCAAGGTGCTGCAGAGCCAGTTGGGCAAAAGCGACAACCCACCGCTGACCCGCCTGCACGATGCGATTTACTCCCGTGTGCTCGACAGTACGTTCATTGCTGATCTGGTGGAAGATACCCCGCAGCCGGTGATGGATTCAGCGCAGCTGGTGAAAGACGGCCTACGAGATGTGATCTCCATCCAGACCCCACGGGTGCAGAACCAGACCGCGATGACAATGCACAAGATGATGGCTGGCAACGAACGCTTCTGGATGCCGGAATGTCCAGAACTGATGGAGTTCGTGCAAGGTCCCCGTCAGGATGCATTGACTAATCTGGACAAGTTTCTGAGTGCACCTACCCGCAACGGCTATGACGCCATTGCCGTCCCGATGTTGGTTGTGAAAGGCACGGTTGCCCTGCATGCTCTGCTGACCAAAACAGTGCCTGAAGACCGCCAGCCGCTCGTCATGAACGGTAAAAAAGTTGCGGACCTGCCGGCTTATGTGAAGGTGGCAAACAAGGCCTATCAGGGGATTTGCAAGGAAGCCAACCGCACCAACGCGCCGGAAGATCCAGACCTGAAACGAGAAGATCGTCCTAAGGTTGGCCGCACGGACACGCCAAAGAGTGCGCATGCTGGGATTACGCTTGGCTATCAACCCGGCAGTGTCACGTTTGAGGGTGACCCAGATAAGATCCCAAGTACGCACCCCGCGGATGTGAACCTGCCGAAATTGCAGGAGCCGAGCAAGTCGCAGGTGGAAGCCCTGTCTCGCGGCATTCCGTTTGCCTCCGGTGTGTCCGGATCTACCAACCTAAACTTGCACTTCCTGCATTATCTCCGGCATACCTCCCCAAACCCGGATCTGATCCCGGATTCCAAAGACTACATGGTCGCCAATACCATGTTCCTGAACTTTGATGGCGGTCACTCAATCCATGAGGCCCTTTGGGTCGGGCAGGAGCTGGATGGCACGCTGGGGCTTGATCTTGGCCTCGCCCGTGCAAAGCCGGATGGAACACAGATCGACTCTTCAAGTTATGTCTCTGACCTTAATGAGTTTATCGAGCTTTACGATGGCACTGAGACCGGTGAAGCCTTGGAGCGCGCCAAGGAAAGCGCTTTTGATGCCACGCTGGATTACTTTGACGAGCACAGTTATGCCGCCGGTAAAACCGTTGGTGAAGCCTGAGGCCATGTGAGGAAAGAAAAATGAAATACGCTGCAACACTCCTTGCCGAGCTGGGCGAAAAGATCGGCCTGCCAAACCTTGAGCTGGATGAGGAAGGTTTGTGCTCTTTTGAGGTTGAAGACGAGTTTACCCTCACTCTGGGTGTAAACAATCAGGATGAGGTAATCCTGTTTGCTCTTCTGCCAGACATCCAGAAAGACAAGCGTGAAGCCGGATATCGTTTGCTGCTTCAGGCCAACCTGCTGGGCAAAGGCACTGGTGATGCGGTTCTGGCGATGACAGAAGGTGATAATCAACCGGCGCTGAACTCCCGATTTTCCGCTCAAAACCTCGTGGTTCAGCAGCTGGAAGAGAAGCTCGACACCTTCATCAAACTGGTGAAGCTCTGGCGCGCAACCATTCAGTCTCTCAATGCGTCAGAGACTGAAAGCAGGCAGGAACTCCACCTTTCCAATGATGCCTGGCTGCGTGCTTAACGCCTGAACGGACACTCCTAAGCCACCGAGCGGGACAACGCCTGCTCTGTGATCTGGGTGCAGATTTTTTCTGCGATCAGGGGGGCGAGGATGACGCCGGGGTGGCTGCCTGCGACGAAGGCGTTGGTAAAGCCGTTGATAGGGCGGGCCAGAGGCTCAGTTGAGCGGCTGGCGGGGCGTTGGCCGACCTGAATGGACAGCAGTTCCACCTGACCGGCGCTGGTGAAGGTGTCTTTGACGGCCTGCACCAGCCGTGCGCCCATACGCTCCAGCTCGGCGGGATCATCCGTTTCCGGCGGATCTTCTGCCAGTGCAAAGTTGCCCAGACCCAGGCTGCGTATCTCGATATCCGGCGTTAGCAGCACAGGGGTGTATTCTGGCAGTTCTGCGCTGATTTCGATATACGTGGCTGGTGAGGTGTAAAGGCCGTGGTCCGGCTCATACGGAGCGATCAGGTTGCCGTTGCTGCCGCCCGTTGCCAGCACGGTGAAGTCGCTGGCAAAGACCTCGTCATTCATGCGGATGCCGTTGCAGTTATGGTCGGTGACATCCAGTGCACTCACTGAGCTATTCAGCACCACCTCTCCGCCCAGACGGGGCAGAGCATCAGCCAGCTTTTCGATGACTTTAGGCGGGTACCAGCAGACATCCTCTTCTGAATAGGCTGCAAACTCTGGCGGATTGCTGAGTGCGGGCAAAAGGTCCTGAAGTTCCTGCTTGCTCATGAGGCGCGTGCGGGTGCCTGCCTGCTGTTGGCGGTTAATCAGGTCTTGCGTTTCTTCCGGTGTTGCGCGCCAGACGATAGCGCCGTTGTTGGCTCCAAACAGAGCGCCGTCAAACTCAGCATTCAGTGTCTTGTAGCGCGCTATGCCATCGGTCAGCAGGGGGAACCGTTCCGGGCTCTCGATAGGATCATTGGCGATATGGCCAATCCAGCCAAAGGAAACGCGTGAGACATCTCCACCCACACAGTGGTTTGCATCAAACAAAGTGACTTTGAAACCCAGACGCGCGAGCTTGTACGCGATCATTGCTCCGGTGATGCCGGCGCCGACCACGTTAACGCTTAAATTATGCATAGATGCCTCAGTTCAGAACATGAACCGGCCAGCACGGACATGCTGAACGGCAGAAAAATCAAAGAAATGGCTATGCCTGACCCTAACGAACTGGTTTGTGCAGCGGAACCGCTCTCCTGAAAAATAAGAGGGTAGTGATATATTTGCAGCGCCTAATATAGGCAAGCTGCCAAATTCCCTAAGTTGCTGATTAGGTGGAGTTAATGGAGATAGATTGTCCGGGAATACAAGCGATCGGGTCGCTGTGCGTGAAAAAATGCTTGAAAATTTCATGGCTTCTCGTGAAAATATCAGAAAATTTTTCACGGAATCATGAGTCATGACAGTTGGCAGCACATTGGGGGAGGATCTGAAGGCGCTCCGCACCTCGCGCGGGATGACGCTGGAAGAGACTGCGAAGAAGATGGGCCGCTCTGTGGGCTGGCTCTCTCAGGTGGAGCGCGACAAGTCCACGCCCCGCCATACGGATCTAAAGCAGTTTGCCGAGGTGTTTGGTGTTCAGCTTTCTCTGTTCTTTGGAGATGCAGAGGCGCCGGAAAATGAGCAAGGCCGGGTTGTGCGCTCCGGCAACCGCCGTGTGATTGGGGAGCGGGACAAGGGCCTGCTGGAGACGCTGGTTTCTCCTGATCTGACCGACAGCTTTGAGATGATCCACTCCACGTTTCAGCCCGGCTCTCACCGCAGTGAGGCGATCACGCGGCCAACGCAGGAAGTGGCCTACATGGTCTCCGGCAGGTTGGATGTGTGGATCGGCGAGGACATGTTCACGGTGGAGGCGGGTGATAGTTTTCGCATCAAGGACACGTCTTACCGCTGGTCTAACCCTTACGCAGAGCCTGCTGTTGCGATCTGGGTGATTTCACCGCCGGTTTATTAAGGTCGTGCCGGAGATCCGGCGCAGCTTCAGCATTCGATTTCAGAAAAGAACAATACCCGCCTCACAGAGAAAAGCGGGAGAGGACTACCTGATGGATTTATAGTTTTTGGGAGGAAGTGCGCATGTCTATTCCGGATACAGCGCGGGTTGTGATTATCGGCGGCGGTGTTGTTGGCGTTTCCACGCTGTATCATCTGGCCAAAATGGGCTGGAGTGACTGCGTTCTTTTGGAAAAGAACGAGCTGACGGCAGGCTCAACCTGGCATGCGGCGGGCAACTGCCCCAACTTCGCCACCAGCTACGCGGTGATGAACATGCAGCGCTACGGATTGGAGCTGTATCGCGGGCTGGCGGAAGAGGTCGACTATCCCATCAACTATCACGTAACCGGAGCCATCCGGCTGGCACACAGCCATGAACGGATGATGGAGTTTGAGCACGTGGCCGCTATGGCCGAACACATGGGCCTGACTATGGATATGTGCACTCCGGATCAGCTGCAACAGCATTTCCCCTTTATGGAGGTTCATGATCTGGAAGGCGGGCTTTGGGATCCGCTGGATGGTGACATTGATCCTGCACAAGTGACACAGGCCCTTGCCAAGGGCGCGCGTGATCTGGGCGCCCGCATTCTGCGCTTTACGCCTGCCACGGGCGTGCGCCGGGAGGGCCGGGAATGGATCGTCTGCACGGAAGCGGGCGAGATCCGCTGTGAGTATGTGGTCAATGCGGCTGGCTATTATGCCGCCCGTGTGGGCGAATGGTTTGAGCCTTATGGCGGGCGCAGCGTGCCGACCGTCACCATGAGCCACCAGTATTTCATGACGGAAGCAATCCCCGAAGTGGAAGCCTGGACCAAACAGCATGGCCGCAAACTGCCCATGCTGCGTGACCCGGACACCTCCTACTATCTGCGGCAGGAAACGGGTGGGTTCAATCTGGGGCCGTATGAGCGCGCTTGCCGGACGGCATGGACAACACCGGATGATCCCATGCCGGAGGATTTCAGCTTCCAGCTTTATCCTGATGATCTGGAGCGGCTCGAGTTTTACATCGAAGATGCCATGGCACGTGTGCCCTTGCTGGGAACGCAAGGGGTGAAACGCAACATCAACGGGCCTATTCCTTACGCCCCTGATGGACTGCCCATGATTGGCCCTATGCCCGGCGTGCCCAACGCGTTTGAAGCCCATTCCTTCACCTTCGGCATCGCGCAGGGCGGTGGTGCTGGCAAGGTGGCGGCAGAATGGATCGTCAACGGGCAGACCGAGTGGGACATGTGGGCTGTCGATCCAAGACGTTACACCGATTATACGGACAAGCAGTACTGCATCGATAAGGCCAAGGAGGTGTACGGCCACGAGTACGCCATGCACTTCCCGCATCACGAATGGCCTGCTGGGCGGGACCGCAAACTCTCCCCCAACCACAGCAAACTGCTGGAACTTGGCGGACAGATGGGTGCCTACAACGGTTGGGAGCGCGCCAACTGGTTTGCAAAGGCGGGCGATGACATCTCTGAAGAGGCGACACAAACCTGGGCCCGCTCTGGTCCGTGGGAACAGCGGGTGCGTGAAGAATGCGAAGCGGTGCGCGATTACGTTGGCGTGCTGGATCTGCCCGGGTTTTCAAGGTTCAAGCTCTCCGGAGACGGTGCCGCTGATTGGCTGCGGGAGCAGATTGCAGGTGCACTGCCAAAGGTTGGTCGCATGACACTGGGCTATTTCCCAGATGAGCGCGGGCGGGTGCTGACAGAAATGTCGATCCTGCGGCATGGGGCGGATGAGTTCACGCTGATCACCGCAGCTCTGGCCCAATGGCATGACTTTGAGCTGCTGAATGCTCGCTTGCCGGAGGGATTGTCGCTGGAAGATCAGACGCGGGACGTCACCACGCTGATTGTCACCGGCCCTCAATCCCGTCAGTTGCTTTCCGGCATGACAGAGGCAGACCTTTCTCTCAGCTGGCTCAGCCTTCAACAGACAGCGGTTCTTGGAAAGCCCGCGCTTCTGGTGCGCGTGTCGTTTGCCGGAGAGCTGGGCTGGGAAATCCATGCCAGCAACGAGGTCATGCCTGAGATCTATGAGTCGATCCTTGGCTCTGGTGCCAAACCCTTCGGCATGTATGCGCTTAATGCCTTGCGACTGGAGAAAGGCTATCGCAGCTGGAAAGGCGATCTTTCAACGGACTACACGCTGTTTGAGGCCGGGCTGGACCGGTTCGTGAAGCTCAATAAACCGCAAAACTTCCCGGGCAAAGCTGCGTTGCTGAAGGAGGCAGCAGACGGCGTGAAGCGTCGTTTCGTGACTATGATTGTCGAGGCTGGTGATTGCGATGCTCCGTATATGTCCACCATCTGGCAGGGGGATCAGATGGTCGGGGAAGTCACCTCCGGCGGCTGGGGCTACCGGGTTAATGCTTCCATCGCGCTGGGTGTGGTGCGCGCTGATCTGGTTGAACCGGGAACTGAGCTGAACATCAAAATCTATGGCAAGCCCTACAAGGCTGTTGTTCAACCCGATGGCCCGCTGTGGGATCCGGAAAATGCACGACTGAGAGATCAGGGTGAGGCGAAAGATGCTGATCCAGACCAGAGCACGTCTCTTCAAACGGTGTGACTACGACTCCTGAAACGAAAAACCGGCATCCGTAGTGTTCCCGCTTCATCGCAAGCAGAAGCCGACGGATGTTACGGTCCCCTGCTCCCTGTTTGCTCTGAAGTTGGTGATGCCGTTTGGAGCACTGTTACGTCTCTTCTGCTTTGCTGCGCAGATTAAACAATTGATGACATTAGTGAAATTGATGCTCTGGGTGTATTGATGTCTGGAATATTTGAGTTGATATTGGGTGTTGTTGCGGGTCAATAGTATTTATAGGTGATGTGGAATAATTATATTTATAAATATTGAATTATAGAACATAGAATAACTCATGGTAACTTGAGTTGTATCCAGATATGCGTGTTGATAACTAAGTATTCAGTCATATTTAATTGTATGTCAGACATGGATTAGGCTAGTCCTATCATTCTGCTCTTTTGATGAGGTTGAAGCGCGATGGTGTCCACATACACGCAGGATCTGCGAGATCAGATAACCGAGGAACTGGCTCGCCAGCTGTTTTCGGCAGAACTGAAACCGGGTGACTTTCTGCCAAAGGAACTGGAACTGACGGAACAGTTTGGTGTCAGCCGTGCCACCATGCGCAGTGCGCTGGCCACCTTCACCAATCACGGTATCATCGAACGCATCTCCGGCTTCGGCACCCGCGTCAAAGACTATCAGGACTGGAACATCCTCTCCCCGCAAGTGGCCACATGGATTGCGCAGTATGGCGGCAATACGCTCATCTTCGCCCGTGAGATTTTCCGCTTCCGCACGTCCGTGGAACCCTTCATCGCCATGGAAGCGGCCCGCCGTGCCACGGCCAAGGATCTGATGAAGATCGAGGCAGCGTGGAACGGTATGTATGCGGCCATGCAGAAGGACGACCTGATCTATCGCGGCAAGCACTTTCAGCAGTACGACACTCAGTTTCATGAGGCGATCTATCAGGCCACACACAATCTGGTCTGGGTACAGATCGGGCGCAGCACCATGCCTGCGGTGTTCGTGCTGATCAAGAAAACCACGGAAGCGGCGAGTGAGCTGAGCGACAGTCTGGAACGCCACCGCCATCTGCTGGAAGCCATCCGCCTGCGGGATGCAGAAGCGGCCCGCAAAGCCTCTGTGCGCATCATCGACCGCGCCGCCTATGACCTTGACCTGAGTGATCTGAACGAAGAGATCCGCGAGAATTCCTTGGCCAACGTGGTGATGCAGAACGAACGCGACCGCCTCACCTCCGATTGAGCACTCCATCCATTCCCCTAGATCCTTTTTCGAGAAGCCCCATGAAAATCACCGGCATTGAAACCATCAATCTTAAAGAATTTCGCAATGTAACCTGGGTGCGCGTGCACACTGATGCTGGCAGTTTTGGTCTGGGCGAAACGTTTTATGGCTCTGATGCCGTGTGCGGTTTCATCCATGAAACACTGGCAGATGAACTGATTGGCCGTGACCCAACCCAGATTGACGCCATCTCCCGCCTGCTGCTCAATCCCATTTGTGGCTTCAACTCCACAGGTGCGGAAATGCGGGCCGCCTCTGCCATTGATATCGCCCTGTGGGATCTTGCCGGTAAAACCCTCGGCGTCCCGGTGCATCAGCTGCTGGGGGGCAAAAGCCGCGATAAGATCCGCGCGTACAACACCTGTGCGGGCTACGAGTATGTGAAGGACAAGCAGGTCAACACCACGGAAGACTGGAGCACGGAGTCCGTTGCCGAAGGTCCCTATGAGGATCTGGAGGCCTTCCTTTCTGATGCGGGCGCACTGGCCAAGAGCCTGCTGGACATGGGCTTCCGCGGCATGAAGATCTGGCCATTTGACCAGTTCGCAGTGAAAACCAACGGCACCTACATCTCACCGGAAGATCTGGAGGCAGGCCTGCGCCCTTTCAAGCAAATCCGCGAAGCTGTTGGCGATGCCATGGACATTCACGTGGAGCTGCACAGCGTGTGGAACCTGCCCATGGCTGAGAAGATCGCGCGTGCGTTGAAGCCTTACAACGTGTTCTGGCTAGAAGACCCAATCAAGATGACCAACGTGGATGCGCTGGCTGAGTACGCCCGCCGGGCAGAGACCTGGGTCACCGCCAGTGAGAACCTCGCCACCCGCTGGTCGTTCCGCGAGCTGTTTGAGAAGCGCGCAACGGATGTCTGCATGTTGGATATCGGTTGGTGTGGCGGCCTGACGGAAGCCAAGAAGATAGCCACCATGGCTGAAACCTACGAGTTGCCCGTTGCGCCGCATGATTGCACCGGTCCGGGCCTCCTGACAGCTGCTGTGCACCTGTCCATCAACCTGCCAAACGCTCTGGTTCAGGAGATGGTGCGGGCGTTCTATTTCGGCTGGTACAGCGAATTGATGGAAGGTCTGCCTGTATTCGAAAACGGTTATCTGCTGGCCCCAACCGCACCGGGCCTCGGCATCTCGCTCTCGCCAAAGGTGTTTAACCGCAGCGACGCCACAATTTGGATCACGGGCACCACGTCCGGCTGATCCCCAAAACCAAGGTTGGCCGCGACCCAGCCTAGTAGGCGATGTGTGTGTCCATAACAGTCGCCGAAGACCCACCACTGCGGAGTGGAAGCCGCGGTGGTGGGTGGTTTTGGGTTATTTGGATGTTGTGCGCTTTGGAATGTGCCTTGGGCAATCCCACTCCAGCGCCAGAGTTTTGATGATAATCGCCCGCTCCGGCTCGGCTTTGTAATCTTGAGGCATCAAGTCCAGCACGAAGTCAGGATCTTCATCCAAAGACACTATCCGAGCTTCCCCCCAGATCTTCAGTCTTTCCTGCGTCTCGTAGTTCACGAGGATGAGGGATACGCGGGCATTTTGGGAGATGTTTCCGGCGCTCAGATACTGTCGGTTGCCGCGATAATCTGCATAGGCAAAATGCCTGTCATCCAGCACCCTCAGAAACCCTTGCGGTCCACCTTTAAACTGCACATAGGGCCAGCCGGTCTCTGAAATAGTTGAGAGATAACACCCGTCCATGCTCTCAATGAAAGTGGCATGGTCCGGGTCAATGGTGTGACCGCTCAGCTCGTCCCCTTCCAGAAACCTGGCGTAGGCCTCTTTGGTTCCGTAGCGGTCCTGAAAACTCTGAGCGGCAGAGGTAAAGGCAATCTGAGCAAAAGCTTTTGGCATAGGAGCCCCCAACAAACGAAGTAATATGCTTGCATATGGGGACTGATACAAAAAATGCGACGACTACCTCGGGCAGGAAGTAGTCGTCGCACTGCTCTGGGGAGAGCTGGAGGAACTGGGGTAGGTCCGCAGTGTTCTGGAAGGCCAAGTCGATGGGGCCGTGCTTGGCACTCTAAGCGGATGGACGCGTTCCTCCTGTGGAGCTCGTTATAAGTTCATCTCCGAAAGGCCGGGGTGGTTATCCGGGCGGCGACCAAAGGGCCAGACGAAGAGCCGCTCATTCTCGTTGATTTCCGTATCTGTGATGCACGTGATCCGCTTCTTCATGAGACCGTTGTCATCAAACTCCCAGTTCTCGTTGCCGCAGGAGCGGAACCACTTGTTGTGTATGGTCCGCCACTCGCTGACGATGCGAATGGAGAAGCGGTTTTTGTTAAAGCTCCAAAGCTCTTTGATATGGCGATAATGGAGCTGGGTTTTCCATTTGGCGGAAAGGAAACCCATAATCTGTGGCCGACCTTCAATGGTCTGATTCCGGTCATGCCACAGGCAATCGCGGGAAACATTTCGGACAACAATTGTCGGGCAGCGTGAGTTCCACGCATCTTCCGCAGCTCTTACTTTTGCTACCGCAGCGTCGTCTGTTATGGGGCGCATTGATAAACTGAGCATTTTTGTTGCCTCTTGTTGTTTACTGATCGGTACAGTTACTGATAGCAAGGTGTACCGATCTGTTCATTTAGTCAATTCACCAAATTGCGAGCTGCGTGATGCATATCACTCGCTTTTACGAAGCCCTTTGATTTCGCGATAAAAATGAATTCCCTTGTTCGGCCATATTTATTTCGTTATATGTACTGATCAGTAAACCTTGAGGTTGGTATGCGCAAAAATAAACGGGATGAACTCGTAGAAAAGGCGATGGAAACCTTCTACAGAAACGGGTTTCACGCCACAGGTATGGACATGCTGGTTGCTGAATCCGGCATTTCCAAAACCTCCATGTACAAGCACTTCAAAAGCAAGGAGGACCTGATTCTGGCTGCGCTTGGTTTGCGCGAGCAGCAGTTTCACGATTGGTCGACGAAGCGTGTCTGCGAGCTTGCCAGTGAGCCGAAGGGGCAGTTGTTGGCGCTGTTTGATGTGCTGGGTGAATGGTTTCGCGAAGACACGTTCAAAAGCTGCATGTTCATCAAGGCCAGCTCCGAGTATCCGGAGCCCGATCATCCGATCCATCAGCAAACTGTTGAGCAACGCAACACCATGTATCAGGGCGTGCTGGCTCTGGTGGAAGCGGCGCATCTAAAGAACCCTGAAGCTCTGGCCCGCCAATTGCTGATGCTGCAGGAAGGTGCGATTATTACTGCGCATTTCGGTAACAGTGATGACCCGGCAGGTGAAGCGAAGAAGGCTGCCAAAGCGCTGATTGACGCTGCTTCCTGATAATCAGTCCTCTTTCATGAAAAGAGATACGGATTTAGTGAAGGATATCTATACCTTGCGTGGAGTCCTAGCTCTGGTCGCACGTCACACATCCCTGATAATATTTGCATATACATATAAATCTGGTTAGCGTAGTCCCATGAGGAGCTCATGGGACGGTGTGCTTCTCACTTTAGGATCGACCACTTTCTGGGAGGGAGAAAGAGGGATGCTGACCAAAAGCATATTGGAAGACCTTGGTACGAAATTGATTTCCGGAGATGTGGAGGTGATTGATCTATCTGGCCGATTAGGGCCGGATACGCCCATTTTGCAACTGCCACCAGACTTTGCCAAAAACACGCCGAAAGTGGAGATTCATAAGATCTCTGAGTATGATGAGGACGGTCCGTTCTTCGCATGGAACTGGATGAAACTGGGTGAGCATTCAGGCACCCACTTTGATGCGCCGCATCATTGGATCACCGGCAAAGACTATGCAGATGGATATACTGACACCATCTCACCGCAAAACTTTGTGGCACCTGTGAACGTGATCGACTGCTCTGCGGAGACAGCTGAGAATGCAGATTTTCTGCTGACAGCGGACCGCGTGAAAGAGTGGGAGGCGGAACACGGCGAGATCAATGCCGGTGAATGGGTCGTCATGCGCAGCGACTGGTATCACCGCAATACGGATGAAGCGAAGTTTCTCAACGTAGACGAAAACGGCCCGCATTCTCCGGGGCCAACGGTAGACTGCATCGAGTATCTCCTCTCCAAGGGCATCCTTGGCTGGGGCAATGAGTGTATCGGCACGGATGCAGGCTGTGCTGGTGGCATGGAACCACCTTATCCGGCACATAATCTGCTGCACGCAGCCAACCGCTACGGCCTTGCCAGTCTTGCCAATCTGGACAAGCTGCCGCCAAAAGGCGCTATCTTGATTGCAGCCCCGCTGAAGATTGCCAATGGCACCGGCAGCCCGATCCGCGCACTGGCCCTTGTGCCAGCGGGTTAGGAGCAAGGAAACTAAACCGATTGGCAGCGGTCGGAGGATTGCTGCTAATCCTCCTCCGGTGTGCAAAAGGGCTGCTCCAGTTCAAGAATGTTGCCTTCAGGATCACGCATATAGATGATCAGGTGTGGTCTCTCTGAGGTTCCGAAGTTCGTGACCTCCCCCTGCTTGCTGCCACCTGCGGAAAGAACTTTCGTGATCAACTCATGAAGGTCCGGCGTCTGAAACGCAAGGTGACCAAAGCCAGTGGCGTTCACAGGCGCAACACCTCTGTCTTCGGTTGCGGCATGTTGATGCAACTCCAGAAACGGCGTGTCGCAATCGGGGAACGTCAACCAGATGCTGAGGATCTCGGAGTTGGGCAGACCGTTCCCTTTGGAGACCTTTTCACCTGACAGAACTTTGGCTGGCCGCATTTGCTTGCATTGGAACACGGCCTCATAAAACGCGGCCAAAGCCTTTGCATCGCGGGCAACGAGGTTGATGTGGGTGAGTTTCATTTGCCCCTCACCTGTTCCACCATGCGTTTGATGGCCTCGATCACATATTCCGGTTTATCCTGCATCACGTTGTGCCCGCTGCCCTTTGCGAAAACACTGGTGCGGGTCGGGGAGGCAGCGGTGAACTCTGCATGAGCCTTGTGCATCTGCGCGACAACCTTTGCATCTTTCACCCATGAGGTTGCAGCTACAATGTCGATGACAGGCAGATGCTGGGGGATGGTAACGGACCCCATGCGCCGTGCTGTGGCTGGATAGGCTTTGATGATTGGGATGATGGTTTTCGCCAGCTCAGGTGCTGCTTTCTCAAGCGCTTCAAAGCGTGGGATGTATTCGGCCAATACGAAACTCACCAGCTCCGCACTCATATCCTGCGGGATGCCTGCATCGACAAATACGATGCCTTGCACGTTCTCCAGCTCTTCCACCAGCAAACTGGCGATGTATCCGCCGTAGGAATGTGCGACGAGAATGATGGGGGCATTATCTGCGAGGTCGGAAAGAGCCGTGATCAGGTCTTTCGCCTCGTGCTCAACCGCATATCCCGCTTCCCACATCGGGTGAGGATCAAGAATGATCCGATCATAAACGACTGTCTGCACGCCCATGCTGCGTATCTGCGGTTCGATGTTGCTCCAGGCTGAGGCGTTGCTGCCGTTGCCATGAATGAACACGACAACGGGTTGCCCCTCTCCTTTCAGGTCCAACGATAGCGGATAGAACTGCGTGGCCTTTGCCCCTGTTGTTGCAAGGAAGACGGTGAGGAATGCGGAAAGCATGCGAGTGATAAACGGCTGTAGATGCGGCACAGAATGAGCTTTCTGAAAAAAACAGTGAAGAGCAATAAACCAATAACACCCCATTTTCTGCACGGTTTCAATGGCATTGTGCATGGTGCGACAGGGGATGTTCAGAGCTGAATTTTGAATATAGTTGATAAGCTATATTGTTGGATTGCTATATAGGGAATCAGCTATATAGTTGGCGCATGAGCTTGATTGAAATCCTTAAAACACTGGCCAACGAGAACAGATTGACCATCCTGGAATGGCTTCAAGATCCTGTTGCGCATTTTCCGCCGCAGAAGAATGGCGATCTGATTGAGCATGGCGTGTGTTTGGGGGCAATTGCTCGAAAACTCGGCATTTCTCAGCCCACTGCGACCAATCATATGAAGGTGCTGGTGAATGCTGGATTGGTGACGCCCACGCGCAACAGCAACTGGGTGTATTTTCGCCTGAACAAGGAGGCTGTTTCTCTTTTCCTTGATGACCTTCAAAACAAGGTCGCCACACAAAAATAACTCGCCGACGCAACCTGCAAGCTGATCTTCTTAGGCTGATGGCCTTACCCCACCTCCCCTGATCTTCAGCGGATCACCTTGTGCCGCGAGCACCCCTATTCGTTTCCTCATCCAATTATGTCTGGAATACAGAGTGAAAAGCTCCGTTTTTTTGTTCTTTGGCTCCATGTTCGGTTCCCGTTTGGGGGACCAGCTGCTGCTTTTCGTCGTTCCTCTTGTTGTCTTCCAAACCACCGGCAGTGTTTCGCTTTCCGGTCTTGCCTTTGCCGCTGAAACGCTGCCGCGTATCCTGTGCTTTCCTGTCTGCGGAATTCTGGCGGACCGTTTTTCTCCCGTCACGCTGGTGCGTATCTCCCAGGCGGGCCGCTCGCTTGTCTGTGCCATAGGTCTGCTTGGTCAATACTTCATGCCCCATGTGGGCTGGATTGTTGCCATTGCCGCGCTTTCCGGCGTGCTCACCACGCAAGGGTTCATGGCTCGTGAAGTGATGCTGCCGCAGATTTTCAAGGATGTGGCCTTCACCAAGGTGCAGTCCTACGCGCAGAGCGTGGATCAGATCTGCGTGGTTCTTGGCCCTGTGATTGCCGCCGCACTGTTCAACGTGTTTGGCTGGGAAATTGTGGTGGTTATGTCCGGTGCTCTGTTTGTCAGTGCCGATGCCCTCATCTCCATCTGGCGCCGCTTAAGTGATGTGGAGCTGAAGGAAGCCAAACCGCTGGAAGGTCACTGGACCAAACCTTTCCGCACCGCGCTCAACCACCTGTTTTATCTGCCGGGTCTGAAGCGTATCGTGGCGCTCACCGCGCTGGTCAATCTGGTCTTCGGCGTTACACTGGCAACGTCCGCCAGTATGGTCACTGGCCTCTATGAGCAGTCAGAGGAATACTACGCCCTGCTGCAATCTGTCGGGGCGATTGCGACCTTTGCGGTTTTGCTGATCACAGGTGCGAGCCGTCTTAAGCTTACTCATATCGGGATCATCTCCTACAGCGGACTGGTGATTGGTGGTGTGATCACGGGCTTTACCAGCAACTACTGGATTTATCTGCTGGGCTACTGTGTGATCCTTGGCTTCGACAGCATGTTCAACGTCTACATCCGCAGTGCCCGGCAGAAGATCATTCCGCCAGAGGACTACGGCAAAACTGTTGGCGTGATTATCCTGTTCAATAACTTCACCCTGCCACTGTCCGGCCTGCTGGTTGGTCTGGTGACGTCTGTTGAATACACCGGCTGGCTGATCCTCGCCCTCACCGCGTTCATCGCCTGCACCGGTCTGGCTCTCAGCCTTGTTGGTGGATCTGCTCAGCCCGCCGAGGCCAGCGAGACGCAATAAGCCTGTGTACTTACGCAAGTCACACCCCTGAATTGCCATGGGGTGTGGCTGTTTCTTTGGCTGGCGTAACCACTTCCCCATGCTGGATCCTTATGCTGTTCCCCGTGTTTCCAACTGGAGGCACGGGGATATTGCAAGGGTTCGTTTCATGCCAGCCGATTCCAGCCTGCCAGACCAGCCGGAAGGGTCCGGCCCGTTCTTCTCCAGATGGATGAAAGAGGGCCGAGAGATCATTCCCGGCCTCATCATCGCAACAGTGATCGCCATTGCCGCGCGTTACATCTCGGAGCATCAGGGCGGTCCGGTGATGCTGTACGCCTTGCTTATCGGCATGGCGGTGCATTCCATTTATGAGGATGGCAACTGTCAGGCGGGATTGAGTTTTGCGGCCAAGAAGGTACTGCGTCTGGGCGTGATCCTGCTCGGCCTGCGCGTTTCCTTTGCGCAGATCCTTGAGCTCGGCTGGCAAACACTGGCGCTGGTGATCCTTTCAGTCCTTGCCATGCTGTTTGTTGGGCTCATCGTGGCACGTTTATTGGGTCGTTCCGCCAGCTTCGGCCTGCTCACCGGTGGGGCTGTTGGCATCTGCGGTGCCTCCGCTGCGCTGGCGATTTCCTCTGTCTTGCCGAGCTCCAAAGAGAACGAGCAGAACACTCTGTTTACAGTGATTGCCGTCACCGCTCTCTCCACGCTTGCGATGATCCTTTACCCCAGCATCGGCCAGATGTTCGGCCTCAATGATGTGCAGCTTGGCATCTTCTTTGGCGCAACCATCCACGATGTGGCGCAGGTTGTCGGGGCTGGTTTTGCTGTCTCGGATAGTGCGGGTGAGATCGGGACGGTGGTTAAGCTGATGCGGGTGATGATGCTTCTGCCGGTAATCTTCATTATCTCCCTCTGGTCCGCCAAATGGCTGCATACCAAAGGCAAGGCCACGACGGCCACGCTGGAGGCCAAAGCCCCTGTCCCCTACTTCGCATTCGGCTTTGCTGCTCTGGTCGTGGTCAACTCACTGGGTTGGATACCGGAAACACCACGCCTGATCCTCGTGGATGCGTCCACCTGGTGCCTCGTCATCGCGATTTCAGCTTTGGGTGTCATGACCACCCTGAAAACTCTCGTCAGCCTCGGCCATCAGCACCTGTTCGTTATCGTCGCGGAGACCCTCCTCCTCCTCGGCGGGATCATCCTCGCGATCAAGTATCTGCTTTAGGACTGTGAGGTTCCTGAGGGATGCGCCACCAGTAAACGAATGCGTATCCCGCAGTGCAAGCTATTCCGAGGAAAATCAGGAAACCATCCAGCCTTGTAACCGATGGTGTTGCGATGAGAGGCAAAAGCAGGATGGCTGTAGCGCTTCCAGCTAGGTAGGCGAACAGGACTGCTGGAATGGTAAGCCTCAACCGCGTTCTTTTGAGAATAAGGTAGAAGGCGATGGCTGCCGGTATGGCTGGGCCAGCGATGAAAGGGATGAACGTTGTGAGCGGGATCCTGTCCTGCAGAATGTACAGGAGCACAAAGCCGACAGGTGGGAAGATGGCGAGCAGGTAGAAGCCAAGAAAAGCGGTGACCCCAGCCAACGTCAGGGCCAGAAGGTAAACCGGATAGCTCTGCAAAAATTCGAGAATCTTACCTTTGGTCAGGCCACTCATAATTTTCTCCTGAAAACAACAATCTGACAACAATATCGAATTTCAAGCCCTTTCTTGCGAGTAGCAGGACGCTTCGCATATTCATCCTGTTGATGATCACCTATGGTCGTTTAGTTGCTGTTTCTCCATTTTGGTAATGAGATCCTGCGCAGCTTCGATAGGGCAATGTTTACTTGCCGAATAAATTGAGCAGTTTTCCATGTCAGCTGGATAATCAAACTGTGAATAGAGCTGTTGCAATCGGTCTATCTTCTCCTGATTTGGAATGCAGGAGTAAATCAATGATTTCAGTAAGACATATCTCCAAATTTCGGAAACTGAAGCTTCTTGATTTTCCTGCGCTGTGAGAGCTTTCAAAGTGGAATAAACAACTTCACTTTCATAATACTCAGCAGCACATATGATGCTTTGCTCTTTCCCAAGGACGTCTTCAACTACCCACTTAGTGGCAAGCTCCGAGAGTTGTTTACGGTCGATAATGTCATGTTCAAAACCATATAAGAGCAACTGCCAACTTATTTTTCCTGACTGAAACAAATGATCTTCAAACATTGCCCTCTTCCACCGTTAACTTGCATCGGTTTTGCAGGACCTTATTACGGCTGATGTCTCAACGTTGAGAAATAATGCTCTGTGCACTCAAAAATGTTGTTTGTTAGGAACTTTCATCTCTAAGCAAAACTCCTGAATTGGCTGATGCAATTCGCGTCTTTGCGCGTTATAAGTTGTGGGTGCAAGTTTGGTGGTGACACGCGGGAGGTGTGCGCCACAGTCAACAACTTTGGGGAGGGCCTGCCATTTTCGGTGGGTCGATTACAAGACGTATAGGTTTAAAATATGGATACACGCGCCGCTGTCGCTTATAAAGCCGGAGCCCCTCTTTCCATCGAAACGGTTCAGCTAGAAGGCCCGAAACCCTTTGAGGTTCTGGTTGAAATTATGGCAACTGGCGTATGCCATACGGATGCCTTCACCCTTTCCGGTGATGACCCTGAGGGTCTGTTCCCAGCCATTTTGGGCCACGAAGGCGCTGGCATCGTGCGCGAAGTTGGCAAAGGCGTGACCTCGCTGAAGCCGGGTGATCATGTGATCCCACTTTACACGCCAGAGTGCCGCGAGTGTGAGTACTGCCTCAACCCAAAAACCAACCTGTGTCAGTCCATCCGCACGACACAGGGCGCAGGTGTAATGCCGGACGGCACCAGCCGTTTCTCCATCAATGGTGAGAAAGTTCACCACTACATGGGCACCAGCACCTTCTCCAATTTCACCGTTCTGCCAGAGATCTCCCTTGCGAAGATCCGTCAGGATGCGCCGTTCGATAAGGTCTGCTACATCGGCTGCGGTGTGACCACAGGCGTTGGCGCTGTGATCAACACAGCAAAGGCAGAGCCAGGCTGTAAAGCTGTTGTGTTCGGCCTCGGCGGCATCGGTCTTAACGTTGTGCAGGGCCTTCGTCTGATTGGTGCAGACCAGATTGTTGGCGTGGACCTGAACCCTGCCAAAAAAGACCTGGCTGAAAAGTACGGTATGACCGACTTCGTGAACCCGAAGGAAGTTGAAGGCGATCTGGTACCTTACCTTGTTGACCTGACAGGCGGCGGTGCGGATTACTCCTTCGAGTGTATCGGCCACCCAACCACCATGCGTCAGGCGCTAGAGTGCTGTCATAAAGGCTGGGGCGAGAGCATCATCATCGGCGTGGCCGGTGCTGGTCAGGAAATCTCCACCCGTCCGTTCCAGCTGGTCACTGGCCGCTCGTGGAGAGGCACTGCATTTGGTGGTGCGCGTGGTCGTACGGATGTGCCGAAGATCGTGGACT
This sequence comes from Microbulbifer sp. MKSA007, assembly GCA_032615215.1. NCBI lineage: Bacteria > Pseudomonadati > Pseudomonadota > Gammaproteobacteria > Cellvibrionales > Microbulbiferaceae > Microbulbifer > Microbulbifer sp. MKSA007. The sequence continues at coordinate 421,129 of CP128431.1, read as the reverse complement.
GGTACATGGATGGCAAGATCGACATTGACCACATGATCACCCACACCATGCCTCTGGAAGAGATCAACACGGCGTTTGATCTGATGCATGAAGGCAAGTCCATCCGTTCGGTTGTGACGTTCTAGAGCCTTCCTCTGTTTTTCGTATTGATAAGGTCTAAGCGGGCATCCGACCTGCTTAGACCTTCATTTTAATGCGTATTCTTTTCCGAAAACCGGAGCCGCTTTTCGGGAATGCGCTGTAAGAGAGCTATTATGATTGAGCTGATCCAAAGCTGGCGCTGTTTTGATGGCGAGCAGCGCGTTTACCGCCATGACAGCAAGTCCACCGGCACGCCAATGGAATTCGCCGTGTTTCTGCCGCGCCGCGCGCTGAACGGCGAAGAGTGCCCTACCCTGATGTTCCTCTCCGGCCTCACCTGCACCTGGGAGAATATGGTCACCAAAGCAGGCAGCCAGCGTGCTGCGGCTGAGATGGGCATGATCATCGTTGCGCCTGATACATCCCCACGCGGTGATGACGTGGCGGACGATGACGGCTGGGACATGGGCAAAAGCGCTGGCTTTTACCTGAATGCCACGCAGGAGCCATGGGCTAAGCACTACCGCATGGAAGAGTACATCACGCAGGAGCTGCCAGAGATTCTGGAAGAGCACTTCCCGATTGACCTGAGCGCTCTGGGCATCACCGGCCACTCCATGGGCGGTCATGGTGCGTTGACCCTTGCGATGAAAAATCCGGGCCTGTTCAAAAGCGTTTCTGCCTTTGCACCAATCGTGAACCCGATCAACTGCCCATGGGGTGAGAAGGCATTCTCCGGTTATCTGGGTGAAGATCGTTCCACCTGGGCAAACTATGATGCGTGCGAGCTGGTGAAGTCCCGCGGCTGGAAAGGCCGTATTCTGATTGATCAGGGCTCCGCTGATGGCTTCCTAGAAGAGCAGCTGAAACCTTGGGTCTTTGAGAAAGCTTGCCGGGATGAAGGCGTTGATCTGACCCTGCGCATGCATGGCGGATATGATCACAGCTACTACTGCATTGCGTCCTTTATGCAGGACCATATTGCATGGCACTATGACGAATTGGTCTAGCAGTTTACGTATACTAGACCTTTGAGGCGCTTGTTATCACCACAGATAGTGGTTAAGTAGCTGAAATAATTTGGAGGGTTTGCCCTCCCGAAACAGAAAAACAGCCAGAGGATCAGATGTCCGAATTCATCCAGAAGATCGTATCCGGAATCAACGACAAGCTTGATGGCGTCGATATGTCAAAGTCTATCGCGCTCAACATCAAGGATGAGGGCTCCATCATCGTTGATGAAAACGGTGCGCGTGCAGAAGAAGCAGAGGCAGATTGCACAATCTCTTGTTCTGCAAAGACCTTCAAAGGTTTGGTGGATGGTTCCGTCAACCCGATGACGGCTGTGATGATGGGCAAGATCAAGATTGGCGGTGACAAGATGGTTGCCATGAACCTGGGCAAGATCCTCGGCTAAGCTGATCCAGCTTCTGTTCTTGAGAACCCCGCTTCTTCGTGAGGCGGGGTTTTTCTTTGCCTTTTGACAAGACCTCTCAACAGACTGATTACAGTTTTCGGAAGATCAGCCAGACTGCAGGGGGCTCCTTAAGTGTTTTATGGCCAACTGCGCTCACCTGAAATCATAAGGGCGTGAGCTATGGGCAATGACATTGGCGATAACAATCACTTTAATCCCGTTGTAGATATTATTTCTGACTTTTTTCAGCTCAACAACGCATTGGATCTGGAAGCCTCGGGCAAATACGATGAAGCCGCAGAAGCTTTTGAGAAGATGTTGCGCAATGACCCAGAAGACAGTATAGGCGCCGCCCTCCATCTGGCAGCCATTGGTAAAAGGGATGTTCCCAGCAGTATGCCCGAAGCCCACATCCTGTCGCTGTTTGGTCAGATGTCCGGAACCTACGATCAACGTCTTCTGGAAAACCTGAAGTATGCCATTCCAGAGAAAGTGGGCGAAAGATTTGCTACGCTTGGGCTCGGGCCTTTCAAGCGCATGCTGGATCTTGGCTGTGGGACCGGCCTTTGCTGTGAGGTTCTGAAAGAACAAGTCACTCACAAAACTGGCTTAGACCTTTCTGCAGAGATGCTTGAAAAAGCGCGAGAGAAAGAGCTCTACGATGTCTTGCACGAAGAAGAGATCACGCGGTTCCTAAAGGCAAACCGCAATGAACCTTGGGATCTCGTCGTCTCAACTGATGTTATTCCGTACAACGGCGAATTGGATGAGATGTTCTCGCACATCGCGGGCAGCATGACACCTGATGGCATCTTTCTTTTCTCAAATGAGGTCCAGCCGGAGGAAAACTTCAATGGTGAGCCCTACCTGATGGGCAAGCACTGCCGCTATGCTCACTCACTGGACTACATTCAGCGCCTGCTGATGCAAAACAATCTGGAACTGCTTGATCGCACTGAAATGATAATCCGGCTTGAACACGGCAACCCAATCACCGGGCAACTGGTGATCGCCATAAAGATGTGTGCTGAGTAGCCATAGGCCACGCCGCGTTTTTAGGTCCAGTGACCAACGCATTTTCTGTCAAATGAAGATTTTTGGAGAATGTAGATCTTCAGTTTTGATGTGATGAGTTTCGCTTTTGAGAAACACCAAAGCATTTCTCAGCTGTCGGATACTCCTTGTTTTGGCGACATTCGCTGAATTGCCCATTCCGCGATCTCTGATCTTATAGTCTTAGCAGTCACACTTCGTTTCATTCCAGTAACTAAGGTGCCATGAGCTTAGAAATGTCCGCTCGGAGATGCTTTTCTATTATTAATAATATTAGGTATATTGCTTATTTGTGTTTTGCTTTCATTTGGTGAATTGCGTTCTCTTCTGCTTCTGTTAAGTCATTGTGGGGATTAGATTATTTCACTGTATAATATATCTCGTATAATTGCTTTATATGCCTCTGCGTTAATAGGATCTCACCCGAAACTTTTGATCTAAGTATTGGGTGATGAATGGTTGATCTTCGTAAAGGTGATGAAAGTCTTTTAAATACCCGTTTCCACTACATGGCGCGCAACACGATCGATTACTGGATGGTGGCGGACAGCAAAAAGCTGAGTGAAGCGGAGGTCGTGCATTCAATCGCCTCTGCCCCGGTAACGGAGCAGACAACCTTTCAGTTGTACCTTCATATTCCGTACTGCGCACAGAAATGCTCGTTTTGTGCATTCTCTGGTGGCAACACGTTAGATTTTGCTGATGCGCGTGAGTACATCGCGCTTTTGATCAAACAGCTCGATAAGATCCTGCAGATCACACCCGCCTATGGGCAAAAGCGTATTCGGTCCGTCCACATCGGTGGTGGCAGCCCAGATCTTGTGCGCGGCCAGATTGGCAAGCTTCTGTCTCATGTGCGCGGGCTGGACGGGATCGATGACAACACCGAGATCGCCATTGAATGTGCCCCTTCAACAACCAAACCGGACTTTCTGGATGAGCTGATCGCCCACAAGGTGACCAAACTCAGCTTCGGCGTGCAAAGCATCAATCCGCAGATCAGAGCCAACGTGCGATTGCCGCGTTCCATGCGAAAAGTGGAGGAACTCTGCGAGTATGTTGCCGGGCAAATCCCGATTGTGAATGCTGATTTCATCACGGGCCTACCGGGGCAAACACTGGCCGATGTGGAAGCAGATCTCAGTTATGCTCTGAAACACCCGGTTATCAATGCCGTCAGCACCTATCTGCTGACACCGGGGGCTGCCCCTTCTCTGGTGGCTGATGTGAAAGGGGAAAAGGTGCCGCATGTGCCTACGCATAAAGAACAGGCGGTGATGCGGCTACATTCCTACAGCACCCTGCAGCAAGCAGGCTGGGTGCGCCGGGGGACCAACACCTATGTAGACCGGGCCTCGGTTGACCAAACAGTTCTGGATCACCTACCCGGCAATGAATGCATTGGGGCGGCGCACTACGATACCTTCCTAATTGCAGCAGGCGCGCAGGCCATTGGCTCTGCCCCGGGCGTGCGATTTGAGAACACCGTCGATATCAATCACTGGAAGGCTGCCATTGGCAATGGTGAGTTCGGCTTCAACCTGAGAAAGTCGGCATTGCATCACCAGAAGGATATGTCCCTATGGACGTTCCCGTTGTTCTATCAAGGCTTGAAAAAAGACAGGCTTCACGCAATGATCGAAGATGGGGATGTTGATGCATCCCAGCTCTCCACATTGCAGGACCTGATTGATGAAGCTCTGGTTATCGAGAGCGATGAGGACTATCGCCTTTCCATATTAGGGGAGGTGTTCATGGGCCACATCGTTCGGCTTCTTAAGAAAGAAGAAGGCCAAAAAGTCATTGATGAGTACATCCATGAAGGTTTCAAAATTGGTGAGGCGATTCATAGCGGTGTGATCAATTCCGACAACACCGCGAATAACCGTCAGAATGTTACTGAAAGAATTTAAATGAGTGTCGACCAACTCATCCTGTATTGCATCGCGATTTTTTCTGTCTCGATCATTCCCGGCCCCAGCATGGCTCTTGCTTTTACAGAAGGAGCCCGGGGCGGTGTGAATGGCGTCGTTCCTCCTGCTTTGGGGAATGTCACCGCCTCCCTGGGGCAGGCGCTGATTGCGTTTTTCGCCTTCCGCTCGGTGGTGTCACTTGAACCGCGCGTTCTGCTGACAGTGCAAGCGGTCGGTGCGCTTTATATCGCCTATATCGGATACATCTTCATCCGCCACGGCGGCAGCTTTAAGCTGGAAACGGATGGGGCAGAGAAGCAGCTTTCCAAGGCGAGCGAAGGATTTCAGACCGGTTTTTTAATCGCGTTCTTCAATCCCAAGGCAATCCTGTTCTTTGTGGCGCTGTTCCCGCAGTTCGTGAACAGTGAGATCGCGACCAATGCCGGAGCATTGAGTTCCGTGTTTCTGCCAATCGGGCTGATCGCACTCATCTGCTTTATGGTCTACGGATTTCTGGGGCAGCTGTCCCTTCAGGTTTTCGATGAGAGCAAGGTGTTCAACTGGATCGTGCCGGGGCTCGGTGGGTTTCTGGTGCTCACCGCAACGCTGGGTCTTCTGGATGCACTAGGACAGCTATTCTGAGTCAAGCAGTGCGGCAGCTGTCTTAGCAAGTTGCCGCTTGCCTGGAAGAAACCCCGCCTTGGCCCATGAGGCGGGGTTTTGCCGTTCAGTTTTGCAAGAATGCCTGTGCGGCTTTGCCTTTCAGCTGCAAGGTGAGGCAGCGGACGGAGCCGCCGAGTTTGCAGACGGAATTGGCTGGCACCGGAATGACTTTTTTGCTGGTGTTGGCCTGAATGGTCTTCATCACCTTGTCGCTGTTTTTGTCGCCAAAGTGCGGCATGTAGATGAAGTTGCTGGTCATGGTTGCGTTGACGTTGACACCACATGCGCTGGAAAGGTTCGTCTCATCCCAGTTGGCATCCACGTCTACGATCTTGATACCTGGGAATGAGATTTCCAGTTCCTCCAAAATCTCAGAGTACATCGGCTCGTCATAGCGATTGAGGATGAGGGTGTTTTCTTCCGCAAACATCACCATGCCATCACTGTGGGCCATCACCTCTTCATCTGGAGGCAGGATCGCGACTTCCTTCGCATTCAGCAGTTCTTTCAACACAGTCTTGCCGTCTTCGTAGGAAAGATCGTTGTCCTCCAGAAAACGAGTGGTCGTGATCACGCGGCCTGCGTGGTTGTCGACGATGTTGCCGCCATCCAACATGTATTTTGTCTTGCCAAACTTCAGGCCCCTCGCCTCTGCAAAGGCGTTGAAGCCATCCTGCATTTCATCTGCAACGGCCTGATTGCCTTCAAATGTGACGGGTGTGTAGCGAAACTGAACCGGTTTACTTGGATTGATGACGGTGTAATCCCGCGCCCAGATGTGTGGGAGATAGTCATTGATGATAATCTCATCCGGCACCTTGCCCGCAAAGTAAGGCCGGGTCTGCGCATCCACGACGATCCGCACTTCGTCGTTTCCATAAACAGCGTTTGCGTAGGCAATGTCGAAGTCCACGATGCCCTGAAACAGCTCCGCATACTCCGGGTCATCATAGGTGTCGCTGATGGACGGTGCTGCAATGACGATCAGGTCTTGCCCTGCCGCGTAAGAGACTGTGTTCAGCGCCAGCATCGCACTGGCACTTGCCAGCAGTGAGTACCCGAGCAGTTTGATTTTTGATTTGAGTTTCTTCATGTGTGCCCCCAACAGGTCAATCAATACAGTCGGTTATAGAAACGGGCAAGTGAACGCCGGATGACCAACCCTTCATCAGAAAAGAAAATGGCCGCATTCACACTTGAAAAATGCGGCCATTCAGATTTGATGGATACGCGCGCGATCAGGCTGCGCGGATGTCTTCCATGAAGGAGTTGATGGTTTTGCGCAGGCGAGCTGCATTGTCAGCCACTGCCTGAGAGGCGTCCAGCACCTGCGAAGCAGCTTCCTGTGTCTCGGTCACCTTCACAGAAACCTCGCTCACATTGTGCGCTGCGCTGCGGGTGCCCTGAGCGGCCATCTGAACGTTTTCGCTGATCTCCATGGTCGCAGAGCCCTGCTGCTCAACAGCGTTTGCGATGGAGGTCGCGTGCTTGTTCACTTCGCTCATGGTGTCACTGATGCCCACGATAGCTTCCACGGTCTCCTTGGAAGAGTTCTGGATGCCGGAGATCTGTGCGGAGATCTCTTCTGTGGCTTTGGAGGTCTGCGTTGCCAGCTCCTTCACTTCAGAAGCCACAACCGCAAAGCCTTTGCCCATCTCACCGGCGCGAGCTGCCTCGATGGTGGCGTTCAGGGCCAGCAGGTTGGTCTGTTCAGCAATGTCGCGAATGAGGTTGACCACTTCGCCAATCTTCTGCGCTGCGCTGTCCAGAGCCTGAACCTTCTGGCTGCTCTCTTCTGCGCCGCTTGTCGCTGCACCCACCACGCGGTTGGTTTCACCCAGCTGACGGCTGATCTCTTCGATGGAAGCGCTCAGCTCTTCAGCTGCCGTTGCAACGGTCTGCACGTTGGCGGAAGCTTCTTCAGAAGCATCACGGGCGGTGTTGGAGCGAAGCGCAGAGTCTTCGGCAATGCCGGTCAAGCGGGTTGCAGTGTGTTCCATCTCCTGCGAACGCTGATCAACGCTCTGCAGGGCTTCAGTCACCTCAGCGCCAAACTGGCTGAGCAGGTTCTCGATCCGGCTTTGACGCTGCTCACGTGCGCCGTGCTCTTCGTCGCTCTGTTCCTGCAGGCGAATGCGCTCAACGTTGTTCTGGCGGAGCACTTCAATCGCCTGTGCCATCTCGCCGATCTCATCTTTGCGATCGGAGTAGCCAATCTTGATGTCCAGCTTGTTCTCAGAGAGGTCACGCAGGGCACACGTCATGGCCGGGATTGGTTTCAGCATCATCTTGAAGCCGAAGTAGGCCAGCAGAACGAGAACAATTGCCAGACCTATAGCGGCGTAAAGCAGGTTCCAGGTGACGTGATCAACCTGTGCTTCAATGTGAGATTTTTCAACGCCCACATAAAGAATGCCAGTAACACGGTTGTTGCTGTCAAAAATCGGCTGATAGAGCGTGTAGTACGCCATACCGAGAATGTTGGCTTCGCCGCGGAAGGTTTTTCCAGACTTGATGATCGGATAAACAGCACCGCCTTTGCCCAAAGGTGTATCAACAGCGCGCTTGCCTGCTTTGTTCTTGATATTGGTGGTTTTGCGCCAGTAATCCTGGTTGGAGTCATCCCACACAAAAACAGTGGCAGTCTCACCGGTCAGGTGACCGATCTGATCGACAAGATCATTATTAGAAAACTTCAGCGGATCACTGATGATGATCTTGGAAACATTCGTGTTGTGATCCAGCTTAACGGTCGCTGATGGGAACTCCTGCTGGAGCTGCGCCGCCGCAATACGAAGATTGATATCGTGACGTTTGTCCACTTCATCGCTCAGCGTACCCCAGAGTAAAAGGTCTGCGGCCAACACCAGAATGCCAGTTGTCAGGACAATGGCAAATGAAACTGCGAGAGCGATCTTTGTGGTGAGTTTAATACCGGAAAAGTGCATTAGTGCCCCATAAATATTCTTATTTTCCGCTGCGGGTATTTTCTAAGAATACCACTGTTAGTTTTAGGGGTATGGCGGACTTACTAATAACAAATTAAATTTTGATCTATTCCGCTCGGTAATATGCAGAAATATAATCAGAACAATTACTTATAATGTTTCCGATAGGGCAGATTTCTGCGTAAAAACTGCTTACCTATGCGTCAAAAGACCTCAATCAACCCAAAGAAAAACCCCGCCTCTTAGGGAGAGGTCGGGGCTGAGGAGAGGTCTCCAATCCACCCTACGCCGTCAAACTTGCCTGAAGCTCGGCGAGGAGGTCTTCCAGGAGGGCCATGCCGGCGTTCCAGCCTTTGTTCATGCCGCTGATGGCAGCTTCGAAACAGGTGATTTCGGCTTCGGTGGCATCATGGGGCACCCATGTAAGGCGGAGGTTGGTCTGGTCGCCGTTTTCCTCGAAGGTCACGGTGGTCAGCAGAATGCGTGGCCAGTCAGGCATCATGGGATTGCCTGCGACCTCCCAGTTTTCATCAGCATTGGAATGAAGCCAAACGAGCTTTTCAGGCTTTGAGACTTCGATGTACTCAGCACGTTGGTAGTTGGAGTTGTCACCCCACTTCATTTCGTGCAGCCAGAGGCCGCCCTGCTCCACATCCATCTTATGCGGAATGCTCTCCACGTTTGGGCCATACCAGCGGGAGACTAGATCTGGCTCAGTCCATGTGCGCCAGACCAGTTCGCGTGGGGCGTTAAAGGTGCGTTCCAAAACATAGGTTGGTAGTTCGCTCATTCCCATTCCCTCCTCAACTCTCGGATTTCTTCAATTCCTCCAGAAGATCATCCAGCTGATCGAAGCTGGTTGACCAGAACTTGCTAAACTCTTCCAGCCATTTGACGGCCTCACGCATGGGTGCGGCTTTGAGCCGGGCCGGACGGCGCTGTTTGTCTATGGCGCGTTCAACCAGCCCTGCCCGCTCCAGAACCTTCAGATGCTTTGAGACTGCGGGCTGGCTCATGCGAAATGGCTCAGCCAGCTCATTGACCGATGCCTCCCCACCCGCGAGCCGTGTCAGGATCGCGCGGCGGGTGGGGTCGGCCAATGCTGCAAACACGGCATCAAGATTTTGGGGCTGGGGTGTCTGGTTTAGTTGTTGCATAACCGTATGGTTATATAAGAATCGAAATTGGTCAAGCCTGTTTCTGACAGTTGCGGGAGAGTAAAAGAAAACCCCGCCGTCCTGATGGAAAGCGGGGTTTTAAAACTCGGCGAAATCAGAGGTGCTTAAGCCAGTTCCTCACTGCGCTTCTTGGCTGCTGCAACAGCGCGGGAAAGAAGTGGTGGCATGCCGTTGTCTTCATTCATGAGCACATCCAAAGCAGCGGCTGTTGTGCCGTTTGGAGATGTCACGTTGATGCGCAGTTGAGATGGGCTGTCGCTGGCATCTTCTGCCAGTTGCCCTGCTCCGCCAACGGTGGCTTTTGCCAATTGCATGGCCAGCTCTTCTGGCAGGCCTTGCTCGGCACCCGCTTTGGCAAGGCACTCAATCAGATGGAACACATAGGCCGGACCGGAGCCGGACACAGCCGTCACAGCATCCATCTGGCCTTCATTTTCTAACACCACAGTCTGGCCAACAGCAGCGAGCAGTTCCTGCGCCATGGCCAGATTATTATCTGAGCAATGGTTGTTTGGAATGAGTGCGGTGATGCCGCGGCCAATGGCTGCCGGTGTGTTTGGCATGGCGCGCACGATTGGGCTGCCTTCTCCCACCAGAGAAAGAAGCGTATTCAGGTTTGTGCCCGCTGCAACGGAAATGAACACTGTTCCGCCGCCACCCAGAGCAATCACCTGAGGGGTTGCATCGCCCATCATCTGTGGCTTCACGGCCAGAATGCAGACGGCCGGGTTTGCTGGCAATGTCTTGTTCAGGTTCAGGCCGTGATCTTCCAGTGACCGGAGCCAGTCAGATGGATAAGGGTCAATCACGGTGGTGCTGGACGGCAGAACGCCTGCTTCCAGCCAACCTTTTAGCATGGCCGAGCCCATCTTTCCGCAGCCAAGCAAAACAAGGCCGTTTGTGTTTATCTCTTCAATCTGACTAGGCTTGGACATCGATTAATTTCCGTAGGTCGCTAAATTCAAACGCGGGTCATCCAGTTCCAGCGGGAACTTACGCGGAACCAGACCGGATTGGAACCAGTTCACGAAAGTGTAGATGGAATATACCGGCAAACCAGTGAGTTTGCGGATGTCATTGGCGTAGGGCACCATGTTGGTGCATTCCAGCACAATCGCGCCGATACCTTCGTTTTTGGTCACCAGTTCAGCGGCAGCGTCCAGCAGATCAAGGCGGGCATCTTCAAAGTTGATGGCGTTATAATCATCCAGCACTTCGCGGGTGAAGTTGCGTAGGCCATCCGTACCAACGATCACTGTATCTTCAGGTGCACCAGCTGCTTTCAGGTGCTCCTTGGTCAGCGTTTCTTTGGAAATGGTGATGACGCCAACGCGCTTATTCTTTGGCAGAAGCTGCTGCACGCTTGGGATCTGCATCAAAGAAGAGGTGGCAACAGGTACGCCAAGGGCTTCCTTCACCTGATCCTGAATAAGCGCCAGGAACCCGCAGTTGGTGGTGATGCCGTCACAGCCCATGCGGACCAGATCGCGGCCTGCTTCAATAAACTCATTCACCAGCTCACGCGGGTCGTTGCGCACCACCTTGTTCGGGGTCGCGCCGCGCACCACGCGATAATGCACCGGGAACGGCCATGTCTGCGCATTGCCAATATCGCCGTAAATACGCGGGAACTTGGTCTCCAGCATGAGAATGCCGACCGAGGCACCAAATACGGTCTTGCCTCCATACTCAACGGACATAATTCAAAACCTCTTCCTTAAATTTGGGGGATCAAAGCAGCCGGAGTATTGGGGATCCTCAGGCTGCTTTGCTCTTGGTTTTCCGCGTACCCTCCCCCCGAAAGCAAAAAGCGCCTTCGGGAGTACGCGTTAATCGGCTGGAACGTAGAGCTGCGAGTAGGCGATGCGCACGGCTTCGGTGGCCTCGTCGCGGCGGCGTTCGATATGATGGCGCATGGTGGAAACGGCTTTGTCTTCGTCCCGGTTGATCAGGGCGGTCAGCACCACACGGTGGGCCGAAAGCTGGGCTTCCTCCTGCGTGGAAACAGGGGTCTTGCCGCGCAGGTATTTCAGGTCGACAAGACGAATGTAGCGCACGCGGTCATTCAGATTTTCCAGAATGCGGACCAGCTCGTTGCTTTGAGACAGAGCAGCGATGCGCATGTGATATGCCTCGTCCATGCTCAAAAGCTCCATGGGATCTTCGCAGCTGTCGTAGTCCGGCTCCGTGGATTTGAGGAACTCCATCAGATCCTGAAGCTCCTCATCACTGGCCCGGCGGCAAACAAGGCGGACAATCTCCGTCTCGATGGCGACACGCGCTTCATAAAGGTCAAGAATAAGCTTCGGGCTCAGCGGGCGGCAAAAGAAGCCGCGGCCACTCTGGAACGTGAGGAAGCCTTCTGCCACGAGTCGATTCAACGCCTCGCGCAGTGGTGTCCGGCTTGCACCCAACTCTGTGGATAACGCGCTCTCGTTGATACGGGCATCCGGCTTAAACTCAAAATAGGCCGCCATTTTCCGTAGTTTTTCGTAGATGCGGTCCACGTTGCTATCAGCTTTTGTCATTCCAAAATCGCTCTCAATCCTGCCGCTGCAGGCCCCAAAAATCGGCTCAGCACTTACCACGTCATATGCGAACTGTACATTCCATTTGACCTGCGCTCAATATTGAATATGGTGCTGTATACAATTTTGAGTGCAATCGATTCTGCATTCTTTCGGGTTTAGTAAATTGCCTGCTTAACGGGTGGGACGGGTCTGATAGGTGACACTGTGACGAATAAGATGAATGGTGCCGAAGCCATGGTAAAAATGCTGGAGGCTCAGGGCGTTCAGCACATTTTCGGTCTTTGCGGCGATACAACTCTGCCGTTCTATGACGCGATGTATAAGCTTGATCACAAGATGACCCACGTTTTGACCCGTGATGAGCGCTGCGCCACTTACATGGCGGATGCGTATTCACGAGTGACTGGTCGTCCGGGTGTGTGTGAGGGGCCATCCGGTGGTGGCGCCACTTACATTCTGCCGGGTCTGATTGAAGCTTCTGAAAGCTCCTACGCGGTGCTTGGCATTACAACGGACATTTCTGTTGCCTCATACGGCAAGTACCCGCTGACTGAAGTTGATCAGGAAGCGCTGATGCGTCCGCTGACCAAGTGGAACACCGTGATCAAGCGTGCAGATCACATTCCTCGTATGGTTCGTAAAGCCTTCCGTGCGATGACAACCGGTCGTTCCGGTGCGGCCCACCTCGGCCTGCCCTACGACATTCAGTATGATGCCGTTGACCCTTCCGACATCTGGGCCGATCAGCAGCTCACTTCTTATCCAGCTTACCGTCAGGCTCCGGCTCCGGGTGCTGCAGAAGCGGCTGTCGATGCGATCCTTTCTGCAAAGAAGCCTCTGATTGTTTGTGGCGGCGGCGTTGTGATTGCAGGCGCAATGGAAGAACTGGACCGTCTGGCAACCCGCCTCGATATTCCGGTCGCAACCTCCATCTCCGGTCAGGGCTCACTGGCGGAAACCCATCCAAACTGTGTGGGCGTCGTTGGCTCCAACGGTGGTACGGATGAGACATGGGAAGCGATGGCAAACGCGGATCTCGTGGTGTTCATGGGCGCCCGTGCCGGTTCCACCACCACCTCCCGCTGGGAAGCCCCATCCGCTAAAACTCGTGTGGTTCACTTTGATAATGACCCGATGGTGATTGGTGCGAACTATGAAGTTGAAGTTGGCGTTGTTGGTGACCTGAAACTATCACTGGAGCAGGTCAACGCGGTTCTTGATAAGCAAGATCAGGGCGCAGACACCTTTGGTGGTGCCGCTGCTGTGGCGGACATTAAGAAGCGTAAGTTCGAGATCTTCAATAAGCTGGCCCAGAGCGGTGAAGCGCCAATCCGTCCGGAGCGTGTGATTGACGCCATGATGAAGGTGTTGCCGGTGGATGCGACTGTCATCTCTGACCCAGGCACCTCCTGCCCTTACTTCTCTGCGTATTATCAGCTGCCGCAGTCTGGTCGTCACTTCATCACTAACCGTGCGCATGGTGCTCTGGGCTACTCGCTCTCTGCTGCGCTGGGGGCTTGGTATGGCCGTCCAAGCAGCAAAGTGGTTGCGATGATGGGTGATGGGTCCTTCGGTTTCACCTGTGGTGAGCTGGAAACGGTTTGCCGCTCTCGCGCGCCAATCACTTACATCGTGTTCTCCAACTCCAACTACGGCTGGATCAAAGCGAGCCAGTATGCGGACACAGATGCACGTTACTACAACGTAGACTTCAACCGCACTGATCAGGCTGCCGTTGCTGCGGCTTATGGCGTGAAGAGCTGGCGCGTTGAAAACCCGGATGATCTGGAACGCGTGCTCAAAGAGGCGATTGAACATGACGGTCCAACACTGATTGATGTTGTGACCCAGCCTCTTGAAGAAGCAAATGCACCTGTACGCCGCTGGATGGGATAAGAGCCATGAACGCAGAACAGAAGATCATCGGCATGGATGTTTGGCACGTACAGTTGCCCGTCAATGCCCGCCGCGACCATGGCATCGGCTCCGTTGAGCATGCCGTAGACATCATCATCCTCCGCTTAACGGCGGAGGGAGGTGAAAACGGCTGGGGGAAGCATCCCCTTGGTCCGTGTTCACCGGCTCTGCTGAAGCAAGCTTCGCAGCACTGGACCGCTACATCCGCCCACTCGTTGTTGGCCGCACCATTGGTGAGCGCGCCACGATCATGAAGGATGCTCAAAAAGCGGTGGCCCATTGCACGGAAGCAAAAGCAGCGCTGGAATCTGCCCTGCTAGATCTTCAGGGCCGAATCTCCGGATTGCCAGTCTGGGCGCTTCTGGGCGGCAAATGCCGTGATACCATTCCGCTTTCCTGCTCTATTGCTGATCCTGATTTCGATCGTGATCTGGCATTGATGGAGCGTTTGAAAGAGGATGGCGTGCGCATCATCAAACTCAAAACCGGCTTCAAGGGACATGAGTTTGATATGATGCGTATGGAGCACCTACGCATGAACTATCCTGAGTTTTCCATTCGCGTGGATTACAATCAGGGCCTGCACCACGATTCTGCCCTAGCGTGCGTTCGTGACATTGCGACTTTTCAACCAGATTTTATCGAACAGCCGGTTGCTCATAACCTTCGGGAACTTATGGCAACTATCCGAAATTCCATCGATGTGCCGCTTCTGGCGGACGAAAGCATCTTTGGGCCAGAGGATATGCTGACCGCGATTAAGATGGGGATAGCTGATGGCGTTTCAGTCAAAATAATGAAGACCGGAGGCTTGACTCGGGCTCAAACCGTGGCCCGCATGGCTGCAACTGCAGGTATGAGCGCCTATGGCGGCGACATGTTTGAATCTGGTCTCGCCCACCTCGCCGGAACGCACATGATTGCTGCAACGCCAGAAATCACTTTAGCTTGTGAGTTTTATCAGGCAAAATACTTCCTAGTAGAAGACCTTATGGAAACGCCATTTGAAACCAGAGGCGGCGATGTGATCGTTCCGCAAACGGCAGGCTTGGGAGGGCGGCCGGATCTGGAAAAAGTCGAGCACTATGCGATTTCCAAGAGTGCGGTGATGGGGGCTGCATGAATAAAAATAATGTCGTTGTCATCGGCGCAGGGATTGTAGGTGTTTCAGCAGCTTTATGGTTGAAGCGTGAGGGTCATGATGTGACCCTCATCGACAAGGGCGAACCTGGCATGGGGGCGTCCTTCGGCAATGCCTGCGTTCTGGCGAGCTGCTCCGTGGCGCCTGTCACAGCGCCGGGTCTCATTCTCAAAGGCCCAAAGCTGCTGCTGGATCCAAACTTTCCGCTGTTTTTGCGCTGGAGTTATCTGCCGAAGCTGGCGG
This sequence comes from Microbulbifer sp. MKSA007, assembly GCA_032615215.1. Lineage (NCBI taxonomy): Bacteria > Pseudomonadati > Pseudomonadota > Gammaproteobacteria > Cellvibrionales > Microbulbiferaceae > Microbulbifer > Microbulbifer sp. MKSA007. The sequence goes on along the minus strand of CP128431.1, from coordinate 406,044 downwards.
GTTGGCTGACACGCTATCTGTCACACGCAACGGATAAGGAAACCCGCCGTATTGCGCAGGGCCTGACCCCGATTGTGGGCGACAGTGTAGACCAGCACCATGCATTGGTGGACGGAACCAGTGCTGAAAAGTGGCTTCAGGAAAGCACCTATAGCTTTGCCTACAACGACAGAGCCGCATTTGAAGCAGATGCGTACACCTGGGAACTGCGCCGCAATGCCGGCTTTGTGCCGGAACTGATTGAAGGTGACGCAGTTCATGAGATGGAACCAATCCTGAGCAAAAACATCAAGCTGCTGGCTTTGATGCGCGATCACGGGTTCATTCAGGACCCAGGCGCTTATGTGCAGGATCTGGTGAAAGTCTTCACCGAAATGGGCGGCACGTTTGTGCAAGCTGAGGTGAAGGACTTTGAGTTGTCGGGCGGTTCAATTTCAGCCGTCATGACCGACAAAGGACGTTTTGAATGTGATCGCGCGGTTCTGGCAACCGGCGTCTGGTCCAAGCCTTTGATGAAGAAGCTTGGTATCAAGGTGCCGCTGGAAGCTGAGCGCGGTTACCACATCCTATTTAAGAACCCGAGCGAACAGCCGAACCAGCCAATCATGGTTGCCTCTGGCAAGTTCGTGGCAACGCCAATGGCACAAGGTTTGCGCTGTGCTGGTGTTGTTGAGTTTGGCGGGCTGGAAGCTGGTGCCTCCAAAGCACCTCTGGCCCTGCTACGGAAAAAGGTTCGCGAGAGCTTCCCGCATCTGGAAGCGTCAAGCGAAGAGGAATGGCTGGGCTTCCGCCCTGCGCCATCGGACAGTCTCCCCCTCATCGGTGAAGTGGGCAAGAGCGGTGTGTATGCAGCGTTCGGACACCACCACATCGGCCTGACGGGCGGTCCAAAAACCGGGCGGCTGGTCTCTGATCTGATCAGCGGAAAACGCCCCAATAACGATATAAGCCCTTACGATCCACAGAGATTTAACTGAGGGCATCACTAATTTTCTTGGAGGAGAGTACATATGAAGAAGTCTAGTCTACTGGTTACCTTGAGTATTTCCGCTATGGCGTTGGGGGCAACAGCCGCTTCTGCTGAGAAGTGGGATCTGCCAATGGCGTACTCAGGGTCCAACTTCCACTCTGTAACAGGTGCAGAATTTGCAGCTTGTATTACGTCCGGTACTGGCGGTGAAATCGAAGTAACCACTCACCCGGGCGGCTCCCTGTTCAAGGGCGGCGACATCAAGCGTGCAATTCAGACCGGTCAGGTGCCAATCGGTGAGCGTCTGCTTTCCGGTCACCAGAACGAAAATGCCCTGTTCGGCGTGGATTCTGTTCCATTCCTTGCAACATCCTTCGATGATGCGGCCAAGCTCTGGACTGCTGCAAAGCCAGCTCTTGAGAAGGTTCTTGGCGAACAGAACCTGACCCTGCTGTATTCCGTGCCATGGCCACCACAGGGCCTGTACTTCAAAAACGCAGTCAACTCTGTTGCTGATATGGAAGGCATCAAGTTCCGCTCTTACAACACCGCAACTGCGCGTCTTGCTGAGCTGACAGGCATGCTGCCAGTTTCCATTGAAGCTGCTGAGATTTCTCAGGCGTTCGCAACCGGTGTTGCTGACTCCATGGTCTCCTCCGGCGCAACTGGTTACGACCGTAAAGTTTGGGAAAGCCTCAACTACTTCTACGAAGTGGATGCATGGCTGCCACGCAACTACATGCTCGTAAACTCCGATGTCTGGGCAGGTGTTTCTGAAAAGAACAAAGGCATCATTCAGGCATGTGCAGCAACTGCAGAAGCTGATGGTCTCAAGCGTTCTATCGACTACACAAACTTCACCCTTGATGGCCTGCGTGAAGGCGGCATGAAGGTTGAAAAAGGTAGCGATCAGATGAAGGCTGACCTTCAGGAAATCGGCGCAACCATGACCGCTGAGTGGCTGGAAGCAGCTGGCGACGATGGCAAAGCTGTTGTCGATGCATTCAAAGCAATGAAGTAATTCGTTCTTTGGCCGGAGCCGCCGTGCGCGGCTCCGGCTTTTCTTTTTCTGGAGGGGGAGAACAATGAAGCTTACACGCGCACTGCGCTTGGGCCTTGATGGGATCTACAAGACGGCTGGAGTTCTCTCAGCGCTCTGTCTGATCGCCATTCTTGGGCTCATCGTTATGCAAATGCTGGCTCGCTGGACCGGAGAAGTCTTTCCCGGTGCTGCAGAATATGCTGGCTATGCAATGGCTGCGGCCAGCTTTATGGCGTTCGCAAATGCCTTGAACAAGGGCATTCACATTCGAGTTTCCATTCTACACCAGATGCTGGGCAAGACCGCGCAGCGCCTGCTGGAAATCTGGTGCTTTGCCATCGGCACAGCCACCATGTGGTACTTCGTGTACTACGCTCAGCGGTTTGTATACTGGTCGTGGAAGTTTAACGACATTTCTCAGGGTCAGGACAGAACACCACTGTGGATGCCACAGAGCTTCATGCTCATCGGCGCTGCGATCCTGGCAATTGCTCTTACAGATCATCTGCTTCAACTCATTTTCACTGGCAAGCACCGTGTTGCGCCGGAACTTGAAGAAGCAGTTGCGGGAGAATAAGAGCAATGGAAAATATTAGTATCATCATCCTGTTCCTGTTTGTCATGTTCACCCTGCTTGGCACCGGCGTCTGGGTCGGTCTGGCGTTGATGGGGGTGGCATGGGTCGGTATGGAACTGTTCACCACCCGCCCTGTTGGCGACGTGATGTTGACGACCATCTGGTCCTCCTCCTCCTCATGGACACTGACGGCTCTGCCTCTGTTCATCTGGATGGGCGAGATCCTTTACCGAACGCGTCTCTCGGAAGACATGTTCCGCGGCCTTGCCCCATGGATGGCGCGCCTGCCGGGCGGTCTGGTGCACACCAACATCGTGGGCTGTACCGTGTTTGCGGCGGTCTCCGGGTCTTCAGCTGCAACGCTGACTACCGTTGGTAAGATGTCCATTCCGGAACTGCGCAAGCGTGAGTATCCGGAAAAGATGATCATCGGCACGCTCGCAGGTGCAGCAACGCTGGGTCTAATGATCCCGCCGTCCCTGACGCTCATCGTGTACGGTGTGACCATCAACGAGAGTATCTCCAAGCTGTTCTTTGCAGGCATTGTGCCGGGTATCGTGCTGGCAGGCATGTTCATGGCGTATGTGGCGATCACCTCTCGTGTGTCCTCTAAGTGGAACCCGACCGAAGAGCCACGCATGAGCTTTTCTGAGAAGCTGGCAAACACCCGCTTCCTGCTGCCGGTGATCCTGCTCATTCTGGTGGTGATAGGCTCCATGTACCTGGGCTTTGCCACGGCGACAGAGGCAGCGGCCTTTGGTGTGATCGGCAGTCTCATTCTGGCGGCTTCCCAGGGCTCACTGAACTGGAAGAGCTTTACGGAAAGTCTGATGGGCGCAACCTACACCTCCGCCATGATCGCGCTGATCCTTGCCGGTGCGGCGTTCCTTTCCCTTTCCATGGGCTTTACCGGGCTGCCGCGTGGGCTGGCGGACATGATCGCAACGCTGGAGCTGTCCCGCTTTGAGCTGCTCATGGTGCTGCTGGTGTTCTATATCATCCTCGGCATGTTCCTTGATGGCATCTCTTCTGTGGTGCTGACCATGGCTGTGGTGGAGCCAATGATCCGTCAGGCAGGTATTGACCTGATCTGGTTCGGTATCTTCATTGTGGTGGTGGTTGAGATGGCGCAGATCACGCCGCCTATCGGCTTCAACCTGTTCGTGCTGCAGGGCATGACCAATTACCAGATGGGCTTCATCGCGCGTGCTGCGTTCCCGATGTTCCTGATCATGGTTCTGATGGTCTTCGTGCTCATCGCGTTCCCAGAGGTTGCCACATGGCTGCCTGAGAACATCCGAAGCAGGCCTGGGGGCTAGCTGACGCCCCTTCCCTAAGTGCTGATTGAATGATGCCCCGATCTACGAAAGTAGGTCGGGGTATTTACTTAGGGTAAGCAATCAGAGGTTCAATCGTCAAATTTGGTTAAACCATTAAGTGCGCACAAATGCAGGTTTTCTCATTTCTAGATTTACGGATTTGTGCTTCTCGCCTGACACTATTATCGAGTTTGATCGCCCTGATTTGCCGTTGTGCGGTCACTTTTAAGGTAAATATATGACCTTAACGGCACCTTTGTGATATATTTTCACCATAAAATGAGTGCCAGTCTCATATTTTTTGTATTGACAGACATATGAGTGTGACATGCATCACAAGTGTTATGGTAACTTACTCAAACGTAATGTCTTTTTTATCGATAAATTTTTATGTAAGATAAAACAAATATACCCTAAGTATAAAAATTTTGATATTTAAGTAATACCTAGAGTTGTAATTGCACTAAACATTTGGATAACATTTATTCTAGATCTAAAAGTATAAAAAGCCCTGCCACATTTCCGCCTCAATTGGGGCGAAATATTGAACTCAGATCAGGTCACCTCCCAAAATGGGGGCGTGTAACTGGCAGATTGCATCGTATCTGTATTGTGTACTCAAAGTGGTATGATGAGAAATCTGCAATTTATGCATAGGGATTTGATCAATGCTTCAGGTAACTGAAGTTCGTTGGGTGACACTAAACGTTACTCAAAACGTTTGTCGCTATGAGGCATGCTCGTTATGAGCATTTAGCGAAGCTGGGAGGCTAGGCTATGACGTATATTCGTAGTGTAGACTTGCATTCTGAATGCGGCATTAGCAGTGTTCGGGTGCGCCCAGGGACTTTCCTGACATAGAGAACCGACTTGGGTTGGGACCCTTTGTAGCTATCACCACAAGTGTAGCCATCTGAAGGACCTCCTGCCAGCGGTATCACACCAACAATTCAACCTCACTGACTCTCGGAGCCTGCTTCGGGACCGGTGAAACGCATCTAACTATTGTCTGAAAGGGATAAAGACATGGGCTGGTGGAATCCATTTAAAGCAATCGCAAACGTAGTAACCAAAGCCGTAAGCGCGGTTATTGAAGGCGTATCTACAGCTCTTGGCGAGCCTGAGCTCGGCAAGAAGATCGCTGGCGTTTTTGAAGCTGTGGTTGACACTGTTGTTGACGTTGTTGTGGACATAGCCGTGGGGGTTGCCACATCCAACCCTGTTACTGCTGTAGTCAACGTCATCACCAATATCGCTGAAGGTGCGAAGGACATCTATGATGCCCTTAACCCTGCATCTGAACCTGTAGAAGTTGCTGCTGCAGACGCTCCTGTTCTGGAAGGTGCAACAGACTACGGTTCTGATGACATGCTGATGTAATCAGTAGTGTTCGGGCGCCACGAGCTTGGGTGTGGCGCCCGAACCAACCCAGCAAGGAAACAGCGGGCTGGAGGCTATTTTGGGTAAGCAATCACAAGAACATACATCCTACATTTCAGAGGCATTCCGGAAACTCTACCGGGCATTCTGGGGTATCGGTGGCATCAGCATGTTGATCAACCTGCTTATGTTGACGGGCCCTTTGTTCATGCTGCAGGTGTATGATCGCGTCTTGTCCAGCAGCTCCGTGCCAACCCTTGTTGTTCTCAGCCTGTTTGTGGCAGTGCTCTATATCTTCTACGGAATTCTCGATGGTCTGCGGAACCGGCTGCTGCTGCGTGTTGGCCAGCATGTCGATGAGCAACTGACCGGCCTTGCCTTTGAGGCGTCCACCCGCGTTCCGCTGGTTTTGGGGGCTGAAGGCGAACGATCCAGACCTGTCAGCGATCTGGACTCCATTCGTCAGTTCCTGTCCGGCTCCGGTCCATCTGCTATCTTCGATATGCCCTGGATGCCACTTTATCTGGGCATCGTGTTCCTGTTCCACCCGCTTCTGGGCACCACCGCGCTGATTGGTGCGCTGCTCATCTGTGTTCTTATTGCGCTGAACGAGTTGTCATCTCGTCGTCCGGCTGCAAACACAGCGGTTGAAGCGAACAAGCGGACCACACTGATTGAAGCCTGTCGGCGCAATGCGGAAAGCATTGAGGCCATGGGCATGATTGACCACCTGCGCGACCGGTGGGAGGACAACAATGATGTCTTCCTTGGCCGGCAGCGGGCAGCGTCTGATCGTTCCAACATCTTCACCACCATGATCAAGACCCTGCGGTTCATGCTGCAGTCCGGCATCCTTGGTCTGGGCGCGTGGTTGGTGATCCAGCAGGAAGTCTCCGCCGGTGTTATGATCGCATCGTCCATCATGACCGCCCGTGCGCTGGCTCCGGTTGAGATGGCCATCGTCAACTGGCGCGGGTTTGTCGCCGCCAGAGTTGGCATCGCCCGGCTTCAGGAAATCTTCGTGTCTCAGGTGAGACCAAAACAGCGGGTCTCCATTCCGTTCCCGCAAGAATCCGTTTCGATTGAAGGGCTGTTCTGTGGTCCAATCGCTGCCAAGGAAGCGTTTGTCAAAAATGTCTCTCTGGAGCTGAAAGCAGGCGATGGTCTGGGCATCATCGGTCATTCCGGGTCCGGCAAATCCACGCTGACCAGAGCCATGGTCGGCATCACCAATCCGTTGAAAGGCTCTATCCGTTTTGATGGCGCTGAACTGGACCAGTGGAGTGCGATGGATCGGGGTGATTTTATCGGTTATCTGCCGCAGGACATTCAGCTCTTTGACGGCACTATTGCGGAGAACATCCAGCGGTTCAAGCCGGATCAGGACAGCGACAAACTGATTGAAGCTGCGCGCATGGCGAACGTTCACGACCTGATCGTGAGCCTGCCAGAAGGCTACAACACCGTCATCGGCGCAACGGGCAATGGCCTGTCTGGTGGTCAGCGTCAGCGGATTGCACTGGCTCGTGCGCTTTATGGCAATCCGTTCCTGATCGTGCTGGATGAACCAAACTCCAACCTGGATGCGGAAGGCGAAGCAGCGCTGACAAATGCGATCCACGACATGCGTGAGCGTGGTTCCATCGTCATCGTGGTGGCGCACCGTCCGGCGGCAACCTCTGCCGTAGACCAGATCCTCGTCATGAATGAAGGTGAAGCAGACGCTCTGGGTGCAAAAGACAAGATCATGAAGCAGGTGATCGCTCCGCTTCGCAAGCCGCAGGAGGTCGTGTTAAATGGCTAGAAACACAGATAAATCCTACGATCTCGGCGCCAGCATCTCCCGCCACTTGCGGGTTGGTGGTTACCTCGCGGCCCTGCTGATTTTGGGCGGAGGCACATGGTCCGCCGTGACTGAGATCTCCGGCGCTGTTGTTGCCCCTGCCACCATCGTGGTGGAGACCAGCACCAAGACCGTGCAGCACCGTGACGGCGGCATCATCAACCAGATCCTCGTCAAGAACGGTGACTTTGTGAAGGCTGGCGATCTGGTTCTGCGGCTGGATGATACCCTCACCCGTTCCAACCTTGCGGTTCTGACCAACCAGCTTGATGAGCTCTATGCGCAGGAAGCGCGGCTTACCGCTGAGATTCAGGGACGGGATGAAATCAGCTTCAAAAAGCGTGCGCAGAGCCCACTGCATCGTGCGCATCTGATGATGATTGAAGAAACCCAGCGCAACATGATGGAAGCGCGGCAGAAAAATCATCTGAGCAAGAGAGAACAGCTGCAAACCCAGATCGTCCAGTTTGAAAAGCAGATCGGCGGTTTGATCCGCCAGCGGGATGCCAAGCAGACTGAAGTGGATCTGGTCAATGCAGAGCTGGGCGGACTTGAATCCCTGCGCAAGAAGAAACTGGTGACCGAGTCCCGTGTGATGGCCTTCCAGCGCGAGCGCAGCTCTCTGGAAGGTGAGCTCGGTGGCATCATTGCTCAGATTGCCCGTTCAGAGGAAGCCATCAGTGAGCGGCGGGTCATGATCCTGCAGGCTGATGAGGAACTGCGCTCCAACAATCTGGAGCAACTGCAGCAGACACGGGCTCAGATTTCCGAGCTGGAAGAACGGCGTATTGCAGCGCAGGACGAACTCCGGCGCACAGAAATCCGCGCACCGCAGAATGGCAAGGTGTTCGATCTGGCCGTTCACACCATCGGCGGTGTCGTCATGGGCGGCGAAGTGGTGATGAAAATCGTGCCGGAAGAAGATCAGCTGATCGTGGAAGCCAAGGTTCAGCCGGTTGATGTGGACCAGATCGGCCCGGATCAAGAAGCAACCATCCGTCTGCCTGCTTTTGACAAGCGCACCACACCAGAGCTGAAAGCACGGCTGAAAACCATTTCGCCTGATCTGGTTGAAGACCCCAGAACAGGCAGTACCTACTACCTGGCGGAGCTGGCTATTCCGGAGAATGAGCTGGAGCGTTTGGACGGTAAATCTCTCATTCCGGGCATGCCGGTTGAGGCGTTCATCAAGACAGAAGACCGGTCCGTTCTGTCTTATCTGGTCAAACCAATGATGGACCAGATTGCGCATGCGATGAGAGAGACCTGATTCACCTGGGATTGATCCGAGTGTATCTGCGAATGATGGGTGTTCGCACAGATATGCCTCTAATGCCATAGATCCCAGTGTGATGGTGAGAGGTTGAAGCAACCGCCGCTCTTGTTGCTTCAGCACCCTCCTCCCGAGAGCCCGGATCCCTAATTCCGGGCGTTGAAGACCCGTGTAGTGCCTCGCCGCCGCCCTGTGCGAGCACTACACGGGCTCTTTCGTTTTCTCTGATGCTTTAGGAAGGTCGATAGCCAAGCCGCTGAGAAATATTGGCGATGCAGGCTAAAAGCGGTTTGACGTAGTGCTCCTCCGGCTTGGTGTGCCGGTAAAGCGGAATGGAAACGCTGATCGCTGCTGCCGGTTTACCCGTTTCATCCAAAATGGCAGCCCCGTAACAGACGATGCCTTCCTCATTCTCCTGATCATCAAACACGTAACCAGCTTCCCGCACTTTATGGATCACAGCGGAAAGCACAGTGCGGTCTGTGTTGGTGAAGCTTGTGATCTTGGCCATATCCAGCTGCTGAATGAAGGCCTCGGCTTCCTCTGGTTTCATCGCTCCCAGATAAGCTTTGCCGACGCCGCTGGAATGCATGGGCACACGGGTGCCAATAGTGGAGGCCATGCGCACCGTTTCCTCACACTCGATCTTATCGATGTAAATCAGCTCATCCCGACTGGGCACGGCCAGATGTACGGTTTCACCGGTTTGATTCCGCAGGTGAAGCAACGCATCCTTTGCAAGGCTTCGAATATCGTTTTCTGCCAGTGCCTTACGGGCAAGCGAAACCAGCCTCACACCCAGTTGATAACGTTGGTCGCTGCGCTGCTCAATCAACCCCTCTGCTTCCAGTGAAGCCAGCAGTCGATACAGCGTTGGCCGTGTTAAGCCACTGATTTCTTTCAGCTCAGGCAGGGATGGTGGTGCTTTGGCCTGGGAGATCAAATCAAGCAGATGGATGGTTCGCGAGAAGCTCTGCGTGCCCTGCACCGGCGCTTTCATAGGTGTCCTTTCCAGCGCTGCATGGCTGCGGCGTTGACATAGAGAATTATACGTATATCGTTGTTCATATAGTGAATGAATGTCCATAATATGGACAGATAAGGACTCTGTCAATGCCGCTGGTCGAAAAAGACGAAAACCCACGCATCCCCTATCAACACCCTATGCCACCAGATGCACTGCCTGAAATTGTGGTGCCTGATGCCTTGTCTCAGGACGATGACCGCATGTGGGTCAAGCAGACAGAAAACGTCTACTTCCGCCCGCTCTGCCTCAATGTTTCGCAGGGTTATTGGATAAACCTGCTGAAAGTCACCAAGTCCGGCGTGCTCTCCCGCCATCGCCATGCCAACGCGGTGCACGGCTTTGTGCTGAAAGGCCGCTGGCATTATCTGGAGCATGACTGGGAAGCACGTGAAGGCGGGTATGTCTTCGAACCACCGGGTGAAACCCATACGCTTGTGGTGCCTGATGATGTTGATGAGATGATCACCTACTTTCAGGTGAACGGCGTCATGTACTACGTGGACCCGCATGGCAATCATCTTGGCTATGAGGATGTCTTCACCAAAATCGATATGTGCCGCAAGCACTTTGAAGATGTCGGCCTTGGGGCGGACTACGTGAAGAACTTCATCCGCTGAGTGCTGCCATGACCGATATTTCCTATGATTTTTCCGGCAAGGTTGCCGTGGTGACTGGCGGCTCCAAAGGCATTGGCGCAGAGATCGCCCAGCACTATCACAAGGCGGGGGCTCAGGTGGCTATCTGGGACATGAAAGCACCGGAGAATCTGCCCTTCCCTCATGTTTTCTGCCGCGTCGATATCAGCCAGCAGGAACAGGTTGAAGCTGCGTTTGCCAGGACGCTGGAGCAATGCGGGCAGATTGACTTTCTCTCCCACAATGCAGGATTTGCGGGCTCCACTGTTCCGCTGGCAGACTATGACCCGCAAGAGTGGGCGCGTGTTGTGGAGGTCAACCTGTGTGGCACCTTCCATCTCTGCCATCAGATTGTGCCGCATATGAAAGACCGGGGTTTTGGGCGGATCATCAACATGGCCTCTCTGGCGGGCAAGGAGGGAACTCCGAATGCCTCGGCTTACAGTGCGTCTAAGGCTGGCGTGATCGGGTTGACGAAATCTCTAGCAAAAGAACTGGCAGAAACTGATATACGAGTAAATTGCATCGCTCCGGCGGCCATAAAAACAGACATTCTGGATCAGATGACGCCTGAGTTTGTGCAGATCATGATTGATAAATCACCGATGAAGAGATTGGGGCTGGTGGAGGAAGCAGCCGAGCTTGTTATGTGGCTCAGTTCCTCCGCCTGCACATTCAACAGCGGTGCAGTGTTTGACCTTTCGGGCGGACGGGCGACATATTGACTATTGAAGCAAAACAGGGGCTGGAAAGCCGTGCAATTCAGGTTCCTCCATCCATCACGCGAGAGCTGGCCAATGCGGCTATGAGCGTTGAGGGCCTGATCCCATTGTGGTTTGGGGAGCCGAACATTCCCACGCCAAAATTCATTTGTGACGAAGCAGCCCGGTCTCTGGCCGCGGGTGAGACGTTTTATGCGGAAGGGTTGGGACGGCCTTATCTGCGCGAGGCGATCTCAGGCTACATGAGCACGCTTTATGGCAAGTCCATCGGTGTGGATCGCATTGCAGTGACCGTCTCCGGTGGCAATGCGCTCAATCTGGCCTTCCAGAGTGTGTTGGAAGAAGGCGATACGGTTGTCACGCTGACACCAGCCTTCCCGAACCTGCTCTCCATTCCCAAGCTGCAGGGCGCCCACACGATCACCCATGCGCTGGAAGTGAAAGACGGCAAGTGGTCGCTGGATGTGGAGGCGTTTTTAGAAACGGCGAAGAGCGCCAAGGTAGTGCTGCTCAATTCCCCGTCCAACCCAACCGGCTTCATGCTGACAAAGGATGAAATCGAGCGGATCATGGAGGTGCTGCGCGAGCGTGGAACCTGGCTGATCTCAGATGAGGTCTATGCCCGCACGGTCTATTCCGGCAAGGCAGCGCCGTCGTTCCTTGAAGTGTCTGAGCCGGAAGATCGCCTGATCGTGGTGAACTCCTTCTCCAAAACATGGGCCATGACCGGCTGGCGTCTGGGCTGGCTCACGTTGCCGCCAAGCCTAACACCGGTCGTTGAGAAGATCGCCGAGTTCTCCATCGCCAGCGCCCCGCCATTCTCTCAGCGGGCTGCCGTGGTGGCGCTGGAACAGGGCGAGGAGTTCGTTGCGCAAATGGCGAAGAACTATCAGCACGCGCGGGATCTGGTGTGCAATGGCTTGCTTGCCCATGTAGGTGTGACCTGTCCGGTGCCGGAAAGCGCGTTTTACGCCTACTTCAAGGTGGATGGCGTCACAGACTCCGTCGCCTATGCCCGCATGCTCATTGAAGAAGCCAAAGTTGGTCTCGCACCGGGGGATGCGTTCCTCGTGGGAGAACCGGGTTGGTTCCGCCTGTGCTTTGCGCAAACGGATGAGCAGCTCAATGAGGCGTTGGAGCGGCTGTCTCCGTTCCTTGCCAAAGCGCGGGAAATTGCCTGATCAGAACCAGTGATAGGAGGGCAGCGTCCCTCCTATTGTGTGCAGGATGAGCGGTTCAATCCCTTCAAACAGCTTCTCGTTGTTGGAAAGAACAACGATGCCCAGATCCTCCTCCGGATAACCCACCGTGTAAGAGCGATAGCCCGGATTGCTGCCCCAATGCCAGATGGAGCTGTTGGGCTTGGTCGCCTGAATGCCCCAGCCCATGGACCAGCTGATCTTGCCCGTGATGGTCTTGTGTTTGCTCAGCATCCACTCCTTCACTTCCGGCTCCACGCCTTCATCCATCATCGCTGCCAGAAAACGAGCGTAATCCCCCGCCGTGGTGTGCAGGCTCCAGGCTGCATTGCCGGTTGTTGGTTTGCGTTTGCCGGTAATCCGGTCTCCGTCTTTGTCGTAGCCATAGCGGATGCGGTAGTTATAGGCATGCTGCCAGAGGAAGCTGGTGGAGGCCATGCCAAGAGGCTCAAACACATGGATGCGGGCCAGTGTTTCAAGGTTCAGCCCTGTCCGCCGTTCCAGAACCTGCTGCAACAAGGCATAGCCTGAACCGGAATAAGTAAACTCCGTGCCCGGATCAAACCGCAGTTTCAGCGGGTCTTTCTCGTCAAAATTGGTCAGGCCGGAGGTGTGGGAAAGCAGCATGCGGGCCGTGATGCGTTTGAGGCGCGGATCAGCGCTCTTAAACAGGTCTGGTGCGTACTGATAAAGCGGGCGTTCCAGCGATAGAATGTCCAGATCCACCAGCTTCAGCGTCAGATAAGCGAAGACGGGTTTACCGAGGGATGCCACCTCAAAGATGGGTTCCTGCGCGCCAACAACTGTCTTACCGCGGTTGGATTTGTCATAGAGGCGGATGAACTCGACCTGGCCGTCACGGATAACGGCCACGCTCAGGCTGGTTTCCGGGTTGCCGCGCTGGATATCCTTGGCGTGCTTATCCAGCGCTGTAATGATTTCGTCCTGCGGCGTTTCACGCTGCAAGGGCTTTGCCTCCTCACAGCCGCTGAGCGCCAGAACTCCCGCCAAACCTGCCAATATCCTTAAATGCATCAAGAATCCGCTTTTAAAATCAGTTTCCGTCAGTCTCTCACATGAGCTGTTGCACATAACTCAGGTCACGCCCAGAGCATACGCCTAAGAAGATGAATGAGAGATTGGTCTGTGACGATTAATTTGGGTCAAAGCTCTATGCAACGAAAATGGCACCAATGCGTCAGGTTGCAATTCTCCGGTTCACTCGCGTTTCCATCCCTGCAAAAAGCGAGGATTTGCTGTTGACCTCAATTTAGCTTGAGGCCTTACAAGCCCTGTTGTGAAACCGAAACCTCGCATGTTTCGGTGAAAGAACAGAATGAGTTCACTATGAAAAGACTTGCCACTTTATCCATTGGAACCCTGATGATTGCTGCTGCCGGTATGGCACAGGCGGAAGGCCTGGAGCGCATCAACCCGCCGACCATTGTGGACACCAGCCCATGGGGCTTTTCGCAGGTTGTTGTTGCGCCCTCATCGGCAAAGACGGTTTACATCTCCGGTCAGTTCAGCGGCGATAAAGAGGGCAACGTGCTGGGCAAAACCGTGGGCAAACAAGCCGAACTTGCCTTTGACAATCTGCGCAAGGCCATCGAAGCATCCGGCGGAAAGCCTGAGCACGTGGTGAAGATCCAGGTGCTTGTGGCCGGTCACGGAGAAGACAAGCTGCATGCCATTGGCGAGCAGATCTCCAAGCTGTTTGGCGAGCACCTGCCTGCCAGCACACTCATTCCGGTGGATCGTCTGGCATTGGATGGCATGCTGTTTGAGATTGATGCCACGCTCGCGATCCCGCAGAGCTGATGGCGTCCTGCTCCTGCCAAGTCCACTGGCAGGAGCTGCCCTCAATCGTTCGCAGAGTTCATCGGCGGCGGACCTTCAGAGGCTTGAGGCCTCTGCCGTGGGGTGTGGCCTTTGAAGGCCCACAGCGACATGACCGCCGCGCCAAACAAAACAACGGCGCTGAAGATGTAAGCATCCGCCAGAGCCCGGCTGCTGATGGCCTTCAGGATGTAAAGGGATTGCGGCCAGCGTTCGTGCAGCAAGGCGGCAGCGGCAGGCTGATCACCCATGAACTTGTAGAGCAACAGCTGTAAAAGCTCGCGGTCCTCGTCGTTGGGTTCCATCAGCTCAGCGGCAGCGGAGATCATGGTTTTCTCCCGCCAGTTGATCAGCGCCCCCACACAGGCAATGCCAAACACCCCACCCACCTGCCTGCAGGTTTGCAGCAGGGCCGTGGCGCGGGCACGGGCGAGCAAGGAAACGTGGGAGAGCGCTTCCGTTGAAACGGTACTGATCAGAAAACCGAGCCCTGCCCCCATCAGGATCATACCGGGGAACAGCAGCCACAGATTATTGAAGTGAATGACAAGCGCCTGCGTTGCAAAGCCAATACCCATGGCCAGACTGCCGCAAACCGCCAGATTGCGGAACTTGATATTGCCCACCAGTCGCCCGCCAAACTGCGCACACACGATAATCGTCAGCACCACGGGCAACATGGAGAGTCCGGCTTCAAGTGGCGTCAGGCTCAGCACATTTTGCAGGAACACCGCGCCAAACACCACCTGTGCCAACAGGGCAAACGGAATGCAGAACAACAACAGGCAGCACCCCAGATAAACCTTGTTCTCAAACAGCGAGAACTGAATGAACGGATGGGCCACGCGGTGCCTTCGGACAAACAGAAGAGAACAGGCAAGGATGACAAACCCGGCTGAGACCACTCCTTCGCCCAGTGACAGGCGATAGTCTCCAAACAGTTGGACAGCCACGGTGAAAACCAGCAGGGCCATGACGAACAGGATGGCACCCTGAAAATCAAAGCTGCCTGTATCCTTGTTGGTTTTGCTCTTGCCAATGGCAAAGGCCATGATGAGCACAGCCAGCCCAATGGGCACGTTGAGCAGGAAGACAACGCGCCAGGAGAAGAACTCCACCAGCAGGCCGCCCACCAAAGGCCCGCAGGCCAGAAAGAACAGACCAGCCCCCACATAATGGGCCAGCGCCTTGCCACGTTCATCCGCCGGATAGGCCGAGAACACCAGCGCAGTGGCGGCAGGCTGCATCAGCGCCGCACCTGCCCCCTGAAAAACACGGGCAGTAATGAAGAACTCACCGGTTGGGGCATAGGCGCAGGCCAGCGAGGCGGCGGTGAACAGTGCCAGGCCCATGCGCAGGGAGGTGAAGTAGCCGAACTTGTCACCCAGCCAACCGCCGCACATCAGCATGGAGGCCAGTGCAATCAAATAGGCGTTAACCGCCCATTGCAGGTGAACCGGGCCAAACGCGTATGTGCGTTGGAGTGAGGGCAGGATGACGCCCAGCACCGTCTGGTCGATCATGACCAGAGCAAGTGCCCCGATCATATTCAACAAAACCAGATGTTTGCGGGCCATGCTCGTCTCCACTCTCGTACGGCTCAGGCACGGTTTTCAAATTGCCCCATGAACCCTTTAAGGGCTTCAAGGCATTTTGGTTCATCCAGAATTGGACAGTGACCGCGATCAGGAATGTCCACGGCCTGCATGCGCGGTGCCATGGTTTTCATGGAGCGGATCGTTTCAGCGGATGTGACGTCAGAAAGCTCCCCACGAATGGAAAGGATCGGCAGGTCCAGTTCTGCCGCCCGTTGATGGGCTTTCCAAAGATCGCGGTAGGCCTCTTTGTTCTCAATGAGTGCGACGCCCAGATTGTCGTCATAGCGGTGGTGCCACTTGCCGTCTTTCAGGCCAAACATGGAAAGAGCCATGCGCTCCCATTTGTCATCGGGCAGGTTCACAAACTGATTGCCCACATGCTCTTTTACTGTTTCAACAACGGCGCTGAGCTCGTCTTCATCTTCCAATTGTCCGGCATAGCCGAAGATGCGGGACATGCCGGCAAACTCTATGGTGGCGCCCAGATCGTTCAGGATGGTGCCTGCCAGCATGTCCGGATGGTCTTCCACCATCAGCATGGCCAGCAGCGCGCCGAGAGAGGAACCAAGCAGAACAACGGGCTGTTCGCCGGTAAACGTCCAGAACTCGTAGATATCGCGAATGTAAACGGTGGTGTTGTAGTTGCTGTAGTCGGGGTCATAATCTGACAGATCCCGCCCGCGCAGGTTTAGCGCGTAGATCTTGTAGGACTTGCTTAACTGCGCGGCCATGGGGTCCAAGTCGCGGGCGCAACGGGTCAGGCCCGGCAGAGCGATGATGGCTGGCTTTTGTGAGGTGCCATTGCCGTAGACGCGGTAGTTCAGCTTGATGCCGTCAGAGGTTTCAAACCACTTGTTCTCATAGGCGCCGCTGTCATACTTGCGCTCATCAATCTTACTCATGAGCACCTCTTTTTTTCTTCGAGCCCGGCGTGTGGTGCGAATGAGTACATTCAGTCATGTAGCCTTCGTGCTGTTCATTGAGAATGGCCTCGATCCGGTCAGCGTTTTTGATCAGCGCGTCGTCGGCGGCTAGATAGCCAGTCTTGATGCGCTCGTTGATGCTTTTGGGTTCAAAATCCACCACACCGGTCAGCGCATTGTGTTCTGCATTGACGGTGATGATGTGAGAGAGCGCGCGCATTTTCATGAGGGACTGGTAGTGCTCGCAGTCCCGGATGGGCGAGTCCTCCGGCACCAGTTTGTCCAGATCATAGAGCATGTGGGAGTAATGTTGAGCGGACTTGTCGCCATCCAGCATGAGCCAGAATTTGTCCTCAAACACCAGCTCCGTCATGCGGTAGACAGCTTCTTCCACGGTGGTTGGAATGATGCCTTCCGGGCAGAACAGCTCGATCAGGAAAATCGGCATATGGGAGATCTGATGATCATCCAGAATGCGCAGCAACGAGCGGATGGGCGTGTTGTCGTAAAGCCCGCCATCCCAGTAATAACTGCCGTTAAGCTGAATGGGCGGGAAGCCAGGCGGCAGGCTGCCACTGGCCATGATGTGCTTGGAGGTTATGTAGTGATCCCGGTTGGAAAACCGCTCTATCTGCCCCGTTGCCACATTGGTCGCTGTGATCACCAGTCGTGGCGCCTCCGGGCTGTTTAGGCGCTCAAAGTCGATGAACTTCTCCATGGTCTCCAGCGCCGGCGTGATGTCGTAGATGCTGGGGCGCTTCTCCGCCATGAAAGAGGGTGCATGCAGCTTGAAGAAGCGCGGGTGGCCCATGCTGGCCCGCAGCAGTTTCTGGCTGGAATGCCAGACAAAGCCCGGCGCATGGCTGAGGTGTTCCCAAAGCGCGTGCAGGGTTTCAATCGGGTCTCCGAACTTGGGGGCAGCGATGACAGCAGCGTTGAGGGCACCAATGGAGGTTCCGGTGATGATCTCCGGCACATACCCCGCCTGATAGATGCGGGTCAGGGCACCAACCTCATAAGCTCCAAGAGCTCCACCGCCTTGCATGACAAGGCCAATTCCTTGTGTCATCTACCGTCCTTCCGACAGGGTTTCCTGCATTCCCCCCGGCGCACCCCAGCTGGCAGAGAAAGAGCGCTTTCTCACCCAAACCAGAGAACAGACGTGATGATGAGCGGCCCGATAAAGCCCACCTCACGGACGAAGCTTAGGCGCGAACCTCCAAAGAAAGCATAAAGCTTGCCCAAAAATCATGCGGTTTTGAGAAGGCGGCGGTGAGGCGTCTTCGTGGCCTCTCTGGCGAAAACCGGAAGGCGATTGCAACCACCCAGACGCAAGCCTCTCCTGACACTATGGCTCCTTACGAAATCTGCCTTGATGTAATGAAGTCATAACTCAATGAAAAACAAATACTTGTATAGCTTCGCACAGAAGCTGAAGAACCTGCGAAACTTAGCCGTACTCGCTCTGCTCGGGCTTACACTCGCAGCCTGCCAAACGACCATTACGGCGAAAGATATTGAAGAAGCCCAGGTAAAGGTCTCAAAGGTGACCGTGACGGGTGATTGGAAATTTGAGGGGCTGAACAATGTTCTGGGCGTCGACTACGATAAAGACGTAATCGTTAAGGTCACAAAGAAGGCCCTACAGACCAAGTTGAAAGACTTGCATGGTCCGAGACGGGTCAACGTTGACGTCAAAATTCAGAGCTTCTTCATTTCCAATATGGGGTATGACATCCTCTTCGGGACTGGTGCATCCTCTATGTCGGGCCTGGTAACGGTTATTGATGCGCGGACAAAAGAAGTCATTGTCAAAGACGCGAGGATAGGCACAGCAGTCGCAAACCACGAAGTGTTTGCTGAACAGGTTGTGGCGAAGGTTTTGCGGGCGACAAAGAAGCGCTGACGATTTGATCTAGCAGCCGTTGCTCTCTGCAGTGGCACGCTGCTGTTAAATTGCGAGTTCCTGGCTTACACTTCGTTGAGCCTGAGCTGATAAAGCGATGAGGATGGGGTTTCTATCTGGAGCCCCGTTCTTAAGGAGCATCGGATGTCTAACAGCTCTCTGCCTCCAGTCCTGCTTTTGACCGGTACCAACGCAGCGGCGTGGTCGATGGAGAATGTGCGGGCGTCCCTTGAGGCTGCCGGATATGCCTGCCACAGCCTCACTTACCGATATCATGACCTGCCGCCTGGACCAGACCGCGATGCCAAGCTCACCGGGCTAAGCATCGCTGATTATGTGGAGGATGCCCGGCAGGCCATAGATGAGATTGGCGAGCCTCCGGTTGTAGCCGGCCACTCGATCGGCGGGCTTATTGCGCAGCTTCTGGCAGCTGAGGGGGCTATAAAAGCGGGCGTTCTTCTCAACAGCAGCATTGTGAACGGGACTCTGCCGACCACGGATGAAGAACGAGACCTTGGAAAGCTTCTGATTTCAGCAGGCGCCTTTTGGGAAAAAGCCGTGGAACAGGATTTTGAGCTGCTGGTGAGGTATGGCTTCAACACGCTGCCACCCCAGATGCAACGTGACATCCATGCGCGTCTTGGCTCCGAGTCCGGTCGGGTGCTGTTTGAGTTTTTCTTCTGGATGTATGACCTCCACCAAACCACGTTTGTAGACCCAGCCAAGGTCACATGCCCCCTGCTCTTTGTTTCCGGAACCGAGGACAAGGCCGTGCCACCAAGCACCGCGCGGGTGATGGCTGAGCGCTATGAGACCTCGGAGTTCCTCGCAGTCGACGGAGCTTGCCACTACATACAGTTTGACGAGCAATGGCCGGAGACCGCCGCCAAGATATGCGACTGGCTGAGCCGAAACCTCTGAGAGGGCTGTTCCCTGCTCTAAACCAATCTGCCTCCTAAGTGCTGGTTGGTTCCGTCTCATCCCCCATCAGCATTTTCCAAACAGCCTTGATGGCCAGTTCCGGGTCAAACCAGCTGACGAAACGGGTGTCGACGGGCTGGCCGTTGCGGATGGTGAGGGTTGGGCGGATCAGGCGCAGACCTTCCGGGCGCATCACCTGCGGATTGCCGTTGAGCAGGGTGAAGTCAGCCTTCATGCCCACGGCGATCATGCCAAGCGTGTCCTCCTGCCCCAGCTGACGGGCAGCATCAACGGTCATGGCCTGCAGCGCTTCTTCCAGCGTCACCGCATGATCAGCCCCGACAACCGTGTTCCCGCTTTGGGAGGTGCGGGACATGGCGGTTTCCACCGTGCCCATGGGGTTCATGGGTGTTGCGGGGTGATCTCCATGGAAGGTGACCACCGCACCTGCATCCTTGGCATCGCGCACAGGCATATAACGGTTCATGCGGTTGCTGCCGAACAGGTCTTCCAGCTGGTCACCGTAAAAGGTGATGTGATCCACGAAGAAGCCAAGGGAGACACCCAGATTAGTCGCCCATTGGATCTGCTCGCGGGTGATCAGCGCGTTGTGCTCCAGCCGATGCTGGATGTCATCGCGTGGGTCTTCTGCCTGAATGGTGGCGATGGCCATCAAAGCCTGATCGATGGCGCGCTCGCCCTGCACATGCATGGCCACCTGCCCGCTCTTCTTATGCACCTCACGCAGTTTCTCAATCAGATCCGTATCGCTCATGTTGAGCTCGCCGTGATGGCCTGAGGAAAGGCCGAGCCGTTCCAGCACCAGCTCGGAGGTTTCATAGGGGTGATAGGTGGCGGCAGCTCCGGTGAACGGAGAGCCATCCAGCCAGAACTTGGCGCCCAAAATGGTGAAGCGATCATCGCCGCCAAAGCGCCAGTTGGGCAGTTGATCTTCCGTCAGATAGAGATAGGTCCGTACTGGCGGATTGTCCTCCAACCCAATGCGCTGCAACAGGCCCACCGGATTGGGATGGCGTCCCACGGCGCCCGTCACGCCGATGCTGGTGTAACCCGCCTTCGCATAGTCCGTATACTTCTTGCGCACCAACAGCTCCACGGCCTCATCGGACGGGGCCGGAATTGCGGAGACGACACGGTTGATCTCCTCCAGCTCCCGCAGCATCGGTCCGCGGCCCGGGTCAATGCCTGCTTCTTTCAGGGCCGCTGAGTTGGCGTAGGCCTCATGCATCATCTGGGTCAGAACCAGCATAGGCTTGTCGGGAGAGATGGCGTCCAGCTCCGCCAAAGTTGGCGGGGAAAGGTCTTTGATCGCGATCGGGTCCCAGCCATAGGCCAGTACCCACGGGGTCAGGCTGTACTCATCCGCCGATTCCTCCAAGGCCTGCATAATCTGCGAACGGCTGTTGTATTTGAAGGCACTGATATCGGTGGCGGCGCCCAGCAAAGCGGCGGCAATCGGGTGGGTATGCGGTTCAATCAGGCCAGGGATCAGCGTGCCTTTGAGGCGGATGAGCTTGGCTTTGTCCTGATTTTCCAGCTGGCGTACATCGCCTAAAGCCATGATTTCGTTGCCATCAACCAAAATGGCCTGCACCTGCGGGCGCTCCGGGTCCATGGTCAGAATACGGTCGGCGGTGATGATGTACTTGGTTGGATATTCTGGCGGCAGGGAGTACCAGTAGTAGCCAGCAGCGGCGCCTACAATGACAATGACCAGCCCAGCAATCCAACGCATACCAACCTCCTCCTTCTTACCCTTACGGAATGATGCATATAATTGGCAGGGACGCCACCCGATAGTTTCAGGCTTTTCGCAGGTTTTGCTCCCCTAATGGGTCATATGACTGCGCTTGATGAGCTTGCATCGGATCTCAGACTGAGACCGCAGCGCAATTCCCGTTTCCGGAAAAACCTCCTCCGGCTTTTCTGCCTTGAAGTTGTAATGGCGCGTTACGCCAGCCAGCACAGAGGTGGCCTCAACCGTTGAGAAGCTGGCTCCCGCACACACGCGCGGTCCAATGCCAAACGGCATGTATGCCCCGGTCATTGGGTCGTCGTCGCGCTCAAAGCGATCCGGATCAAAGTGGTCAGGATGGTGCCAGTAAGACCGGTGCCGGTGAACGATCCAGGGTGAAATAATGATCAACGCCCCGCGCGGGATTTTGTGTCCGCCAATGGTGGTCTCTTCCACCGCCATGCGGGAAAGGAATGCAATGGGCGGATAGAGCCGCGTGGTTTCGCGGAAGATGTTGCGGGTGAACCTCAGCTTGGACAGGTGCTTGTACTCAAGCACTTCCCCGTTTGTGACGCTATCCGTCTCCCGCCGGATACGCTCAGAATAGTCTGGCCGCTGGGAGAGGATGAAGAACGCCCAGTTGAGCACGGCAGACGTTGTCTCGTGACCGGCAAGGAAGAACGTGGCGATATGGTCCACCAGCTGCTCCTTGCTGAAAGGCAGACCGGTTTGCGGATGGCGGGCATCCAGAAGGCGCTGGCACATGTCATCATGCTGGCCGAACCGATCAGCGGTGTGCTCATCTACCAAGTCTGTCAGAAGCAGCCGGATTTCATCGCGTAGGATCTCCGCTTCCTTCGGCATGGGCCGGTTTGGCCCTTCACCGGTCCCCCGCAGGATCATCTTGCGCGCCCATGTTGTGGTGATTGCCTGATACTGCATGGCCTGCGTAAACACCTTGCGAGCGCGCACACTGTCGATGGGATGTGAAAAGATGGTGCGGAAAATGATGTCAGCGGTCAGACGGCTCATCTCATCGCGCAGGCTGATGGACTTTCCGAACTCAGCCGCCTTATCCAGATAGGCTAGAAACTCGTTGCAGGCATCCTGAATATGCTTGAAGGCACTGCGCACACCCACATGAGAAAACACGGGCGCAATCATCTCACGCTGTTCTTCCCATTTCGGGCCGCTGGCAATGATCGTGCTCTCCCCGATCACCGGTTTGAGCGTATCCACCATCACATCCGATTTTGGAAACGACAGCCGCTTTTCAACCAGCACCTCGTTCACCAGATCCGGTGCGTTGACCAGGAAGCAAGGACGGCGGGTGAAATAGACCCGCTCCATCGGACTGTTGAAGAACTCCTCGGGGATAAGATTTAAAACATTGCGCGCCCAGAAAACGCGAAACAGTCGCAGACCTCGGAGCGGTTTGCAGGGCGTTGGTGCCGGAGGCCGATAAAGGATTGGTTCAGGCATGTATGCTGCTTCTTTCGCGGTACATATCTATCGCGTGGCAGCCTTGTCCGTTCATTTTCTGCTCTGGGTCATGAAAAACAAAAAAACGCCAGAAAACGCAAAAAACGCATAAACCTTTCAAAGTCCACGCAAGCAATCTTTCCTGTTATTTTTCTAACACTTAGCTCTCTAATACCGAACTAAGGAAACAGCGCAAAAATCCCGGTTACTCTTCATAAATCCTCAAGCAAGCCCGCACTTATTCCCGCCCCTCCGGCTAGGTTGACCATTACGTCAATATGGGTTTGACTGGTGTTGGTCTGTCTGACCTGCCTTTGCACTGCGGGAGTAAAGGCAGCAGCTGGGGAGGATAAACGGATGTCGACGAATTACTCTGAAAACCTGCAGAAGTGGCTGGATATGCTGGAGGGCGGCAAGGATCTGGTGAAACTGTCTGCCATGATTGCCAAGGACTGCGTGTTTTACAGCCCGGTGGTGCACACGCCGCAACGGGGCCAGCAGATCACCGTCATGTATCTTTATGGCGCGGCTCAGGTGCTTGGCGTCAACACAAGCTTCAAATATGTGCGCATTCTGGATTGCGGCGACAATGCTGTGCTGGAGTTTGAGACAGAAGTCGACGGCATCTTCATCAATGGGGTCGACATGATCCATTGGAATGAAGAGGGCCTGATCGATGATTTCAAGGTCATGCTACGCCCCCTTAAAGCGGTGACCAAGGTGCAGGCGAAAATGGCAGAAATGCTGGAAGCCCTTAAAGCACCTGCAAAGACTGCTGGATAAATTGAAGGATGCAGGGGAGTAATTGATAACCATCTCTGTGCTCCCCTCATAGAAGTAGTTCCTGAAATCTCATGGGTCTCAGGCCGTGAGGCCGTGACCTTAAATATTCTGTAATCCCCCGCCCCTTGAAATATTCCCGTTAGGTCACCCAATCCTGCGCGGGAATACGATGAAACATTTCATTTCAAAACCTTGTCTAAGGGGAATAACTCTGCTGGGCCTCCTGCTTGTGTTGGCGGGATGTGGCTTGCAGACCTCTCCAGTCGCCGATCCCAAAGGCCCCATCGCCATCATTGAGCGGGATCTGCTTTACACCGCCTTCTTCATCATGCTGATTGTGGTTATTCCCGTTTACTTCATGGTCTTCTGGTTCATCTGGCGCTACCGCGCAAAAGGTGGGACGGGCGAATACAAGCCGGAATGGCACAAATCCACCATTATTGAGGTGTTCGTCTGGTCCATTCCCGCTGCCATCATCATCACCCTTGGCTATCTGGTCTGGACTTATTCCTACAAGTTGGACCCGTACAAGAAGATCGCAACGCCAGAAAACACCATCAATGTGCAGGTGGTGGCGCAGGACTGGAAGTGGCTCTTCATCTACCCGGACCTTGGCATTGCCTCTGTCAATGAACTCGCCTTCCCCGTTGATAAAGCCGTCAGCATGAAGCTGACCTCAGACACAGTCATGAACTCCCTGCTCATTCCCGCATTAGGGGGACAAATCTATGCCATGGCGGGGATGACCAGTGAGCTGAACCTGAAAGCCAACGAGACCGGACGCTTCCGTGGCCGCAACACACAGTACAGCGGTGATGGCTTTGCCATGCAGTTCTTCGACGCCGTGGCGATGACAGAAGAAGAGTTTCAGGACTGGGTTGCCAACGCCAAGGCGCAGTCCAAACCGCTCTCCACGGTGACATATGATCAACTCGCCCAGCCCAGCATTGCCCACGGGGTGGAGTACTTCTCGTGGGTCAAACCGGGCCTGTTTGAAGAGATCCTGAAAAAGTATGCCCGCCGGCCCGAGACCACCTTGCGCAGACATGCGCCAGCGACGACCCAGCCAGCTTGTGAGGGGGATACACCATGCTAGGAAGATTAGGATTTGACTCCTCCCCTTCTACAGCGCCATCGCCTTTGGCGGCGCCTCCATCACCGTTCTGGGTGGACTGGTTGTCTTTCTGCTGGTCACATACTTCGGTAAGTGGCGGTATTTCTGGGAAGAATGGCTGACAAGCCTGGACCACAAACGCATCGGCATCATGTACATCGCCCTTGCCATGGTGATGCTGGTACGCGGCTTTGTGGATGCGCTGATGATGCGCTCACAGCAGGCTATGGCGTTGAATAACGATGGCTACCTTGCGCCTGAGCACTTCGATCAGGTGTTCAGCTCTCACGGCACAATCATGATCTTCTTCATGGCCATGCCGTTCCTGACGGGCCTTATCAACATCGTCGTACCGCAGCAGATTGGTGCGCGAGATGTGGCCTTCCCGTTCATGAACTCCATCAGTTTATGGCTCACCGCAGCCGGGGCCGCGCTGGTGATGGTCTCACTGGTGATCGGCAAATTCTCGACTGCAGGCTGGACTGGTTATCCCCCCTACTCGGGTGCGGAGTACAGTCCTGGTGTTGGCGTGGATTACTGGATCTGGGCGCTGCTGGTCAGTGGGGTTGGCAGCACTATGACGGGGATTAATTTTGTCGTCACGATCATAAAGTGCCGCGCCCCCAAAATGCGCCTGATGCAGATGCCGCTGTTCACCTGGACCACCTTATGCACCAGCCTCCTCATGGCTTTCGCATTTCCGGCGCTGACAGTTGTCGCAGCTATGCTCGGTCTGGACCGTATTTTAGGGTTCCACTTCTTTACCAATGACTCAGGTGGCAACATGATGAACTATGCCAACCTGATCTGGATCTGGGGTCACCCGGAAGTTTATATCCTCATTCTACCCGCCTTCGGTG
This sequence comes from Microbulbifer sp. MKSA007, assembly GCA_032615215.1. Lineage (NCBI taxonomy): Bacteria > Pseudomonadati > Pseudomonadota > Gammaproteobacteria > Cellvibrionales > Microbulbiferaceae > Microbulbifer > Microbulbifer sp. MKSA007. Next base: position 380,875 of record CP128431.1, on the reverse strand, counting down.
TCTTCTCCGAGGTTGTGGCAACCTTCTCGCAAAAAGGCTTTTTGGTTACAAGTCGCTGGTTTATGCGACGGCGGTTATCACCGTTCTGTCCTTCTCGGTCTGGCTGCACCACTTCTTCACTATGGGCTCCAGCCCCAACGTGAATGCGGTGTTTGGCATCGTGACCATGATCATTGCCGTGCCGACGGGCGTAAAGATATTCGACTGGGTGTTCACCATGTACAAGGGGCGGATCATCTTCCACCCCGCCATGTTATTCACCATCGGCTTTCTGGTGACCTTCGTGCTCGGCGGCGTCTCCGGCGTCCTCCTCGCAATCCCCCCCGCCGACTTTTTGATGCATAACTCCACATTCCTTGTTGCCCACTTCCACAATGTGCTTATCCCCGGAGCGGTGTTTGGATATTTCGCGGGTTTCCAATATTGGTTCCCGAAAGCGACCGGTTTCAAACTGGACGAAAAGTGGGGCGCGCGGTCGTTCTGGTTCTGGATTATCGGCTTCTACCTTGCCTTCATGCCGCTCTATGCCCTTGGTTTTATGGGCATGTCTCGCCGCATGGAGCGTTACGACGTGGCGGAATGGCAGCCGTTCCTGATTGTGGCAGCGGTTGGTGCGCTGAGCGTACTGATCGGCATCGTTTGTCAGGGTATGCAGCTTTACGTCAGCATTCGTGATCGTGAGAAAAACCGCGATATCACCGGTGATCCGTACAATGGCCGAACGCTGGAATGGCAAACTGCATCGCCGCCAGCGGAGTATAACTTTGCCAAGATCCCCGACATTCAGGACATCGATGCCTTCTGGGACATGAAGCAACGCGGCGTTGCTTATGCCCCTGCCGAGGAGTACGAGGATATCCACTTACCCCGCAACACCGGCATTGGGGTGTTCCTCGGTGGACTAGGGTTCCTCATCGGATTTGCGGTCACATGGTACATCTGGTGGCTTGTGGCTCTTGGCTTCCTTGGTGTGCTGGCGTGTTTGATAACTCGCAGCTCGCAAGACCACACCTATCAGATCATCCCTGCAGCCGAAATCGAGGCCTATGAAAAGGCTCGCATCAAGGCATTGGAGGAAAAGAAACCAGCACCGGGGGATTTCTGGTCATGAACACATACAGCCCTAAAACCACTGGCTCTCCCGGCCCGACGGAAGAAACCTTAGACATCAGAGACTTGGGCTTCTGGCTCTACCTGATGACAGATGCGATCATCTTCTCGCTTCTGTTTGCAACATACGTGGTCATGTTTCAAAACACGGCCACAGGGCCTTTACCCATTGAGGTGTTTGATATCAAGCACGTCTTTGGCGAAACCATGTTCCTGCTCTTTTCCAGCGTAACGTTTGGCTTCGCCTCACTTGCCTCCGTCAGGGAGCATAAAAGTCAGGCTGTGTTCTGGCTGATTGTCACTATCGTGCTTGGCTTAGGCTTTATCTCGCTGGAAGTGATTGAATTTATTGGCATGATCCAATCCGGCGCCGGACCACAGACCAGTGGCTTCCTCACCGCGTTTTTCACATTGGTGGGGACACATGGGGCGCACGTCAGCCTCGGCATGATCGGGATTTTGGTGATGATCTTCCAGATCCTCATCAAAGGGCTGACCTCTCCGGTCAAATCCCGTCTCCACCGCCTCGGCATGTTCTGGCACTTCCTGGACATTGTCTGGATCGGCATTTTCTCAATCGTCTACATGCCCGGCTGGCTTATTTAGGAGAGACAGATGCACCCGCAATCTCACAGTGCAAAGAGGCTGATCACCGGGTTTATCCTCGCCCTGGCGCTCACCTTAATCCCCTTCGCCGCCGTCTGGACCATGGCCTTTCCGGTTGAACTGACCTTTGGCATCATCGCTTTGTGTGCGCTGGTGCAGGTGGGCGTGCACTTGCACTACTTCCTCGGTATCGACAGCAGAACGCCCATTGAGAATGTGCTGGCCATGAGCTTTGCTGGTGTTCTTATCTTCCTGATGGTTGGCGGTACGCTCTGGATTATGTTTGATCTCTACGAGCGGATGATGTGAGGACATCCTTGGTCTCGTGAGGCTGCTTTTCAGAGAAGCTCATGAGGTTTGCCAGAAAATCCTGCACGGATCGTTCCCACGAAAAGGTTTTGGCGTGGGCAATACAGTCCTCTGATTTCATTGGCAAAGCCCGTTTGATGGCAGCGGCCAGATTCTCATCGGTCGCACCAACCGGGGCATCGCCAATGATGTCTTTCGGCCCCGTCACCGGATAAGCTGCCACGGGGATACCACAGGCCATCGCCTCCAGATTGACGAGTCCGAACGTGTCCGTTTTGGAGGGAAACACCATCACATCAGCCCCGCAATACGCTTCAATCAGATCATCTCCCGTCTTAGCGCCCGTAAACACCGCATCTGGATAGTTCTTGGAAAGAAAAGCCAGATCAGGGCCATCGCCCACCAAAACCTTGGTGCCTGGAAGATTGAGATCTAGAAATGCCTCCAGATTTTTCTCCGGCGCTATCCGCCCCACATAGAGCATCACGGGTTTGGGATAGTCAGCAAACACCTGAGACGGAATGGGTCGGAAGTTCTTTAGCTCCACGCCTCGCTGCCAAAGCACCACTCGCCTGATGCCGATAGTGCGGGCTGCCTCCACCATCGTCTGCGTGGTGACCATGGTCTGAGCGGCCTGATTGTGGAACCTTATCAGCCACTTATAAAACCATGCGGTTGGCAGACCCGTGCGCATAGAGGCATACTCAGGGAACTTGGAGAGCCATGAACTGGTGAACTTATACCCGTTGCGTCGGCAATACTTCCGCGCAGCCCACCCCAGCGGCCCTTCCGTCATCACATGCAGTGCATCCGGCTTCAGCTCCCGCAACATTTTGGAGAGCTTGTAATAGGGAAACAGCGCCAGCTTGATATCTGGATAGGTCGGTAATGGCATCTGATGGAACTGGTCCGGCGTGATCAGGATGACCTCATGCCCCAGCGCCGTGAGTTCTCGGCGTGTTATGCCCAAAACGCGGACAACGCCGTTGATTTGCGGATGCCAGGCATCGGAGACGATAACGATCTTCATCAACCAATCCCTGCAGAACTACCAGAGGGACAGGCAGGGGATCTTGGTGGTGTCACAGCGATCAGAATATTTTCGCGCAATCTCAGTCACTTCGTCCAGCAACCGGTCGCTGAGCGTGATCGGCTTTAATCCCATTTCCAGAAACTGATGATTGGCAACCATCAGGTCGTTTTCAACAGCTTCCTTGCGGGGATTATCCAGATACGCGATCTCCACATTGGTCATTTGAGCGACCATCTCGGCCAGATCTTTTACCCGGTGCACCTCGGTCATCTGGTTGAGAATTTTAACGCGCTCTCCCCGCTCAGGTGGATTTTCGACCGCCAGCTGAACACAGCGCACGGTATCCTGAATATGGATAAATGCCCGTTTCTGCCCGCCCGTTCCATGTACCGTCAGCGGATATCCAATTGCGCCTTGCATGAGGAACCGGTTGAGGACAGTGCCGTAGTCACCATCGTAATCGAACCGGTTGATCAGTCGCTCATCCAGAGAGGTCTGTTCAGTCTGTGTGCCCCAGACAATACCTTGATGCAGGTCCGTAATCCGCAATCCATAGTTCTTGGCGTAGAACTGGAAAAACAGCTGATCCTGTGATTTGGTCATGTGATAGATGGAGCCCGGGCTTGTGGGATAAAGGATCTCCTGCTCCCGTAGATCTCCGTTCACATCCAGATGAACGCGCAAGTACCCCTCCGGGATTTCACAGCCTACGGTGCTATATCCGTACACCCCCATGGTGCCAAGATGCACCAGATGCGGGTCCAGCTCAGCTTCGACGATGGCAGACAGCACATCGTTGGTCGCGTTGAGATTGTTGGAGACTGTATAGCGCCGATGCCATGAGGATTTCATGGAGTATGGCGCAGCTCGTTGTTCTGCAAAGTGGATGATGGCATCCGGCTTTTCCGTTTTCAGCAGCTGCAGAAACCGGTCATAATCTACGCCGAGCGTGATGTTGGCAAAGCGGATTGATTTGCCCGTCAGCTCCTCCCAGGTTGCCAGTCGCTCACTGATCGGCTGAATGGGGGTGAGCGAGGTGACCTCAAGCTCAACGTCAATTTTGCGGTGGGACAGGTTGTCGACGATGATGACATCATGGCCAAGGCTGGAGAACAAAAGACTCGTGGGCCAGCCGCAAAAACCGTCGCCGCCCAATACCATAACTTTACCCACGAAATCGCCCTTCCCGCCGACTCACCCAGTTCAAAGTGAGGTAGCATCCTATTGGTACAGACTGATGAACCCATGGCATTGCTGTTCTGGAACCCCTGATCCGGCAAAACAGGCCCTGCATGATTAGCCCCAACTCTTTCAGGTGGTCACAATGCGCAGTCCAAACACAGGCTAGATAAGCACGTGCGCCGGACAGCTTCATCTCCATAAAATCAAGGGCGAAAGGCTACTGAGAGGCTGATAGATGAGAGCCTCAATCAAAGTACCGCACGCGGAATGTTCATAACTCCGGCTAATTTTGTTTCATTTCACCGAAATATTTCGTCTTGCCTGCAACGTGATTTTCACGTCTGTCACTAAGATTCAGTCCTCGCGAAATTTCCAGAGAGACGTAACGGTCCGCTACGTCTTTTCTAGAGGCGCGGATCACATGCAGAGCCGATGCAAAGTTGCGTTATGGAAGAGATCTAGACAATATAATTACATTTTCTCAGCAATAACGGCCTGTACTTCTTCAAAAAACACTCTCTAATATATCTCATATTTCAGTGAATTTGTTTTGGGAGAGGGACACCAATGAGAGTAAAACTGATTTCAATGTTGGGCGCTGCCGCGCTTTCTTTAACCAGCGTCACTGCAATGGCTGCTGAAACAATTCGCGTTACTTTGCAGCTGCCTGAGACCCACAGTCTGGGCAAGAACTGGAACGCCTTTAAGAAAATCATTGAAGAGAAGTCCAATGGCGAACTGAGCCTTCAGCTCTTCCCGTCTGCTCAGCTGTTTAAAGATAAGGAAGTGCCGGAAGCCGTTGGTTCTGGTGCGATTGAAGCTGGTTCAGCATTTCTTGGCCGCTTCGCCGGGTCTGTTCCAGCCGTTGAGATCGTGAACCTGCCGTTCTTCTTCCGCGATGAAGCACACCTTCGCGCTGCTGCTGCCAACGGATCTCCAATGCGTGAGATTCTCGATAAAGCAGTTCTGGAGGAAACCGGTGCCCGTGTTCTGTGGTGGCAGGCCTATGGACGTAACATTTACCTGAACAACGGCGATCCGATCAGAACACCAGAAGACATCAAAGGCCAGAAAGTTCGCACCTATGGCAAAGTTCTGGGCTGGACTGTGGAAGCACTGGGCGGTGCCCCAACACTGATGTCCGGTTCCAAGCAGTTCCTCGCGTACCAGCAGGGCGCTGTTGATGTAGGCATGACCGGCACTTCCGGCGTGACCAGCCGCAAACTCTATGAAGTGATGGAGAACATGACACTCTCCTATGACTTCGCCATTGAGTTTGTTGCGGTGATCAACAACGACTTCTTCGAGAGCCTTTCTGAAGAGAACCAGAAGATCATTCTGGACGCTGCCGCCGTTGTTGAAAAGCAGCTGCGTGAAGAGGTGTACTCTGGCGAAGATGCCTTGGTTGAAAGCGTTGCAGACAAGATCAACGTGATCCGCCTGAGCGATGAAGAGCGCGCCAAATGGGTGGAAGCAACCGCTTCTGTTCAGGACCGCTTTGTGGAAGCAGCAGGCCCTGTTGCACAGCAGGCAATTGACGCTGCCAAGGGCATGTAAGGCTCTCCTGCCTTTATCATCTTAAATCTGGAGAGGGAGCCGTTTGGCTCCTTTTCTGCCATCCAATCTGTTGGATCCCCTTTTATTTGAGGGAGACGGCTGCACACAGAGATCATTCCAACCCGTGCAGTTCAGCTCTCCGGCAAATCCGTTTGGTGCCCAGCCGTGATTAAGCTCATAGATTACATCTCCGAACTCACCGGCAAATTTGCTGCCTGGGTGTTTTTCGCAATTGGTTTTTTCATCTGTTACGAAGTCGTCGCGCGATATGTCTTCAACAGCCCGACCGTTTGGGTGGATGAAGTCTCCCGTATCGGTCAGATCTGGGGAGCTTATCTGGCGGGAGCCTTTGCGCTCAAACACCGCGAGATGATCGTGATTGATGTGGCTTTCCGTCGTCCGGATACGCTGGTGCGCAAGGTGGTTGAGACCTTCTCTATTCTGGTGATCCTGATCTTCTGCATCACGGCTGTCTGGTATGGCTACGGCCTCTGGTACAAGTCTCTGCTGCGCGGCCACACCACGGACACTTACCTCGCGCTGCCCAAGTGGTTCACCCATGCCTCCGTCTGGGTTGGCTTCGCCTTGCTCGGCCTGCAAGCCATGGCCGAAGCGGTGAAGATCTGGCGCGATGGCGTGCCTGCAGATGACACACTGGAACACGAGATTTAGGGGCGAAAGATGACTGCATTTCTCATTCTTGCAGCCCTGCTGCTGCTTTTGGTTTTCCGCGTTCCTGTTGCGTTTGCGCTTGGCTCGCTCGGAGTATTCCTGCTCTGGTATTTCCCGCTGCCGCTCAACGCCGTGCCGCAACGCCTTTACGGCTCCATGGACAGTTTTGAGCTGCTGGCCGTACCCATGTTCCTGCTCATGTCCAACGTGCTGCTGAAAGGCGGTGTGGGCAAAGATCTGTTTGCGGCCGTGCAAAGCTGGGTCGGGCATTGGCCGGGTGGTCTTGGCGTAGCGACCATCCTGTCCTGCGGCCTGTTTTCCGCTGTTTCCGGCTCTTCCGTTGCCACCGCGGCGACCATCGCAACCGTGGCGATCCCAGAGATGACTTCTCGTGGTTATGAACGCCCGTTTGTGCTGGGCATGCTGGCCGCTGGCGGTACGCTGGGTATCCTCATTCCGCCGTCTATCCCGTTGATCCTCTATGGCATCGTGACAGAAACCTCGATCCCGAAACTTTTCCTTGCAGGCATCGGGCCGGGCCTGTTCCTTGCCAGCGTTTTCATCGTCTATGGCATGCTTTACTCCCGCTTTAACAGCAACTATGAGCGGGTTGAAAAGGCGAGTTGGGAGGAACGCCGACGGGCAACATTCATGGCACTGCCAACCCTGTTGCTCGCTGCGTCCATCATCGGTTCCATCTATATGGGCATCGCCACTCCTTCTGAAAGTGCAGGCATTGGCTTTGTTATGGCGCTCATCATCACGTTCGCCATGGGGCGGATGAACTTGGAGAAGATGAAGGAAGCCACCTACAAGTCCATGAAGACCACAACCATGGTGTTCCTCATCATTGCAGGGGCTAAGGTCTTCTCCTACGCAATCACGCTCTACCGTCTGCCGCAAGATATCTCCACGCTGCTCACCTCCAACATTTCTGAGCCGGGCATGTTCATTCTTGCCGTTGGTCTGGTGCTGCTGATTGTGGGATTCTTCCTGGAGTCCCTCAGCATGTTGCTGATTATGGTGCCCGTATTGTTCCCGGCTCTGGAAGGCATGTTCATCGATCCGATCTGGTTCGGTATCTTTTTTGTGGTGCTGATTGAAACTGCACTGATCACGCCGCCCGTGGGAATGAACCTCTTTATCATTCAAGCCGTTGGGGGCGCAAAACTGTCAGAGGTCGCCAAAGGGGCGTGGCCGTTTGCGCTGATGATGCTGGCAACAGCGGCCTTGCTTTACTTTTGGCAAGGGCTTGCCCTGTATATCCCTTACAACACCTAGGAACTGGGGAGCTCAACCATGTCAAAAGCACAGGTACTCAAGGCGCTGTTTGAGAGCGGCGAATTGAATGTAACCCCTTGCTGCTGGAATGCCCTTTCCGCCCGCTTGATTGAGCAGGCAGGCTTTCCTCTCGCTTTCATGAGCGGTTTTGGTGTTTCTGCCTCCCGCCTTGGGCAGCCAGATGCTGGCCTCATCTCCTACGCTGAGATGGTTGATCAGGCTCGCAACATCGCCTCTGCAACCAGCATTCCGGTGATTGGGGATGGGGATACGGGTTACGGCAACGCGCTCAACGTCAAACGCACGGTCAAAGGCTATGCCAGTGCGGGTATGGCCTGCGTGATGATTGAAGATCAGGTTGCGCCCAAACGCTGCGGTCACACAAAGGGCAAGCACGTGGTGGAGCGGGATGAGGCGTTCATGCGCATCCGTGCTGCGGTTGACGCCAAAAACGAAGGCGCTGATATCCTCATCCTTGCTCGCACAGATGCCCGTGCTGAACATGGTCTGGATGAGGCCATTGCGCGCGCCAAAACCTTCCGCAATATCGGCGCGGACATGACCTTCGTGGAAGCACCGCGAACCGTTGAAGAAATGAAGCGCTATTGTGATGAGGTAGAAGGCCCCAAAATGGCAAATATGCTGGAAGGCGGCCTAACCCCCTTCCTTCAACCAGCTGAACTGCAAGAGCTGGGCTACGCCATCTCCACCTACCCCTTCACCGGCCTCATGGCCATGATCAAAGCTCAACAAGACGCTCTGGCCCAAATGAAGCAAGGCATCTTCCCCGACCCAGCCATGACCTTCGAAGACCTACAAAAAGCCGTTGGTTTCGATGCCTATTACGAAGCTGAGGAACGGTATCGGCATTAGAAAAGGTAGTGTGATACGTTAAGAAGAGAGGACATCTCGCGCCGTCAGGTGGTTGATGAACTGCTTGGAGTATACGTGTATAGCTGCAATGAAAAAGAGATTTCTTAATCAAATAAGGAAACTAGAGAAATTTGGAATTATTCAAATAAATCATTGCCCTAATACAAGTCACACGACAAATACATACAACAGAATCTCACGGATTTATTAGTCCGATTTTTTCTATACAAATTGCGCCATCGGGTTTGTGAAATTTCTTTTCTCAGTAAAACGGTGGTTCTCACAATGTCAGAGAGTGTTCGCATATTCATTGGTTACGATACAAACGAAATCATTGCTTATCATGTCCTTGTTCAGAGCATTATCGAGAACTCATCGCTCCCTCTTTCGATTACACCTATTGCATTGGACAATGTTCGCGGCATTTTTAAACGCGAGAAACATCCGCTTCAATCGACTGAGTTTTCTTTCAGTCGTTTCCTTGCACCGTATCTTTCGAACTATGAAGGTTGGTCCATCTTTATGGATTGCGACATGATCGTGCGTCGTGACATCGCTGAACTTTGGAATATGCGTGATGACGACTATGCAGTCATGTGCTGTAAGCATGATTATACTCCGGTGAGTGACACCAAGTTCCTCAATAACGTCCAGTCGAAATATGAGAAGAAAAACTGGTCGAGCGTGATGATGTTCAACAATGCCAAGTGTAAAGCGCTTACACCTGAATATGTGAACACACGCTCTGGCTTGGAGTTACACCAGTTTAAGTGGTTGGAGAACGACAACCTGATTGGTTCGCTTCCACTCACATGGAACCACTTGGTTGAAGACTATGCATATGATCCTGAGGCAGCATTGATCCATTACACCTATGGTGGTCCGTACTTCGAGGAGTATCTGGATTGTGATTATGCTGAAGATTGGCAGCAGTACAAACGCCGCACTCTTCACGCGACGCAAAGAGCGAAAGCAGAACCAGAGCCTGCATAAGCCTGGGTCCTTAGAAACATCGAAGTAAGGCCGCAGACTTGCGAAGGTTTGCGGCTTTTGCATGAAAACGAAACGGCAGAACTTGCCACTTACCCCGGAACCTTCTCCCCTTCCCGTAATGTCAGCACCTCGAATCCGTCGGCTGTGACCAGCACGGTGTGTTCCCATTGGGCAGAGAGTTGGCGATCGAGGGTTTCTACGGTCCAGCCGTCTTCTTTGGTCACGGTGAGTTCGGTACCTGCGTTGACCATTGGCTCAATTGTGAAGGTCATACCTTCCTTCAGCAGGGTTCCGGTGCCGCGTTTGCCGAAGTGCATGACGGACGGGCCTTCGTGCATGTCACGGCCAATGCCGTGGCCGCAGTAGTCACGCACCACGGAGTAACCCGCGTTTTCTGCGGTCTGCTGAATGGCGGCGCCCACATCCCCCAGTCTTGCCCCCGGACGCACTTCTTTGATGCCAGCCCACATGGCTTTGTAGGTGGTCTTGACCAGCTTCTGCGTTTTACGAGAGGCGCCGGGCATCACGAAGGTACTGCTGGAATCTGCGATGAAACCATCCTTTTCCAGCGTGATATCAACGTTGATGATATCTGAGGCTTTCAGCTTACGGTTCTTATCTGGGATACCATGGCAGACCACTTCGTTGATGGAAGAGTTGAGCGCGAACTTGTAGCCGTACTGGCCTTTGCTGGCCGGGCGGGCTTGCAGTTCGTTGACGATGTAGTCCTCAACGCGATCGTTTATCTCCAGCGTGGAAACACCGGGCTTCACAACATCTTCCAGCATCTTGAAGACCTGAGCCAGCAACTTGCCGGATTGGCGCATCAGGGCGATTTCATCGGCGTTTTTGATGATGATCGCACTCATGTCTCAATCACCTCAGGCGGGGCGAGTTTGCAGGCTTTCAGTTGCTGTTGTACCAGCTCGGAGTAGGTCAGGGTTGGGTTCAGCTCGGCGAGCATGCCCATTTTGATCCAGAACTCCGCCTGAGCGTTGATGGAGCGAGACATGACGGTGCTCGCTTTTCTGATTTCCTCGTGCAGATCATCAGAGATTTTGACAATGCCCATGGAAAGTCTCCTTATACGTTTAATATACATATCGTATATGAATCGCATAAAGGCAAGGGGAGAAATTCAGAAAGGTGAGCACTACTCTTTCAGGTCATACGTGAAAGGATACTGGCGGTAGTCCTGCTGATAGTGACGCTTATGGTCGTTCAGCGTGTTCAGAAAGCCTTTCCAATCCAGATGAGGCTCGCCGGTCATATCACTCAGGCGCGCAAAACACTCGAACACGCTGTTGTGGTATTCCTCCAGATTGGCCGGATCTTTTTGCAGCACACAGCCGCCATTGGCGACTTCCGCTTTGATCTCCTCAATCGGAGGCAGATCCAACTCACCGCTCAGAATTTTAGCGCAGTAGACGCTTTGTAATTGGATGCTGGCAAAGTGCACCGTAAAGCGTGGCAAACCGAGGAAAATGAGTGTTGGGTCGGATGGATAGAACATGTTGAGATAAAGCGGGCCGATGGAGCAACCGCTCAGCTCAATATCGTTCAGGGAGCCTTTCAGAAACGGGAAGTCGTAGATGTAGCCGGTGCACAGGATGATCGCATCGACGTCGTACAGCACTTCACCGTTTTGCAGGTAGACGTTCTTGCCTTCCACGCGTGCGGGTCGGTCATGCTGGCTGATGTTGAGGCTCTGCCCATAAAGACCATCGCGCACATAGCACTTGTGTCCGTTGGGAGGAAACGTGCCGCAGATGTAGACCTGTTCGGCATGCGGGCTCAGGTCCAAGGAAATGTCTTCGGAGGAAACGCAGGCGCCGATCAAGGCAACGCGCTTGCCCTCATAAAGGTTCGGCAGGCGGTAAGACTGGGAGTGGGTGACGGAGCCATCAAAACTCTCTAGTCCATCAATCTTAGCGATGTTCGGATAACTGTCCTTGCCCGTCGCCACGATCACATGGGTGAAGATCCGTTGGGTGCCTTCTGTGGTCACACGCCAGCCATCGCCCGCTTTTTCAACGTGTTGTACCGGTGTGTTGAACTCAATGAGGTTTGAGATGCCAGCGGCTCTGGCGGTGGCGTCGATATAGTCCAGCACCTGAACGCGGCCCGGAAACAGCTCCAGCTCTTCCGGCAGTTTATAGTCGCTGATCTGCATGGCGCGTTTGGGCAGGTTGGCGCGCAGTTTGGGGTACATGGCGGAATATACGTTCTGGCTCTGCGGATCGCGAACGTCAACCGGCTCGTCGGTGAGGACCTCATAGGCCCACTGTCCGCCCAGACAGTTCCGCGCTTCAAACAAAGATGGAATGATACCGCGACGCTTGAGTTCAATCGCTGCTGTGAGCCCGGTTGGGCCAGCCCCGATAATGGCGATGTTAGGAGCCATGAAACCCTCAGCCTTATTATGGTTGCGGGTACTATGGGCCTTGCGGGTTAATTGCCCGTTCTTGGGATTGTTAGGATGCGAGATGAGTGAAGTGGTTCGATGAAATTCTTTGAACCGCTAAGCCCCCAAAGCAAAAAGGGAGAGCTGATGCCCTCCCCTTTGTGATGATCAAAGATCCCTCAGATCTACATGGCTCCAACAAGCCAGAGTGAGAAGCCGGGGACCGCGATCAGCAGCGCGAGGCGGACAAGGTCGGAAACCCAGAACGGGAACACGCCCTTGAAGATGGTGGAGAGCTTGACATCCTGCAGCACGTTGCGCAGGACGAACACGTTGAGGCCGACAGGAGGTGAAATCAGACTGATCTCCGTCACCACCACAACGATCACAGCAAACCAGATCAGAACAGCTTCCGGATCCGCCAGCATTTCGTGGCCGAAGTCCAGCTCAAGGATGAGCGGGTAGAACACCGGCACGGTCAGAAGGATCATGGAGAGGCTTTCCAGCACACAGCCCAGCACGATGTAGATGAGTACAATACCGAGGATCACCATGTAGGCGTTCAGCTCAAGGTCCAGCACCCATTCTGCCAGTGTATCCGGCAGGCCTGCAAAGTTGACGAAGTTGGAGAACACTTCCGCGCCGATAATGATCATGAAGATCATGGCCGTGGTGCGCGCGCTTTCCAGCATGGCGTGGTAGAGGTTTTTTATGGTCATGCCGCCCATGAGCAGTGCGATCAGGAAGGACGTCCCAGCGCCGATGCCCGCTGCTTCAGTCGGGGTGAAGAAGCCACCGTAAATACCCACCATGATCACAGCAAACAGGCCAAGCACGGCGAAGACGCCAAGCTGTTCCTTTTTGCTGAACGGTTCAACACCTTCAGCCTTGGGAGCGAGAGACGGGTTGAGTAGCGTGGCGACGTAGATGGCGCCGATATAGAGCAAGAGTCCCAGAATGCCCGGAATAACACCCGCGATGAACAGCTTGCCGATGTCGGATTCTGTCAGCAGGCCATAGATGATCATTACCACAGATGGCGGGATCAAAATGCCAAGGGTGCCGCCTGCTGCGATGGAACCGGAGGCAAGGCTGTCCGCGTAGCCGTATTTGCGCATGGATGGCATGGCTACTTTGGACATGGTGGCCGCTGTTGCCAAAGACGATCCACAAACCGCAGAAAACCCACCACACGCCACAACTGATGCCATCGCAAGGCCTCCGCGCGCGCCGCCCAGCAGGCGGTTTGCAGCAGCATAAAGGCCGTGACTGACACCGGAAATGGTGAGCAGGTTACCCATAAGGATGAACAGCGGAACAACGGAAAGCGAGTAAGACAGGCTGGTTTCAAAACCAACGGTGCTGACAACGGACCATGTGGCGGACCACCCGCGCATCCAGGCAAAGCCGATGGCGCCGACAAAGATCATGGCGAACGCAATTGGCACGCGCAGGAAAATGAGGACGAGCAGAGCTGCAAAGCCGAGAAGGGACTCAAACATGACTTTAAAAACCTCTGCGGAATGCTTTTTTGAAGAATACGAAGGTGTAACAGGCGCTCAGCAGCGCAGAGACAGCAGCGATCCAGGAAAGGGGTGCCAATGGAATGTCCAGAGCATTGGTTACAGCGCCATCTTCCATCAGGCGTTCAGCGTGAGCTGCCAGTCGCCAGGAGAGGATCACAAGAGTGACGGTGGAAACCGACCAGGCTATGCCCTTCATCACTGATTGCATGACGGGTGGAACCATGCCGTAGATCATGTCCACTTCAACATGTTCTTTACGAGAGGTTGTCAGCGGCAGAGCTGCGAAAACCAGAGCGCCAAGCATCAGCTGGGTGATTTCGAAAGCACCGCGAACAGGGGCGTTGAACCAGTAACGGCCAACCACATCAACGACTGTAAGGCCAGTCAGACCCGCGAGGAGTAACGCGCAACATATTCCAAGGCCAAGCTCTATGAGGTTGGCGAGGGAGCGCACCCGCGATGCGCCCCCGGACCTGTTGTTAGACCCGATCAATTTTCTACGCCTGTAGATTTACGGAACTTGTCGAGAGCAGCAGCGCCGTCAAAGCCGTCTTCTGCAACTGCTTTTGCCCATTCGGTCTCATAGGCAGCTGCTTTTTCCTTGATGGCCGCAACCATTTCAGGAGATGCATCATAGATTTCGATGCCAGCTTTGTTGATGCGCTCGATTGCTTTCTCGTCAGCACCGTTCCATGCCTTACCAACGCGCTCAGCAAATGCATCGCCGGAGATCGCCATGATTGCGGCCTGATCTTCAGCGGAGATCTCACCCCATTTGCCTTCGTTCATGACGAGGAACCATGTGGTGTTGTAGATGCCGCCTGGAACGCGCATGGAGTACTTCACGTGATCCAGCAGTTTGAACGCCGTCAGAGCTTCATAGGTGAAGGTCACGCCGTCGATGATGCCGCGAGACAAGGTCTCGTACACTTCGCCGGATGGCATGAACAGCGGAGACGCGCCCAGATCGCTTGCCAGATCAGCAATGTAACCGCCCGGTACACGGATCTTCAGGCCTTCGATGTCAGCTGGTGTGTTCAGCTTGCGCACGTTGTTATGGAACACGCCCGGGCCATGAACGAAGAGACCAAGAACCTTGGTGCCTTTGTGCTCAGCCTGTGCATCCAGATCGTTTGCGTAAACATCCCAGAATGCTTTGGAACCGGAAACAGCGTCATCACCCAGGAAGGAGAACTGACCGATACGGGAACGCTGGAAGCGGTTGTCCTTGGTGAAGGAGTGCAGGCCGTAGGTGATGTCGACAACACCATCAGCAGCCATGTCAAAGTGTGCTGGTGGTGCGCCGGCTGGCTTGGCCAGAACGCGCACGGACACGCGGCCATTAGTAACTTTTTTAACTTCTTTCGCCCACGGCTTGATTGCGTTGACCACAATCGGGTGGCGTGGTGGCAGCCAGCTGGAAAGAACCAGCTTTGTTTCAGCGTATGCAGCAGTTGCAAATGCAGTTGGCGCCAACATGGCAGCTGTTGCCATGCCAAGCAGCGTGCGGCGAGCAACTTTCGTCTTCAAGAATTCCATGGCTCCCTCCCTTAAGATGCCAATAAAATCAATTTGTCAGATGAAGAACGGGAACCTCCCAGTCCCCGCCCCTCTGGCAGGTCGTCTTTAAAAACTAGACTTTGCCGAGTTCTTTTGCGTGCAGCCAGTCAGCGTGTTTTGGCGCTTTCTTGGTGCGGCTCCACTCTTCCAGCATTTCCCACTTCACAGCATCGAGACGCTTCAGCTTCTCTTCTTCTGCTGGATCCGGACAAGCCAGCTCGATGCGGTGTCCGTTTGGATCGAAGAAGTAGATGGAATGGAAGATGGAGTGATCGGTCACGCCCAGCACGTCGATGCCGTTTGCTTCCAGCTTTTCCTTGAAAGCGATCAGGGTTTCGCGATCCTTCACCTTGAATGCAATGTGCTGCACCCAGATTGGAGTGTTTTCGTCGCGGCCCATTTCCGGTTTGGTTGGCAGTTCAAAGAACGCCAGCACGTTGCCGTTACCTGCATCAAGGAACAGGTGCATGTACGGATCAGGCTCGTGCGTGGAAGGAACCTTGTCCTCTGCAATCGCCAGCACAAAGTCCATGTTGAGGTTTTTGGTGTACCACTCAACAGTCTCTTTTGCGTCTTTACAGCGGTAAGCAACGTGGTGAATTTGCTCAATTTTCATAAGACTCTAACCGAGGCGATTAAGCCTCGCCTCCTCCCTGTGTGTTGGCAGCCAGGTCCATTGCTTCGCGAAGAACATCTGCATCACCAATGTGATTGGCGAGGATGAGGACCAGCTTGGCGTTGAGCGCTTCGCTTTCCTTCTCAGAGCGTCCTTCATGCAGAACCAGAAGATCGTGATAAAACTCGTCCGGTTTGGCGATGTTTGCTTTTGTATTCAGATGGCTCATTGTGCGGCCTCCTGCTCAAAAATGCCGATAGCGCGGTTCAGAGCCTGCGCAACGTTTGCACCGTCATAGGTTTCCCAACGGGCAGCCACGTGCTGGTCCGGGCGCATCAGATAAACGGCGGAAGACTTATCTCCCAGATAACGATCCCTGATCTCATCTGTCGCGTTCACACGCAGCGCTGAGATGGTGATGCCGCCAACGTCTACAGTGTCCGGCACATCCGCGTTGATTGCCAGCAACTGGAATTTGTTGCCGAGCTGATCCAGCAACCAGCCATTTGCCGTTGGTGCATCCGCTGCCGGAGAACCCGGACGGGAGCGCACTGGCATGCCAGCACAGTCATCGCTGTTCAGCGAAGATCCATCGTAGGTGGCCGGTACGGACAGACGACCGGAGTTCACCAGTGGACGCGCAAATTCAGCAGCCTCGGAAAGATCCAGAACAGCATCGCGGAACACGCGGCTGATCGCAGATTTTGGTGTGATGAAGTCGGTAGAGCGGGAAGAGTTTAAAATGTTCTCATCCGCTGCATAAATGCGCTCTTCATCATAGGTGTCCAGCAGGCTCATTGGGGCCGTGCCGTCCATTACCAGTTTCAGCTTCCAGATCAGGTTGTCTGTGTCCTGCAGGCCGGAGTTTGCACCACGGGCACCAAACGGAGACACCTGGTGGGCACTATCGCCAGCAAAGATCACGCGGCCTTTGCGGAACTGTTCCATACGGCGGCACTGGAAGGTGTAGATGGAAACCCACTCAAGCTCGAAGTTTACATCCTCACCCAGCATAGCTTTCAGGCGTGGAATAACGTTTTCTGGCTTCTTCTCTTCTTCCTTGTCGACATCCCAGCCCAGCTGAAGGTCGATGCGCCACACATTGTCTGGCTGCTTATGAAGAAGAGCGGACTGACCGCGGTTGAATGGCGGATCAAACCAGAACCAGCGCTCTGTCGGGAAGTCTGCTTCCATAACCACATCGGCGATCAGGAAATTGTCTTCAAAGATGCGGCCTACAAAGTCCAGACCCATCATGGCACGGATTGGAGAGGCTGCACCGTCACAAGCGATCACCCAGTCCGCTTCAACGGAGTAGTTGCCTTCCGGTGTTTCCAGCTCAACAGTTGCAAAGTCACTGCCCTGATCAACGGAAACAACTTTATTGTTGCCGCGGATTTCAATTGGCTTGCCCTGTGCCTGAAGCTCTTTAACCCGGTCAACCAGATACTCTTCAAAGTAATACTGTTGCAGGTTGATGAAAGCAGGACGCTTGTGGCCGTCTTCTGGCAACAGGTCGAACTGATAGACCTGACGCTCATCGAAGAACACCTTGCCCACGTTCCACTGAACGCCTTTGTCGACAAACTGATCACCGCAGCCAATGCGGTCGAGGATTTCCAGCGGGCGCTTTGCATAACAAACCGCGCGAGAACCCCAGCTCACTTTGTCGTTGTCATCGACAACAACAACTTCAATGTCCTGCATGGCCAGTTCGATTGCTGCGGCCAGACCAATCGGGCCCGCTCCCACCACAACAACCTTATGGCGCACTGCCTTTTCCGCATCCTGATCCGGTGACCGGACATATGGATATAGCGGAACTTCGAAAATCTTTTTCAAGTCAAAACCTCCCAGTTTCGTCTTAGAAACAGCTATTTAGCGACGCTCCCTCAAAGTTGAGGGGGAGTTGGACTGTGTTGTGGAGTTTTTTGAGAGATCAACGCATTTGCTATCAGAGACCATTGTTCGGAATGCCTCAATTTTGCGGGCCAGTTCAGAGTCCCCATTGTAGGAACATTCACCCGGTGAACGCATGATTATGACCACCACAATGACAACTGATGCCAATCCCCAGATCATTGAAATTCCGAGGTATTTACGTAAATCTCGATGTCTCCTTCCAACTAAGAATAGACCGTAAAATTTGGCTAACAATGCTGGATATAGGAAGATTGAACGATCAGAAGTCTTCCAATCTTCGTGTAGCTTCGACATGAGTAAAGAGTTCAGCAACATCCAAACGATCGTTGATACAACAACATTCACAAACGCTAATATTGCCAATCCTTCACTCAAGCTCATCTCACTTTATCCTTGCAAAGCCGCCCACATTTCGCGGTCGCGTTCGGCTGTCCAGATACGGGGGGTCTCAATGCCGCGGGCTTCGTCAAAAGCGCGTGCGACATTGAATGGCAGACAATGCTCGTAGATTGCGTAGTCAGCGAATTTCGGATCGCATTCTGCGCGCACTGCGTCCCATGCTTCTTTCAGCGTGCCGCCTCGTACTGCCACGCGGGCGGCTGGTTTATAGGTGCTCTCAACAAAGTCACGGGTGTTCTCAATGGCTTTGTTGACCATCTCTTTGCCCACAAGCGCATCACCACGGCCTGGTGCAATTGCATCTGGATTGTAGGCTTTGATCGCGTCGAGGGTGTTGCCCCAGTCCTTGAAGTGACCGTCTCCGCAGTAACAGGCGGAGTGGTACTCAACGATGTCACCGGTGAACATCACGCCTTCATCTGGAACCCATGCAACGATGTCGCCAGCGGTGTGGGCACGCCCCAGATGCATCAGCTCAACCTTGCGCTTGCCCATGTTGATGGTCATGCGATTTTTGAAGGTCATGGTTGGCCATGTAAGCCCCGGAATGGAATCCGCTGCAGAGAACAGGCGCGGGAAACGTCCGTACTCAGAGTCCCAGTCTTCCTGACCGCGCTCGTAAATCATGCCCTCACACTTTTCAGAGGCAATGATTTCAGAGGCGCCGTAACCGGAAGCGCCCAGCACGCGCACAGCGTGGTAGTGGGTCAGGGTTACGTATTTGATTGGCTTGTCAGTGACTTCGCGGATTTTATCAACCACGAGTTGAGCCATGACAGGGGTTGCCTGCGCATCAACCACCATGACGCTGTCATCACCAATGATAACGCCGGTGTTTGGATCACCTTCAGCGGTGAACGCGTACAGATCGCGTCCAACTTCGGTGAAGGAGATCTTTTTGGCTTCCATGTCGCCACTGGATGCAAATGCTTTAGCCATCGTCACTATCCTAAATTAAGCTTTGAAATCTGGAGCTGGCAGAATTTTGCCGGTGCATTCGCCGAAGCCGATGCGGAAACCATCGCCCTGCGCCCAGCCTGTCAGCGTAAGGGTGTCACCATCCTCGATGAACGTACGGCTTTCACCGCTGTCCAGAGTGATTGGCTCTTTGCCACCCCATGTGAGTTCCATAAGGGAACCAAACTCAGCCTTGTCTGCACCGGAAATGGTGCCAGAGCCGAGCAGGTCGCCTGTGTTCATTTTACAGCCGCCAATGGCATGGTGGGTCAGCTGCTGCGCCGCAGAGTAGTACATGCGGTTGTAGTTGGTGTGGCAGAGCAAAGTCGCTTTGTCAGCGCCTTCCGGCTGCATATAGGCCTGCAGCTCAATGTCGTAGATCATCGGACCCGGCTCATTGAGGTAAGGCAGAAGTTCCTTTTCACGCTCCGGTGTGCTGGTGCGGAAGGATTCCAGCGCGGCTTTTGTGACAACCCATGGGCTGATGGAAGTCGCGAATGCTTTTGCCTGAAACGGACCAAGTGGCTGATATTCCCAGCCCTGAATGTCACGGGCGGACCAGTCGTTAAGCAGAACGTAACCGAAGATCATGTCATCGGCTTCCTGCACGGTGATCGGCTGACCCATGGTGCTTGGTGTGCCAACAACAGCGCCCATTTCCAGCTCAATGTCGAGGCGCGCACAAGCCTTGAAGGATGGTACCTGAGCGGTTGGTGCTTTGGTCTGGCCCAGTGGGCGCTTAATATCTGTACCGGATACAACGACCGTTGAGGCGCGGCCATTGTATCCGATTGGGATATGCAACCAGTTTGGTGGTAGTGCATTCTCAGCGCCGCGCAGGATGGTACCAATGTTCATGGCATGCTGCTTGCCAGCGTAAAAGTCGGTGTATTCAGAAACCGCGAAAGGCAGGTACATCTGCGCCGCACTCATTGGCACCAGCGCTTTTGCCTTCAGGATATCGTTGCCGGAAAGAGCGTCATTGCCATCTTTGGAAAGCAGCGCAGTCAGCTGATCGCGCACGCTGTCCCAGGACGCTTTGCCAAGGCCCATGAAGTCATTGAGGGCTGGCTTGTCGAAGACAGTGGCAGAACCGCCTGCATTGAGAAGACCGGCGGATTCCAGCACAGCCATGTCAACAACCATGTCCCCGATCGCAACACCACACCGTGGCTCTTCACCGTTTTTGGCAAACACACCGTAGGGAAGATTCTGGATTGGGAAATGGCAGTGCGCTGCATTCGCACTCTCGATCCAACTCGTCATAACACATCCTTGGCAATTGAAGATCGCAGCAAAGTCCTCCCAGACTCAGGCAATCTGTAATTTATCTAATCTCAGAATAGTTTCACTTGTAACTTTGTCAATAACATTTTCCGCCAAAACAAATTCCCTAAGCGTAAGAAAGCGGGCTAAAATGCTGCAAAATGGCTAAAAATAGCTGATTATTCTACTTTGGGATATATATCAGTGAGCCGTTTGATGGTCTTGACATATAGTTGCAATTGATACTATCAGGATATTTGTGCAAGTATCTATGTGCAATAGTTTCATTTTAAACCAACGAGACGTGATGATGGTGACTGCGAATAACACGATGGATAAGGAAGACTTCCAGCTTGGGTCGTTCTTTCCCTACAAGGTCCGTGTTTTTGGCACAGCCGTTAGTACTGCTGTCTCAAGTGTTTATCGGGAACGGTATGGCCTCAGCGTATCTGAGTGGCGCACCATGGCGATCCTGGGTCGCAATCAGGCGCTGTCTGCTTCAGAGATTGTTGAGCGCTCCAGTATGGACAAGGTGAATGTCAGCCGCGCTGTTCAGGCCCTTCGCAAAAAGGAGTTCCTGCGCCGCGATATTGACGGAGAGGATCGCCGCAAGTCCGTGCTGCGTCTGACCGAAAAAGGTCTGGCCGTTTTCAATGATGTCATTCCGTTGGTCCGAGATGTGGAAGCTGCGTTAACTGAGAACCTTTCCGCAGAAGAACAGGCGGTTCTTCTGACCTTGATGGAAAAGGTGCAGAAAAACGCAGAAGCGCTCATTGGGGATATGAGCGCCGAGGCAGCCAACGGGTCCTGAAGCGGAACCTTTGAAACGTGAGAGACCGTTCTCGCAAAGGGTTCCGCGTAAGATAGAGAATTGAGCTCTGGGAGGGGGCGCCAATACGATGAGCAATATTACTTTATATGATTACTGGCGCTCTTCTGCGAGCTATCGGGTGCGTATTGCGCTGAACCTGAAAGGCCTCAGCTATGACATGGTGACCGTCAATCTGCTCAAGGGCGAGCAGAAGGACGCGCACAACCTCAAGCGCAACCCGCAAGGCTTTGTGCCGTCACTGGATCTGGACGGCGATATGATGACTCAGTCTCTCGCCATTATAGAGTATCTGGATGAGCTGCACCCATCCCCAGCCCTGATGCCTGCCACCGCCCGCGAACGAGCCCGCGTGCGCACGCTTTCCCATGCCATTGCTATGGACATCCACCCGGTCTGTAATCTGGGTGTGGTTCAGCGCATCGTGGAACTGTCTGGCGGCGACGATCAGGTCAAAGTCAACTGGATGCGTGAGTTCATCGCCAAAGGCCTCAATGCCTTTGAAGAGCTGCTGGCCGATGGGCAGAGCGGCAAGTTCTGTCATGGAGATCAGGTGGGGCTGGCTGATATCTGCCTCATCCCGCAGGTCTACAATGCGGATCGCTGGGGCGTGGACCGCTCTCACCTGACGCGCATCAATGCCATCGTCAAGGAAGCTGACCAGCTGGAAGCCTTTCAGAAGGCCGAGCCAAAACAGGATGCCTGAGGGAAAATCTCCCTCTGTTTAATGAATGGCGTTCATTTTTCACGCGGTGTTGGAAAAATATTCCTGCACCGCGTTTTTGCGTTTTAAGACGCTCATTCCAGAATAAATCAATTGTTTGGCTCCGAGCATTTCGGAGGCACCTCAAGAATTACTGCAATATTCAGCGCAAGTTTCTCTCAGTGAAACTGTAATTTCAGCAATATTTCACTTCTAAACTATCTCTCTGCATAGATTTGTTGTCATGAAAATTTTTCTTTAATGAGTTTTGCCTCTTGCAAACAGAGATATATCAGAGATAATACTGATATATCACCGGTGGCTAATGGAATTATTGGGAGAGGCCACCACCTGCACGCCACCATGCATCATAAAATAATAAGCAGGCCCGGCGTGTATCAATTGAGGGGACTATCATGAAGACTTTATTGATTGCCGCGCTTGCAGGCGTGTCGATGCTCGCCATCAATTCGGCTCAGGCCGTAGAACGTGGTGGCACGCTCACCTTTGCCCGTTATGATGATTCCAATCTGGTTGATCCGGTGTATGCCGACCGTAACCCAGATATCTGGATGGTCACAAACCTTTATGACACTCTTCTGCGCACCAAGGCAGATGGCAAAACCATTGTTCCGGGTCTGGCGTCCGGTTACGAGGTTTCTGCGGATGGTAAAGCCATCTCCATCACCCTGCGCGATGGCATCAAGTTTTCCGATGGTTCCCCGATTACTGCGGCAGACGTGAAGTTCTCACTGGAACGCGCCGTTAATCCGGATTTCGGTCCATGGTCCGGCCTGCTGGGCTCTGTTGAAAGCATCACTGAGACCAAGAATGGTGTCACGCTTTCCATGAAGAACCCAGACCCGACCATCATCTCCATTCTGGCAACCTTCAACACCGCGATTGTGTCCAAGGCCGCGTTTGAGGCTGCGCCAGGTGCCAACGATCAGGAAAAAGCGACTGCCCTTTTCGCGCCTGGCACACCGGTTTCCGGCCCGTTCACGCTGAAAGACCGTACCCGCGGCAGCACCATGACGTTTTCCGCCAACCCGCATTACTGGCGTCAGGGCGAAGATGGTAAGCCGCTGCCATATCTGGATGAAGTCAGCTTTGTGGTCATCCCGGATGATGCGACTCGCATCCTGAAACTGCAGGCGGGTGAAGTGAACGGTGCTGAGTTCGTGCCATTCTCCCGCGTGGCAGAGCTGGAAGCAGATCCTGCGATCAACATGGAGCTGTTCCCATCCACCCGCATCATCTACGCGCCGATCAACGCCCGTGAAACCCGCGCTGATGGCTCACCAAACCCAATGGCCACCAAAGAGGCGCGTCAGGCGCTGAACTACGCAACCAACAAAGGCGCACTGGTTCAGCTGATCACCCATGGCACCGGCAAGTCCATGACATCCCCGCTGATGGCATCGACAACCCAGTTGGCACATGATGGCGGTCCGCTCTATCCATACGACCCTGCTAAGGCGAAAGAACTGGCAAAATCATCTGGTCTGGAAGGTGCTGAAATCACTCTGAGCACCCTTGCTGGCTCTTCTGATGACGCAACTCTGTTTGCGGCCATTCAGCAGATGTGGGGCGCCATTGGCGTGAACGTGAAAGTGGAGCAGGTTGATAACCCAACCCGCGGCGCAAAGAACCGCTCCGGCGAGTTTGATGTTCACACCTACGGATGGGTGAACGACGTAAACGATCCGGCACAGGTTGCTGGCTGGCTTGGTTATTATCCAACCCGCAAGGCTGTTGGTACTGGTTGGAACAATGCGGAGTTCAACTCCCTGTTCGAAGCCTCCAACACCGAGATCGATCCGGAAAAGCGCAGCGAGCAGTACAAGCGCATGCAGGAAATCTACCGCGATGCTGCCCCGCTGCTGTTCCTCTATGAAACGCCATTTGCTGTTGCGCTGTCTGCCAACGTGAACGGCTATCTCCAGACACCGTTGGGGAACAACGAGTTCTC
This sequence comes from Microbulbifer sp. MKSA007, assembly GCA_032615215.1. Taxonomy (NCBI): domain Bacteria; kingdom Pseudomonadati; phylum Pseudomonadota; class Gammaproteobacteria; order Cellvibrionales; family Microbulbiferaceae; genus Microbulbifer; species Microbulbifer sp. MKSA007. The sequence continues at coordinate 357,104 of CP128431.1, read as the reverse complement.
CTCGGCGTGGATTGCAAAATAACTCCTCCTCTGGGTGCACCCGGCCTGCGTCAACAGGTTGGCCGGGTGCAATTTGAACCGGGCGGGCTGGTCTGTTCAAACACGGCAGGACCAGACCACCTGCCCCATGCAATCCGGAAAGCCGAAGCGTCAATCCCGTTACTCCGGCGCTTCGGCTCTCACTGTTAAGCCTCTACTAGGGATCAGGAATGTCGTCACTTTCCTATCTGGTGTCACGCCTGTTGCAGATCATTCCGACCTTTCTTCTTGTGATGGTCGTTATCTTTCTGCTGGTGCGTATGTTGCCAGGGGATCCGGCCATTGCCATGGCCGATGCCAAAGCCACCGAAGCTCAGCTGGAACTCATCCGCCAAAAACTCGGGTTAAACGAACCGCTGCCCATGCAGTTCCTCTATTTTGTAAAGAACACTTTGACCGGAGATATGGGCACATCCATTCTCCTCAAAGCCCCTGTTCTGGAAGTTATTCTGGAGCGCATTCCTGTCACCGCGTTCCTCACTATCTATGCGGTTTGCCTTTCCATTCTCATTGCCGGTCCGCTGGCCTTTGTCGCTGCACTCAATAAGAACGGCATGCTCGACATTGCCATCCGCAGTGGCTTTCAGGTGGGCCTTTCAACGCCCGTGTTTTACATTGGCCTGCTGCTGCTCACCTTTCTGGCTGCGTCCCTGCGCCTGTTTCCGGTTGGTGGTTACGGCACAACCTTCCTGCAGCACTTGCACCACCTGATGCTGCCCGCACTGACGGTTGCCCTTTACACCTCTGCCATCATCATGCGGAACCTGCGCTCAGCGGTGATTGAGGTGCTGGATGCGGAGTACGTGCAGTTTGCCCGCTCCAAGGGCCTCACCCGAAGTGTCATTCTGGGCCGACATGTTCTGCGCAACGCGCTCATTTCCACCGTCACCTTGCTCGGCCTTTCCATCGGCAACCTGATGAGTGGTACGTTGGTGACGGAAACTGTCTTTGCGGTGCCCGGTCTTGGCCGGTTGATGTTGGAGGCGATCTTCGCCCGCGATTACCCGCTGATTCAGGGCCTCACGCTCACCTTCGCCGTTATGGTTTCTCTCGTGTTTCTGTTCACCGATATGGTGCAGGCATGGCTTGATCCGAGGTTGCGCCTGTCATGACCCAACTCGATACCCTTCAAGCCACCACACCGCAGAAGAAAAAGCTCCACCCTCGGGTGAAGGCTCTGCTGCGCCCCGGCTTTCTGCTCGGCTTCTTCATTCTGTCCTCTTCCATCCTGCTTGCTGTGTTCCCATGGGCGTTTGCGCCTTATGATCCTAATGCCTTTGACTTTATGGCCATTCAGCAACCACCAAGCTGGGCGCATCCGTTTGGTACGGACAATCTGGGCCGCGACACGCTTTCCCGCGTCATCTGGGCCTATCAGGTGGATATGCAGATCGCGTTCTTCGCCACCTTCTTTGCCATGGTGATTGGCGTGATCGTCGGATCACTGGTCGCCTATCACGGCGGCATTGCCGATGTGCTGTTTGGCCGTTTGGTTGATGTGACCATCACTTTCCCGTTTCTGGTGCTGGTCATTGCAGTTGTAGCGGTTCTGGGACCGGGACTGACCAACATGTACGTGGCGGTGACGCTGGTACAGTGGGTCTATTATGCCCGCCTCACCCGCGCTGAAATCATGACGCAGATGACCAGCGACTACGCTTCCGCCGGAAAGGTGATGGGCTACTCCTCCACCCGCATCATTTTCCGCCATCTGCTGCCCAATGCCACCACACCGCTCATCACCTATTGGATGACTGACATGGCGCTCGCCATCCTGCTCGGGTCCTCTCTCGGCTATCTCGGCCTTGGTGCACAGCCACCGCAAGCGGAATGGGGCGTACTGATCGCAGAAGGCCGCAACTTCATCACCACCGCGTGGTGGATGAGCTTGATGCCGGGGATCGCGATTGTTTTGACAGGGCTCGGGTTTTCTCTGGTAGGAGACAGCCTTGCTGATGTTCTCAGACCACGGGGGGCATCGTGATGACCAACCAAAACGAGAGCCTGTTACAGGTTCGCGATCTCACCACCACCTTTCACAGCAAAGGCCGCGTTTTGCGTGCCGTTGATGGTATCTCCTTTGACGTGCGTGCTGGTGAAGTGCTTGGTCTGGTGGGAGAAAGCGGCTCCGGCAAGTCCATCACCCTGCGCTCTATCATCGGCCTTGCCCGTGACTACGGGACGGTAGAGGGCAGTGTTTACTGGAAGGGTGAGGATCTTCTGGCCCGCACGGACAAGCAGCTGCAATCTGTGCGTGGCAGTCAGATCTCCATGATCTTTCAGGAGCCCATGACGTCTCTCAACCCGCTGCTCACAGTAGGTTTGCAGATTGAGGAGAACCTGAAGGCCCACACAGATCTGGACCGCCGTGCCCGCACAGCCCGCGCCATTGAGCTGCTGGACATGGTCGGCATTCCAAGTGCAGCGTCCCGGCTCAAGGACTTTCCGCACCAGTTTTCCGGCGGCATGCGCCAACGGGTGATGATCGCCATCGCGTTGGCGTCCAACCCGGAGCTGTTGCTGGCGGACGAACCGACCACGGCGCTGGACGTGACCATTCAGGATCAGATCTTGCAGTTGCTGCTCTCACTGGCCAAAAACCTCAACATGGCGATTGTACTGGTAACCCACGATCTAGGCGTGGTCGCGCAAACCTGTGATCGCGTGGCAGTGATGTACGCTGGTCGCTTGGTAGAAACGGGCTCTGTTCGCGATGTGCTGAAACGACCTCAGCACCCCTACACACTCGGCTTACTGAAATCGGTACCGGAAAACATTCCTCCCCGCACACCATTGTACTCTGTTCCCGGCACACCACCGGCACTGGATGCCCTGCCCAAAGGATGCGCCTTTGCACCGCGCTGCCTGAAAGCGGAGGATGTGTGCCTTGGTACCAAACCACCACTGGCGGTTCTTGGGGACGGAATTTCGTCGGCCTGTCATTTCACGGCAAACATTCGTGAGGAGGTGCTGGCATGACCTATGAAGCTCCGGTTCTGGAAGTTGAGGGCCTGCATTTACACTTTCCGCTCAAAAGAACCCTCTTCGACGCAATTCAACGCAAAGAAAAACGCATCGTCAAAGCCCTCAATGGGGTCAGCCTTGAAGTGAAACGGGGTGAAACCCTTGGCATTGTTGGAGAATCTGGCTGTGGAAAGTCCACTTTAGCGCGCTGTCTGGCCCGTCTTTATGAGGCTGACAAAGGCACCATTCGTTATGATGGGCAAGAGGTTGCCGCCAAAGATGCCGGTGCATTGCGGGAGTATAACCGCAAGGTCCAGATGATGTTTCAGGACCCTTACTCCTCCCTCAATCCTCGCATGACAGTGCGGCAAGTGCTGAGCGAAGCCCTGCGCGTTCACAATATGCGCCCTCCTGAGCAGATCGAAACCCGCATTGCCGAGCTGCTGGATCTGGTCCGCCTGCCGCAAGATGCTGCGGATAAGCTCCCCCACGAGTTTTCAGGAGGACAACGCCAACGAATTGCCATTGCACGCGCTTTGTCTGTGGAGCCGGAGGTGCTTGTGGCAGATGAGCTGGTGTCAGCGCTGGATGTTTCCGTGCAGGCGCAGGTGGTGAACCTGCTGCTGGAGCTGCAGGAAAAGCTGGGCCTGACGATCCTGTTCGTGGCCCATGACCTCAGACTTGTTCGCCATGTATCCCACAGAGTTGCGGTGATTTATCTGGGATCAATTGTTGAGATCGGAGACTCGGAACAGCTCTTCAACGCCCCAAGACACCCCTACTCCAAGGCTCTTCTGGCAGCAGCTCCTTCTCTTGATCCCGACAAACGCCATACTCGCCCGTCAATCTCCGGCGAACTGCCCAGCCCTCTCAATGTACCCAAGGGCTGTGCGTTCCATGCCAGATGTCCCCATGCATCAGGCCGATGCCAGAGTGAAATTCCCAGATTGAGGGCAATGGACGAGCTGGGTAGAGTGGCTTGTCATCATGCCGAAGCTCTTTTATCAGCGATAAATCCCATCAAATAGCCGAGCAGAAAATGTTGGAAAATCAGAAGTTTGAGACAACCACAGACCGCTTGAACCTCATCCGCACCGAGTTGAAGAACAAGGGGCTGGACGGAGTTATCATCCCCCGGTTTGATGAGCATCAGGGGGAATATTGCGCCCCGCATGATGAGCGACTGGCGTGGGCAACCGGCTTCACAGGCTCTGCTGGCCTCGCAATTATCACAGCAGATCAAGCAGTTATGTTCGTTGACGGTCGCTACACCGTTCAGGTGCGCAACCAATGCAGTAGTGATCTGTTCTCCTACCAGCATATCTTTGATGAACCACTGGAAAATTGGATTTCCGCCAATATGAAGGCCGGTCAGCAAATCGGCGTTGATCCCATGCTTATCCCCTCTGCCTGGTGGGATCGCTTTGCGGGTGGAGCCAATGAGGCAGGCGCAGCTCTGGTTGCCACCACCAGCAACATCATTGATGCAGTCTGGGCTGATCAACCGGAAAAGCCTCTCTCGCCAATCACACCGTATTCCCTTGAAAATGCTGGAAAAACAAGCCTGGAGAAATGTCGTGAGATCGCTGATCAACTAAAAGATGCAGGCGCAAAAGTGCTGGTGGAAACCCAACCAGACAACATCGCCTGGCTTCTGAATGTGCGCGGTGATGATGTTGAGTTCAACCCAATCCCCCATTCCTTCCTGCTGCTGAAGGACGATGGTTCCGCCAACTGGTTCGTGGATTCCCGCAAGCTTTCCAACGACTTGAGCGAGTATGAACTGGAGAATGTTGAAACTGCAGACCCATCCAGCTTCATCAGTTCGCTGGAGAAAATGACGGATAAAGGAACGCAGGTTCTCATCGATCCGATGTTCTCCCCTGTCGCCACCCGCCTCGCCGTTCAGGCTGCAGGCGGTGTTCCGGTGATGAAACCGGGAGCAATTACGCTCACCAAGGCGAAGAAAAATGAGAGCGAACTCAAAGGCTTGCGTGATTGCCATATACGAGATGGTATCGCGTGGACCGAGTTCTCCGCCTGGCTGAAACGGGAAGTCCCGCAGCGTGCTGAAGCGGGTGATCCGGTGCATGAACTGGAAGCGGAAGAGCGTATCCTGATGGAACGCCAACGCCAGAAAGACTTTGTATATCCGAGCTTTAGAAGTATTTCAGCCGCCGCTGGCAACGCCGCCATGTGCCATTACGCAGCCACGGAAGCGTCCAACACTGCAATCCTGCCAGAGAACACTTATCTGTTGGATTCCGGCGGTCAGTATCAGGATGGTACCACCGACGCGACGCGTACCTTCGCGTTTACTGAGACTTCAGAGGAATTCAAACGCGCCTACACCGCTGTTTTCAAAGGCTTTGTCGCGCTGGCATCTCTGCGATTTCCGAAAGGCACACAAGGTCATCACATCGATGGTTTCGCCCGCCGCCCGCTCTGGGAATTGGGTCTGGACTATGATCACGGCACCGGCCACGGCATCGGTCACTTCCTCTCCGTCCACGAGCAACCACAACGCATCGGTAAACCTTACAATCCGGTGGATCTGGTCGCTGGTATGGTGATGTCCATTGAACCGGGATATTACGTTGCAGATCAATACGGTATCCGGATTGAGAACCTCTTTGAGATTGTCGAGGAGGACGATGGTTTCCTCGCGTTCCGCAACCTTTCTTACATCCCGATTGAGCCGCAGATGCTCAACATGGTTGATCTCACCCGCGCTGAAATCAAATGGCTCGGCGACTACAATGCTGATTTGAAACGGGTTCTTGGCCCTGAGTTGAGCCCGGATGCATATGACTACCTGATGCGTTGTACCGAGCTACCGGAGTAAGCGCAGCCTTTGAGATGTAAAAAAGCCCCGCAGAACGTGTAACTCTGCGGGGCTAATCAATTGGTGCTCAACAGGAAATCAGGCGGAAACCTGTTCTCCGATGGCCTCAATGAGCAGAGCTTTCGCGGCCTCCAGCGTCAGCTCTACAGGGTTGCCACCGGCACTTGGGTCCTTGATCGCTTCTTCCGCCAGCACGTCGACCTTATCGGTGCCAACGCCCAGCTCGCTCAAGGTCTCCGGAACGCCCATGTCCGCCCGCATTTTCATAACAAAATCAAAGAAGCCGTCGAAACCGCCCTCGATATCGAGATAAGCCGCCAGCTTCTCGATGCGCTCTTCAATTGCGCCACGGTTGAACTTCAATACAGTCGGCATGATCACAGCATTGGTCAGGCCATGGTGAGTGTTGTAAACCGCACCAACCGGGTGAGCCAGCGCGTGAATGCCACCTAGGCCTTTCTGGAAGGCCACTGCCCCCATAGCCGCCGCACTCATCATGTGACCGCGTGCTTCGATATCATTAGGATTTTCAACGACTTTCGGCAGGTTCTCTTTCACAAGACGCATGCCTTCCAGTGCGATGCCTTGAGACATCGGATGGTAGAACGGCGAGCTGTAGGCTTCCAGACAATGCACAAACGCATCGATGCCTGTACCAACGGTAATCATCTTCGGCATGCCAACAGTCAGCTCCGGATCACAGATCACAACGCTTGGCAGGATCTTTGGATGGAAGATGATCTTCTTTACGTGGCTCTCAGAATTGGTGATCACGCTCGCGCGGCCAACTTCAGAACCGGTACCAGCCGTTGTTGGAACCGCGATGTTCGGATAGATCGCATCCGCATCCGCACGGGTCCACCAATCGCCAATGTCCTCAAAATCCCACACCGGACGGGTCTGACCTGCCATGAATGCGATCAGCTTGCCCAGATCAAGACCGGAGCCGCCACCAAACGCGATAACGCCATCATGACCACCAGCCTTGAAGGCTGCAACGCCTGCTTCCAGGTTGATTTCAGTCGGGTTTGGGTCAACTTCGCTGAACATGGCGCGGCCAAGGCCAGCCTCTTCCATCACGTCCAAAGTGCTTGCGGTAACTGGCAGATTTGCAAGGCCCTTATCAGTTACAAGCAAAGGCTTTTTGATGCCTGCGGCTGCACAAGCCTCAGTGAGTTCCTTAATGCGTCCGGCACCAAAGCGGATTGCTGTTGGGTAGCTCCAGTTTGCAGTCAACGTCATTGTTCTTATGCCTTTTTGAGATGGTAGGATTTTGGACGGGTCAGGTTCTGATAACCGATCTCTGAGAGTGCACCACCGCGACCAGTGTCTTTGCAGCCGGTCCAGCACAGTGCTGGATCCAGATAGTCAGCGCGGTTCATGAAGACAGTGCCTGTCTCAATCTGCCCACCAATTTTCGCTGCCCGTGCAGGGTCTTGGGTCCAAAGAGAGGCTGTCAGACCGTAGTGGCTGTCGTTCATCAGGCGGATCGCTTCTTCGTCGCTTTCCACTTTCATGATGCCGACCACTGGGCCAAAGCTCTCTTCGCGCATCACTTCCATGTCGTGGTTTACGTCCACGAGGATCTGCGGAGCGAGGTATGCACCACCATCATCTTCAGGGAAGAGGCCAGCGTCGATCATTGGCTTCGCGCCCTGCTCAACCGCATCTGCAACCTGCTTGCGCACGACATCCGCAAAGCAGAACATGTGCCATTGGGCCAATGGTGGTTTCCTCATCCAGCGGACTGCCAAGCTTGTAACCGGAAACGATCTCAACAGCCTTCTTCACGAATGCATCGTATTTGGAAGAGTGCACGTAAATACGCTCGATACCACAGCAGCACTGGCCAGAATTGAACATGGCGCCATCGATAAGAGTTTCAGCCGCAGCCTCAACATCTGCATCATCCATGACATAGCCCGGATCTTTACCGCCCAGCTCAAGGCCAAGACCGGTGAAAGTACCAGCTGCAGCGGTCTCAATTGCGCGGCCACCACCGACGGAGCCGGTGAAGTTCACAAAGCCGAAATTGCGACCTGCGATCAGGTGAGAAGTGGTGTCGTGATCCAGGAACAGGTTCTGGAACACATCAGCTGGAACACCTGCCTCGGCAAAGGCACTGGCCATGCGCTCGCCAACCAGAAGGGTTTGGGTTGCATGCTTCAGGATCACGGCATTACCGGCGATCAGGGCTGGAGCCACTGTGTTGATCGCGGTCATGTATGGGTAGTTCCATGGTGCGATCACAAGAATGACGCCGTGAGGCTCCTTCTCGATGCGGCGTTCGAAGTTGTCGCTCTCTTCCGCGATGATCGGCTTCAGGCTTTCTTCCGCGATCTTTGCCATGTATGAGGCGCGCTCGTTAAAGCCGCCGAACTCGCCACCATAACGAACCGGACGGCCCATCATTTTTGCAAGTTCCGGAACGATTTCGTCGTTCTGTTCACCAATCTTAGCAACGCCAGCCATCACCAACTTGATGCGCTCTTCGAGTGGGCGTGCTGCCCACTCTTTCTGCGCAGTCTTGGCACTGGCAATGACGGCTTCTGCTTCTTTCTGGCTTGCCACCGGACGTTCTGCAAACACAGAACCATCTACCGGCGAAATACATTTTAGTGTTTTTGTCATGGTCAACTCATCATTCACAGCAATTGCTGTTCACATCAGGCCCGTTCAAATCCGCGTGCAACCTCCCAATCAGTTACACGGCGGTCATATTCATCCTGCTCGATCTTGGCGGCATGTGCGTAGTGATCAACCACATCGCCACCAAATGCATCGCGAAGCATTTCGGAGGATTTCATTGCAACTGCGGCATCGCGCAGGGTTGTTGGAATTTCGCGCGCACCTTCACCGCCATAGGCATCGCCTCTGAACTCAGGCTCCAGCTCCATTTCCTTCTCGATGCCGTCAATGCCAGCAGCCAAAAGAGCGGCCATCGCCAGATATGGGTTCAGATCTGCCCCACCAACGCGGCACTCAACACGCACGGCTTTGGTGCCATCACCACACACGCGGTAACCCGCGGTGCGGTTGTCCATGCTCCAGATCGCTTTGGTCGGCGCAAACGTGCCAGCTGCAAAGCGTTTGTAGGAGTTGATGTTTGGCGCGAGGAAGTAGGTGATCGCATCAGCGTGCTTCAAAAGACCTGCCAGATAATGGCGCATCATTTTGGACATGCCATACTCACCAGCTGGATCGTAGAACAGCGACTCGCCATCCTTGCCCCACAGAGACTGGTGCACGTGAGAAGAGCTGCCAGCTGCATCATAGTTCCATTTGGCCATGAAGCTCACGCTCTGGCCCTGCTGCCAGGCGATCTCTTTACATCCGTTTTTGATGATGGAATGACGGTCAGCCATGGTCAGCGCGTCGGAATAGCGGACGTTGATCTCTTCCTGACCGGCATCAGCTTCACCTTTGGAGCATTCGACCGGAATGTCAGCACCATTGAGACCGTTGCGGATGGCACGCATCACGTTCTCTTCCTTGGTGGTCTGGAAGATATGATAGTCTTCGTTATAGGCGGAAATCGGAGACATTCCGCGGTAACCCTTTGAATGGGCTTCTTCAAAACTTTCTTTAAAGAGGAAGAACTCCAGTTCTGTCGCCATGTTCGCGGTCATGCCCATGCCTTCGAGGCGGTCGACCTGGCGTTTCAAAATGGCGCGTGGAGAATGCGGAACCTCTTTGTGGGTGTGGTGGTCCAGCACATCACACAGAACAAGTGCGGTGCCTTCCAGCCACGGAATTACGCGCAAGGTGGCAAGGTCTGGCTTCATGACGTAATCGCCATAGCCTGCTTCCCAGCTTGTGGCCTTGTAGCCGTCCGGAGTGGCCATCTCCATATCGGTTGCAAGCAGATAGTTGCAGCTGTGGGTCTCTTCCCAGGCACTGTTTACGAAGAACTCTGCCTGAAAACGCTTGCCCATCAAGCGGCCTTGCATGTCCACCTGTGCTGCAATCACTGTGTCAATCTCACCGGCATCGACCAGCTCGCGAAGCTCGTCGAGGGTCAGTTTTCCGGTTCTACGTGTCTTTTTGGTTTCTTCTCGCAACATACCTGTTCCCCGAGGACCCTGTTAAAGCGGCGGATGCCCTCGCCTCTCCTGCATGGCATCACCGACACTGCTTACTCACTGTGTGGCTTGGCCAGCCCGGAAACCGGGCTGACCTTTCTTGGATACTCAGCTTAACCGTAGCGGTAAGGACGTCCGGCTTTGGCCATTGCTGCGTTGTATTCCTTCAGGATCTTAACAACGCGCGCATTGCGCTCGGACTTGGCTGCAATCTCGTCCCAGAACTTGAGTGCTTCTGCTTCCACAGTTGCCCACTCTTCATCAGGAATAGAGGTCAGCTCCAGCTTTTCACCCTGCGTGCGTAGCTTCGCTTCACCTGCCCAGTACCAGTGCTGGCGGTAGTAGTGAGAGCTGTCCATGCACAGGTTGAAGAGGGTCTTCAGGTGGTCTGGCAGTTCGTTCCAACGCTCTTCGTTTGCGAAGTAAGAACCAGCCCATGCGCCGGAGATGTTGTTGGTGAGGAAGTAGTTGGTCACATCAGCCCAGCCTACAGTGTAGTCCTCGGTGATGCCTGACCATGCAATACCGTCCAGTTCGCCGGTCTGCATTGCAACTTCAATGTCTTCCCATGGCAGGGTGACCGGAACAACGCCGAAGCGTGTCAGGAACTTACCAGCCGTTGGGAAGGTGAAGACGCGCTTGCCCTTGAGGTCTGCAAGGCTGCGGATCGGGTCTTTGGTCGCGAAGTGACAAGGATCCCAGGCACCAGCGGAAAGCCACTTGACGCCTTCTACTTCGCCATAAGCTTCTTCCCAGATCTCTTTCAGGCCCCAGTGGTTGAACAGGGCTGGAACATCGAGGCTGTAGCGGGAAGCGAATGGGAAATAGCCACCGAAAACAGATACATCTACTGGTGCTGCAATGGAGTCATCATCTGACTGCACAGCATCAATGGTACCACGCTGCATGGCGCGAAAAAGTTCACCAGTTGGTACCAGCTGGTCAGCATAGTACAGCTCGATCTCCATTTCACCATTTGCTGCCTTGTTGAAGGCATCAATAGATGGCTTGATCACGTGCTGTGCAAGCGCTGCACCTGCGTATGTCTGAAGGCGCCACTTGATTGGGCGGCCCGCAGCATGAACAGCCGGTGCTGCAAGGGTAGATGCACCAGCAGCTGCGACGGTTGTCAAACCGGCTTTCTTAAGAAAATCACGTCTATTCGTCATACTCAATTCCCCTTGGAATATGAATTTCTGGATCCCTCAGTACCGGTGGACTTTTTATTGCGAGGGGTGTGATTTTTATCTGTCTCCATCCGGAATTCTTGCATTACTTCAATGGTTACGCTGGTAAGGTCTCCTCATGTCAGCGTGCGTAATAAAGGTTCGGCAGCCAGAGCGCGATTTGCGGGAAGACCGTCACCAGACCCAAGCCAAACACCATGATTGCCACGAATGGAATGATGGACTTGTAGATGTCTGTCAGTGAGATTTCCGGCGGCGCCATGGCGCGCATCAGGAACAGGTTGTAGCCGAATGGCGGTGTCATGTAGGCGATCTGACAGGTGATGGTGTAAAGCACGCCGTACCAGACAAGATCGAAGCCGAGGATTTTCACCAGTGGCACGTAAAGCGGTGCCACGATCACCAGCATGGCGGTGTCATCCAGGAACATGCCCATCACGATGTAGGAGAGCTGCATTAGCAGAAGGATCTCCCATGGGCTAAGGCCCAGATCACCCACGAAGAAGTTCTCAATCGCCCGCACAGCGCCCAAACCGTCAAATACAGCGCCAAAGGCCAGTGCTGCCAGAATGATCCACATGAACATACAGCTGATCTGCAGTGTCTTTTCAGTGGTGATGTGAAGTAGGCGAAATGACAGGCGTCCTTTGAACCATGCCGCTAGTGTTGCAGCCGTTGCGCCAACTGCGGAGCTTTCTACAAGGCTGGTCACGCCCATTAAGAACAGGCCTGTCATTGCAAAGAAGATGAACAGCGGGATCACACCAGCCTTCAGCAGGCTGATCTTTTCACCCCATGTGATCTCCTTGCGCTCTTCCTCAGAAAGGGTTGGACCCAGTTCTGGCTGAAGGCGGCAGCGGATGACGATGTACAGGATAAACAGACCTGCCAGCAGCAGACCCGGAATAGCACCAGCGAGCCACAGTTTGCCCACTGGCTGACGGGCAATCATGCCGTACAGGACCAGAACCACACTTGGCGGCACGAGAATGCCCAGTGAAGAACCAGCCTGAATAACACCGGTCACCATCACCTTGTCATAACCGCGTCGCAGCAGTTCTGGCAGAGCGATGGTTGCACCGATGGCCATACCGGCCACAGACAGACCGTTCATGGCGGAAATCATCACCATGAGGCCGACTGTGCCGATGGCCAATCCACCATGCAGGCCACCTGTCCAGACATGGAACATCTTATAAAGATCTTCCGCGATGCCTGACTCAGAGAGCATATAGCCCATGAAAATGAACAGTGGCAGCGTGAGGAGCGGGTACCACTTCATCAGCTTCATACTGGCGGAGAAGGCAATTTCGGAGCCGCCATCACCCCACAGAAGCAGAGCGGCGATAACAGCAACGGAACCAATTGCAGCAAAAACGCGTTGCCCGGTGAGGAGCATCAGCATCATGCTGGAGAACATCAAAATGGCGATCAGTTCATAACTCATGGCGCAGGTCTCCCAAGGGCTGCGGCCAAGTCCTTAAAGAACGTCGCGATTGCCTGAAGCAGCATCAAGAAAATTCCAAAACACATTACGGCTTTGATCGGGGCCATCGGAGGCGCCCATGCCGAATAGCTTTCCTCACTGTATTTGATGGCGTATTCCAATGAGGAAAGGCCGCCATAAAGGAGGAAGATGAGGTAGAAAATCAGAAGCAGGATGGTCATCACATCCATGATGGCCTTCCGTCGTGGAGACCAGCTTCCGTAAAACAGATCCATGCGCACGTGGGATTGCATCTGCATGGAATATGCGCCACCCAGCAGGTAGTAGGCGGCCATGGTGAACTGCGCTGTTTCCAGCGTCCAGAGTGGTGGTGCGAAAAAGGTCTTGGCGATGGAGGAGTACAAAAGCACTCCCAGCATCACGAAGATGAGGTACATGGCAAACCGGCCAACATATTTGTTGATCCAGTCAACCCATCTGACGAAAACAACTATTCCCCTTGGCATTTTAATCTGCTGCCCTTGCTTTTGTTGTTGCCCCCTGCCCGCTCACAGCTGTTTCAGCGCTAAACTGTGGCAGGACTTGCAGAATTGCCTCTCCCAACAACTCTGCAACTTGCTCCTGGTCTGCTCGTTTAGCGATAAGGTCGTTGCGTACCTCAATCATAACGTTTAGCAGGCCGCGGGATTGTGCCTGAGAAACAAGGGTATGCGTAACCCCGTCTTCTGGCCCATACGGTTCGTTTCTTTGTATGTCGTAGAGATCTGACGGGCACAGTGCGTTCAGCAGCGCATCAGCAAAGCGTGTGTCGCTGTCGTGCAGAACACCCACTTCCACGGCGCGTTTCTTGCCGTTGTAAACCGGGGTGAACGAGTGGATGGTGATCATCACCGGCAACTGGCCGGAGGCCTGCTTGGCATCAATCACCTGTTTCACTTCGGCTTGGAAGGGACGGTAATACTTGTTGACCCGGTCCAGACGCTGTTCATCACTCAAAGAGACATTGCCCGGCACCTCAAAGATTTCGCTCTTTTCCGGCATGGCGCTTGGGGCCTCCGGTGGGCGGTTACAATCATAAACGAGGCGCGATACTCGTTGAGCGACTAGGGGCGCGTTCAGTCTGGTGGACAGGAGTTTGGCGACTGCCAGAGCTCCCGGATCCCAGGCTGCATGGCTGCTTGCAGCTTCTTCGCTTAGACCAAGGCCATCAAGGTATGCAGGAATAAACTTAGATGCGTGTTCGCAGACCAACACAATCGGAGCTGCTCCTCCTGTATTGATCGTTTCAACAATGTCGTTGCCAACAGATTCTATCTGGTCAATTTTGACTTCAGACAAGAACAGTCCCCCCGATGCATCTTGTTTTTCCTTGTACTTTCAGTCTTTTTATTCGTAAAAGAGATTCTGAAAGAAACGTTTCGAAAGAGACTAATCTGAATGGAACGTTTCACAAAGCCTAAAAACTAGGCAAATATACATACATGAGGCAGGTGAGAGACGTGCGAGACCCAAATGAACAGACCGTTGCAGAAAAATTACGCGGATATTTTAATGGGTTAACTCGTGCGGAGCGCCAGTTGGCTGTCTCTCTGCTTGCAAATTATCCAGTCAGCGGGCTGGGCAGTGTTTCAGAGCTTGCAAAATCGGCAAATGTTTCTGGTCCAACCGTTGTCAGAATGGCGCAAAAGATTGGTTTTGCAGGATTTTCTGAGTTGCAGGCCGCTCTGCGATCAGAGGTGGAAGAGACCATTTCCAACCCGATCTCCAAACAGGAGCGCTGGACCCGAAATGCACCCGATGCACATATTCTGAACAGGTTCGCAGACGCTGTCATCGACAATCTGAAACAAACCTTACAGCAAATTGACCCGCAGGACTTTGATCAGGCCGTGCGTTTGCTCACAGATCGTGAACGAGCTGTCCACATTGTTGGGGGCCGTATCACCCGCGCGCTTTCAGATTACTTCTTCACGCACTTGCAGGTGATCCGCGACGATGTGATCGCCATTGCGTCCAACTCCAATACATGGCCGCATTACCTTCTGAATATGAAAGAGGGAGATGTGGTGGTTGTGTTCGATATCCGCCGATACGAGCACGACATCCTGCGTTTTGTGGATCTGGCCCGCGAACGGGGCGTTGTGGTGATTGTGTTTACAGATCAGTGGACGTCACCAGCAGCGGTTAATGCAGAGTATGTGTTCAACGCCCGCATCGAAGCGCCATCGGCCTGGGATAGCACGGTGGTGATCATGTTCATTCTGGAAGCCATGATTGAAGCGATGACGACTTCTACCTGGGAGATCACCAAGGAGCGTATGAACACGCTCGAGAGCCTGTTCGACAAAACCAAGATGTTCAGCAAGTCCAGTTAGTTGGGCTGCTGCTCGGTGACGCGTGCTGGCATCAGGGCCGGTGCGAAGAATGTCAGGTATTTAAAGCTCACATAAAGAACGACGGCTGCGGCCACATAGAGCTCGATATGTGCCAGCGCTCTGATCTGCGCAACAAGGCTGGCATTCGCCCCAAGGCCTTCCATCCACGTCACGGTTTTGAAAAGGGCTGTTGCGCCAATCACCAGCGGGAATGTGAAGGCTGAAAAACCCGGAGAGAATGGCAGGCGGAACAAGCGCAGGAAGGACAGATAAATCAATGCTGTCATCGCAACCGCAATGCCACCTAAAACCGCAACCATGATCGGAGATGGGTTTTGGGTGAGTGTCAGGTAGCCTGCTAATGAGAGACTCGCGGGGGCTGCCAGAATAGCAATGGTTGGCTTTGCTGCATCCGGCACTTCCGGATGGAAGATCAACCGATAGAGCATCATCGGTAGCATGATGGCATAAGCAACCAGACCGAACCAAAGCAACGCATTGGCAAAGCCTTCAAACACCCCGCCCGGAAATGAGACCGCTGCAACAATGATACCGACCGGCGGAACAAACCAGCTTGGCACCATGTGCTGAAGGTTGAAGTTCTTCACCCGATGATATGTGAAGGCACACAGGAATGTGAGATGGAGTGCGATTCCCAGTAGCCAAAGCATTTGCCCGACAGCGAAACTATACTGCGCGATGGCATAGGAAACGATCATCAGTGCCATAGCTGTTGTAGGCAGGACACTGCCAACCACTGGGTGCTTCAGATCCTCAAAAATAGCAGTGTGTGCAAGCGTGATCTTGCCAAGCAGCAGCACCAGCAAAACACCGGAAATCAATGCGCCTGTGAGTTGTAGGGCTCCTCCAAAGTTGCCTGCATTTTCCAGTGACCAGCCGAGACTTGCTATGCCAAGCGCGAGACCACCAAGCGGGGCCGGAACGTGTGCCAGTTTGCTGCGAAGAGTGTTCATGGAAAATGCCAGTAACCTGAGGGTGAAAAATAAAACTATGCAACTCAAGTTCCTAGCTGATTTGATATGTCCTGAAAATCTGAATATATTGAATAGGATGTTCAGATAAATTGAACATGTTATGATGTAATCCCAATTACAGGCGTATCATTGGAATGAATATAACGCTTCGTCAGCTTAAAGTGTTTGTTTCTATTACTCAGGAAGGCTCAATCACCGCAGCTGCTGAAAAACTATTCCTGACCAAGTCTGCCATCTCCATGGCGCTTGCGGAGTTAGAGCGGCAGCTGGGGCGTAAGATGTTCGATAGGGCTAACAAGCAGCTCATCTTAAACGAGCAAGGGCGCCGTTTGCTGCCTCTGGCTGATGAGTTGTTGGACCGGGCAGAAGCGATCTCTCAGATCTTTGAGGGCGAGGATGCAACCAACGGTAATTTGCGTGTGGGGTCCAGTTACACGATCGGCAATCATCTGCTGCCGACCTTGCTCGGTGATTTCCGCAAAAACACCGGATATCTTCATCAATCCCTGAGCCTTTCCAACTCCACCAAAACCTGCCGAATGCTGTTGGATTTTGAGTTGGATCTCGGGTTCATCGAAGCAAAGATCAGCGACAAGCGATTGAAAGTGGAACCATGGATGACTGACGAGATGGTGGTTATCTGCGCGCCCTCTCAATGCCCCAATGCTGATAAGCCACTCGCGCTTGAGGCGTTGGAAGGCAACAATTGGGTACTCAGGGAACCGGGATCAGGGACGCGTGAGTATTTTCTGACGGAAGTCGGATCAAAGCTGAACGACTGGACCGAGGCGTTTGAGCTCAACAGCACTACGGCGATTGTAAACGCAGTGATTGCAGGACTTGGACTGGCCGTCCTCTCCAGACACTCCGTCAGCGCAGCTGTTCAGGATGGTCGCCTGTCGATCCTTCCCCTCCAACACAAGATGACCCGGCAGTTCTCTCTCGTTTACAACACTGAGAAGTACCAGAGCCCTGTCTTCAAGTCCTTCAAGGAGTACGCCCACAACTGGGCGCTGGGACGTGAGTGACTACAAAATAGATAGGCTTCTATCGCATGGAATTGCAATTAAGCATCGTTTAAAAGTAAGCGAGGTAGCAGCTAAACTTGATCTCTAGATCACATTTGCATACTAAAATATGTAAGTAAATCATATGTATGTAGTCAAATGATCGATTGCTTGACCGGATGATGAGCCCGCCGCTAAAACCGATTATTTCTGTCATTTATAGGAAAATGCATATATCTGGCTTGATTGCTGTTTAGATTCTTTCTAGCATTCCCCATGGTAAGGGGAGGCGCCAGTGTGTATTCAGATACCTTCAGATCAATCCTGTCGATTTGAGCTGGATGAATGGAACACACGGCTGACCGAAATCTGCGGCCACTTTGTGACCAACACAGAGACGGGCAGCGTGACCGGAAATGCCTCGCTGCTGCATCTGGGGGACGTAGATTGCGCTCGTGTCACGCACAATGCCAGAGAGATTACCAGAGGCCCCTCTGACATCAGCAAGGATGGAGAGGCTTATTACTTCCTGATCCTTCAATTACGCGGCGAAGCCGAGCTGGAGCAAAATGGTCAGACAGCCTTGCTCTCTAGCCCCGGTGATATGACACTGATTGACTCGGTAAAGTCCTCAGTCTTCCGCGCTAATCGGGAGCTTGGGTCGGACCAGATCTCCATCCACATCCCCCGCCATCTGCTGCACAAACAGTTCAACTCCACCTACGCCTGCGGGCGAAAGGTCTCCGCCTCTTCAGGCGCTGGTCAGCTGATCAACGCACACCTGAACATGCTGCTGTCGGCCCAGCCCGGAAGCCAGAAACAACATTTGTTGTCAGGAGCTTTCCATGATGTGGTGAGTGCAACATTTCTGGAGGAAGACACGGGCACCTTGCAGGAAGGCTACGACAAGCTGCAGCTCCTCCTCTCGCTCATTCATGACAACGCATTGGAAGAGAACTTCAATATCGATGAGCTCTCCAAGCTTTCCAGCATGTCACGCAGCAGTATTTACCGGCTCTTTCGGGAACATGGCCTGAGCTGCAATGAGCAGATCGCCAAGGTGCGTGTCGGGCGGTTTAAGCGGGAGCTGTCCCGCCGTTTGCATTCCAGACAAGACTTCAGAATTTCACAGCTCGCCTTTGAGTTTGGCTTCCGTGATTTGTCGACGTTTAACCGTGCCTTCCGTGCGCAAGTTGGCATGTCACCGCGCAATTTTGCTGAGCAGATCCGGCAGAAGGAGCCAGCTCTGAAACGATATGCCTAGTAAATTGCACAGGATGCGCAGACTCAAAGATCGTTGCTCGCCTAAGCTTTAACTGGACGGAATTTGGGGGAGAAGACGCTGGAGGGTTCATCTCCCCTTTCACTGGGAGGGAACCAATGACTTCAAAACTATTGGGGGGCTCGTCGCCGCTTCGATGCTCACATCGGCGGCCTATGCTGCTGATCTTCATCCACTGGATGGTTTGACGGGCGATGAGCTTAACGCGGTTCGCGCGACGCTGATTGAAGCGAGTATTGCCAGCGACAAAACTCTTTACCCGCTGATTGAACTTCTTGAGCCACATAAACAGGCCGTACTGAGCAATGCGACGGATGGGAGCCTTGATCGCAGAGCAACGGTGCATTTTCAGGAAAACGACAAGTTTCATCAGGCCGTGGTGAATATCACCAAGGGTACTGTTGAGAGCAGTTCTGCGATGGAAGGTCAGCCGATGATCATGCTGGCGGACTTCATGTCAGCCATGGAGATCGCGCTGGGAGATGAGCGCATGGTCGCAGGTCTCGCCAAGCGTGGACTGACACCAGACGACGTGTTCTGCCTTCCGCTAACGGCAGGCAACTTCTTCAGTGATGCCGAGAAAGGCAAGCGCCTGATGAAGGTGCCTTGTTACGTGAACCCAACCAGTTCCAATTTCTATGCCAAACCGGTTGAGGGGCTGGTGGCTGTTGTGGAGCTTTCTGAGCGCAAAGTGCTGGATGTGCTGGATGAAGGCGCTGTTCCACTGCCTGAGGATGATTGGGGCTATAACGAAGATGAAGTCGCCAAACGCACTGCACTGAGAGCCAAAACCAATCCGGCGCGTCTGCGTCAGGAAGGTGGCCCGAACTTCTCCATTGATGGCAGCGAGATCACCTGGGATATCTGGAAGATGCGTTACCGCGTCGACAAACGTCCGGGCCTCGTTCTGTCGCAAGTGAAAGCCAATGACGGCAACAACTGGCGCTCTGTGCTCTATCAGGCCTCCCTTTCTGAGGTGTTTGTGCCTTATATGGACCCATCAGAAGGCTGGTACTGGCGCACCTATATGGACAGCGGTGAGTATGGCTTTGGCTTGTTCCT
Organism: Microbulbifer sp. MKSA007; assembly: GCA_032615215.1. NCBI lineage: Bacteria > Pseudomonadati > Pseudomonadota > Gammaproteobacteria > Cellvibrionales > Microbulbiferaceae > Microbulbifer > Microbulbifer sp. MKSA007. The sequence continues at coordinate 337,819 of CP128431.1, read as the reverse complement.
GACACCGCTGCGCAAGAACGTGGATTGCCCGGATTACGCAACCTTCCTCCCTGCCCTCATCCATGATGATATGGGCCAGCCATTGGAGATCCCTGACGCAATCTGTATCTTTGAGCGGGACATCGGAAACCCGGCATGGCGTCACTTCGAGGTGTTTGCTCAGTCAGAAACGGAGTTCGTTCCGGCGGAAGGTCGCCCAGAAACAGAACTGGTCATCCGCACCGCCTCTGAAGTTGGCAACTATGATTACCTGATCGACTATCGTTTCAAGCAGGATGGCACCATCTACCTGAAAGTGGGAGCATCTGGTCTTGATGCGGTGAAGGGTGTTGCCTCGAAAACTCTAACAGATCCAACTGCTGCAGAAGATACGAAATATGGTTCACTGATCGCGCCATATCTCGTGGCCCCATTCCATGATCACTATTTCAATTTCCGCCTCGACTTTGATGTCGATGGGCCAGAAAACACAATGATGGTTCAGGAGATTGTTGGTGGTGAGCCTCCCGTCAACATCCCGCGCCGCTCACTTTGGACAGTGAAGAACACACCGGTGAAAAGCGAGATGGAAGGCCGCTTCCGCCTCAGCTCCATGAAGCCGAAAGCCTTTATGGTGATGAACGGAAACGTGGACGGGTATCTTGGTCACAAGCCGGGCTACATGATCCATCACGGCAGTGTGTCTTACGCACCGTTTGATTTTGAGAACGATGCACCATTCGTACGCAACCGTTACATCGAGTACAGCGTGTGGAACACGGCTTACGATCCGAAAGAGCGCTACGCTGGCGGTGAGCTGGCCATGGGTTCAGACGGCTCTGATGGTCTGGCAGAATGGGTGAAACAGGATCGCGACTTGATGAACAAGGACGTGGTCACCTGGTTCACCGCAGGCTTCCATCATGTACCGCGTATGGAAGACTGGCCAGTCATGTCTACGGAGTGGAAGACCATCCATATCCAGCCGATGAACTTCTTCCCGCGCAACCCGGCTCTCACCATCCGGTTGCCAGACGCAAACAGCTAAGTGATACCAATCGGTTAGAGCATCAATTACCCGGTGCTCTAACCGAGACTTTTATAGGTATAGCCTTCTCCGGGAATGGGTCTTACGCGACCATCCTTAGGCGGCAGTTCGATGGAGACACCAAGCTTTTCCATGAATGCCTGCATCCAGGCCCAGAGGCCGTGCCATTCCACGCCGTAAACGATGTTGCCATCGACCACGACGCCCTCATAGTTCAGTTTCTCATAGGTGTTGCCCGCCATCTGAACTTCCGTCTCGCAGACGAAGTTACCGGTCATGGTTTTGCCTTTCAAAAGGCCCGTAGACAGCAGGATCTGAACACCTCGACATATGGATGCGATCGGTTTGTTTTCTGTAATGAAATGCGCAGTTACCTCCCGCACAATCGGATAGGTGCGTAAGTATTCGCAGGAGCGACCTCCGGGGAGAACCAGCGCAATGTAATCAGCAGGATTGAGGTGGTCGAGAGCTACGTTGATGTTAATGCGGTGCCCTTCCCACTCGGTCACAGTCTGGTAGTTTTTGTTGATGTCATGAATGGAGGAGGCAACGGTATCCCCCTCCCGCTTTTTAGGGCAGGCAACATGTACTTCATAACCAATGGCTTTCAGCAGCATGAAGGGAACAATGACTTCGTAGTCCTCACCAAAGTCACCGGTAATCAGAAGGATCTTGCTGCTCATGAGTACACCTCTCTCCAAAATATTTGGTGTGGAAGATGACATGACGCACTGAGCAAACTGTTTGGCAATCAGTTCGATTTTGAACCGTGATTGAGTCAGTTTGCTCCTGCTTGCTCGTTTGCGAAAACAAACTCGATACTGAGGCCGGAGCCTGAAGTCGGTGCAGATAAGATCAACTCAGCCTGATGCAAATCCGCGATAGCTTTAACCAATGCCAGACCCAGCCCTGCGCCCGGTGTGCTGCGGCTTTTCTCCATTCGAAACATCGGCTCAAGTACGCGTGGATAGAACTCCTCCGGAATGCCGGGGCCATTGTCCCTCAAGCCCATGGTGTTGCCCGATACGAAAAGGGTGACCTTTGCGTCCTGAGGTGTATGGCGGAGAGCATTTTCAATGAGGTTTGCAAGGGCTTGAATAAGCAGCACACGGTCAGCATGGATCGTAGCCGCCGCTTTGATCTTCAGAGAGAATGATCGGCCTGTTTCCTCAATGACTGCCTGATAGATCTCAGCAACTTCATTTGCCAGTGTATCCAGCTTGAGTGGCTTAAACTGCTTCTTTCTTTCACCTGACTGGATGCGTGAAATGCGCAGCAATGCATCAAAGACTTCGAGCAGTTCATCCGTTTTTTTCAGTGCAGCAGCAACGCCCTCAGCATCGCTGACACCCTTCAAGTTTTGCTCCTGCGTCTGCTCCAGTTGAGCTCTGAGCCGTGTAAGGGGTGTCTTCAGATCATGCGCAATATTGACGGAAAGGTCTCTGACCTGCTGCAGAGTTGTTGCCAGCCGCTGCGTGGTGTCGTCCAGCTTCACAGAGAGGATATCGAGGTCATCCTTGCAGTCCCGAGGGGCGATCCGGGTTGTCAGATCACCAGCTGCGATCTGGTCGAGAGCATGCGTGATTTTGGAGAGACGACGCTGCGCCCGCCAGCCAAACCAGAGGCCACCACCAAGTGTGATCAGCATCATCACACCACCGCTGAACAGGAAGGCATAGGGCAGCGTGTTCAGCAGCTGGTTTCGTGTCCGCAGGCTTGCACCCACAACAAGCGTGCCACCGGAAACGCGGCCCACATAAGCTCGCCAGCTGGTCTCGGATTCCGCATGCTCCCCGCTCTCCTCATCCTCGTCGTCCTCGTGAAAGTAATAGGGTGCGAGGTTTATGAAGCCGGTTTCACCATATAGGTCAGGGATCGGATAGCCATAGATCTTGCCAGTGTCAGACTTGAAGCTGATGAATTCATCGACGCTGAAATGCTCGGATTCTGATTGGTAAGAGCCGGCAATAGACTGATAGGTTGCTCCACGAGCTAGATCAGTTTTGATCTGATCAAACTTGTCCAGCAACTCATTGTCGATGGTTTGGTTGAGGTTAGCGCGGATGGAAACATCTGCCAGCAAACCTGTTGCCAGCAGCACGCCCAGAAACACCAGTGTCAGCGCAAAGGCCTGACGTAAGGCGGACATTTGCCAGAGGTGTTTGAGAGACTTAATCATCCAGTATGTACCCTGCCCCGCGAATAGTCCGGATGAGTTCAATGTCAAACGGCTTTTCGATTTTGCTGCGTAGGCGGCTGATATGCGTCTCTACCACACTGCTGGTTGGGTCGAAGTTCATGTCCCAAACCTTCTCCAGCAGCATGTTCTTGGTCAACACACGGCCTTTGTTGCGGATGAAGGTTTCAAACAAACGAAACTCTTTTGCATTGAGCGGGACCGGCTGTCCTGCTCGGGTGCATTGCTGCTTCAGCAAGTTGAGTCGGAACTTCTCCACTTCAAGGCAGCTTGTTGTTTCGCCTGAGTTGGTACTGGGGCGGCGACCAAGCGCGGAAACGCGGGCCAAAAGCTCTGAAAATGCAAAGGGTTTGGGCAGGTAGTCATCTCCGCCAGCATCCAACCCTTCCACGCGATCTTCGACGGAACCAAGCGCGGTGAGAAACAGGACAGGGACAGAGTTGTTGGTGGAGCGCAGCGCTTTCAGAACCGATAGGCCATCAAGACCCGGTGTCATGCGGTCCAGAACGATGACATCATACTCGCGTGTGGTTGCATTCAAAAACGCATCGTGGCCGTCTTTGACCCAATCAATCACATGACCCGCCTTTGAGAGGCCGTCTTCAACCCATGTCCCGATTTCGATGTCGTCTTCCAGCAAGAGAATGCGCATAAGATACTCTGAGTAACTGCAGTACGTTGTGTTTGCACGAACCGGTTGATCTGGTCAAGAAAGCGCATCAACGTCTGGAAACGTTGATGCGCACTTCCTCGGGTGGTGTTGGGGACTACCCGCGGGAAGTATTAGCCGTGGGATCGGCTTGAACGCTCGTGTTCGTGCTCCCGCTCAACTTCATCATCGTGGCGGTCGCAATCGTCGTGGTTGCGATCTTCGTCATGATCATCGTAGCGATCGTGCTCATCACGGTCGTCGTGTTCGTTGCGTTCATCATGCCCTTCACCGTGTTCGGAAGAGTCGTCGTAATCTTTGCAGGATCCCGCTTTTTCAGCGCGGTGTTCCTCCTGAACGGAGCGGGCATCGGCAACAATGAAAGGTGTATTGATCTGAAGGTCGGCCTCCGGGGCAGGTGTGCTAGCAGCAGCGACAAAACCAGTTGAAGCAACGGTTAAAAGAACAGAACTCATCAAAATACTGATTGTTTTCATAGTGTATCTCCTTGGGGGGCGTTATTGCCGGGACATCCAAGGAGTAGCCCGCCAGTTTTTCAGCTGCCGGACACCAACTTTACAAGTTTGTAAGCTTGCATAAATTCGTCAAACTCAAATCAAAGGAAGCTTTCAGCTTAGTGAACGGGAAAAAAGCGTATCAACCTTGCCCGTGATCATCCGGCGCGGGGGCCATGATTACATGCTAGCGTCCTTCTTTAATCGCCGAAATCAGCCGTATTGCGACCAGAGAAGGGTCGTGACCGAGACTTTGGAGAGCGTTTATGAAGGGCCCCCAGCAAAGCAGAGAGGACATTCCGGCTGCACTGCAGGATGATCGTATGATCATTCTTCAAGGTTCTTTGTGTTGTTTCGCGCGTAACGGCTATTTCAACACCACCTTCAAGGATATCGCCAAGGAAACCGGGCTCTCCCAGCAAAGCATTGGCTCCATCTTTGCCAGTAAGGACGAGATTCTGGCTGAGTATCTGCAGATGTGCGATGACGAGATTGTTGAGCAAATCAAGGAGGAAACAGAGTCTGATGCCGATGTGCTGGAACGCATCCGTTCCATCTGTGTGACCACTCTGATTTACCTTGGAACGCACTCAGAACTGACGGCAATCTGGGTGGAGTTTTACAAGCACCACGTCGCACGCGTGGTGTTGAAGAAGTTTTTCGGCCTGCTGCGTAGCCGTATCAGCGAACAGATTGTCGAGGGGATGGAAAACGGCGTGATCCGTAAGGCGAATGCGACGCATATCGTCGAAGCTATCGTTGAGTTGTTTGAAGGAACTCTGATCCTGAGCCGTCTTGAAGGCACCAATAATGAGGTGGAACGGCGCTTTCTGGCTTCCTGGGAAGTGATGGTAGAAGGCCTCGTTCAGAAGTAGAGAGCCCGCAGTTACCACGGGCTCAGCTTGATCTTACTGCGCAGCAACCACAGTGAACTCAACCAGAATGTCCGGACGCGCCATGCGCGCTTCCACACAGGCGCGTGCTGGTTTCTCGCCATCAGCAACCCATGCATCCCAAACCGCATTCATCGCTGCGAAGTCCTTCATATCACGCACATAAATGGTGGTGGACAGGATCTTGTTGCGATCGCTGCCAGCTTGTTCCAGCAATGCATCAACCTTTGCCAAACAGCGCCGGGTCTGTTCGGTAATGTCCCAGCTTGGATTATCTGCAGCGGTCTGGCCGCACAGATAGATGGTGCCGTTGTGCTTGACGATCTTGCTCATGCGGTGGTTGGAGCCCACGCGTTCAATGGTCATTGGTTTACTTCCTGTTGTCTTGGAAAATTGAAGAGTTAGAGCACCTTGCGCTCAAAGCGATCAATGCGGAACGGGTTCAGATCAAAGCTGGATTTGCCGGTGGTGATCAACTGAGTGAGAACATCCCCCACAATTGGTCCAAGCTGAAAACCATGCGCAGAAAACCCGAAAGCATGGTAGGCGTTGCGTGCATTCACCCCTGCGCCGATCACCGGCAGATTGTCTGGCATATACGCCTCCAATCCAGCCCACATGCGATTGATGACGGCCTTTTTCATGATAGGAAAGAAGGTCTTAGTCGTCTCTGCTGCAAGTGCGAGTTTCTTGTAGTCCAGTGTCGTGCGGTTGTTGTCGCGGTCTGCAAAACCCTTGGCCCCGCCGCCGATCAGAACCGTTCCGTTCTCAAACTGTTTGAACGACAGCTGCCGTGAGATCGCTCCAACTACCGGCCCCGCAAAGTGTGGCATGCGGGCGGTGATCATCAGCATGGGCGCACTGTGCGAGAGGGGGACATTGTCGCCCATCAGAACAGCGGTTTTGTCAGCCCAGGCGCCGGAACAGTTGATCAGAATACCGGCGTCATAGGTTGCCGTGTCGGTTTTAACCTGCCAGTTGTCGCCGATTTGGCGTAGAGACTGCACGGATCTCGCCTTCATGAAAGATTGCGCCTGCGCGCTCAGCTGCTAATCGGTACGCACTGGTGGCTTTGTAGGGGATGGCATAACCGTCTTGCTCAGAGACGACGCCGCCGACGCAGTTGGGGGCCACATGAGGCAGGCGTTCGCGCAGTTCCTTCTGGTCGATCTGGACTTCGTGATCATAACCCAGCTCTGCTAGCTGGTTGATACGACTGCTGATTTTGCTCATGTCTGCATCATCGATTGCGATGTTGATCAGGCTGCGACAGCGAAAGCCCGTGTCGGCATCCAGCTCCTGATCCAGCGTTTGCCAGCGTGTCATAGCCTCTTTGGAGAGGGGGACTTCTGCAAAGTCACGGCCCAGCAAGCGCACGCCGCCAGCGTTTACGCCGGAGGCATGGCGGCCAACGTAGTCTTTTTCCAGCACCAGAGCTTTTATGCCAGCGTTTGCAAGGTGATAGGCTGTTGCGCTGCCGTGGATTCCGCCGCCGATGATGATTGCATCAAAATTCATGCGGACACCTCGGCTGGTTTTGGTGCAGGTTGCACATCCTGAAAATGACTGAGTTCTTCGATACTTAGCAGCTTTTGCGGCGAGCGCAGGCGATAGTAGCCCACTTCTGAGACAGGCTTGCTCTGCCAGTCCGCCAGCAGCTCGCTGACCGTATGTCCGCACTGACGGCCTTGACACGGACCCATGCCGCAGCGTGTTAACGCCTTGAGAGCATTGGGATCTTTCGCACCTTGCTCGAACCCGGCACGCAGCTGACCAACGGTCTGTTCCTCGCATCTACATACCAACGTCGAATTTTGCGTTGGAATGCGTTGCTGTGTTGGAGGCGCGTAGTATGCGTCCAGAAAACGGCGGAAAGTTTTGAACGAACTCATCGCCTTCAAATGGTCCGCACTCATGCTCTCCAAATCCGACTTATTCACCTTGCCAAGTTTGTGCATGGCTTGCAGCGCAGCCAGACGACCTGCGTGCCGAGCTGCCTCAGCACCCTGAACGCCAGCGGCGTCACCAACCACAGCGATGTGAGGGATGGAACTCTGGCCCCAGTCGTCAAGTGTCGGCGTCCAGCAGAGCTGTTGCTCGGACCAGTGATGGTCCATACCAAGAGCGCGGGTCATGTTGAGGTTGGGAATAACGCCCTGATGCAGGAAGATGTGGTCAGCGTTGACGGAGTGTGTGCGACCGTCCTGTTTGAACTGCAGGCCAACGGCCTTGCTTTCTCCAAGAACGCTCAGCTCGGATGCGTGGCGAAAGACTGGAACGCCAGCTTTACGGATCTCGTTAAGGAGCTTCAGGCCCTTGATGAGGTAAGCTGGTTTGCTCAGCGCACCGCCCAGATGCTGCAAAGCGCGACCAGCGCCGCCAGCTGGTGTTGTGTCCACGACGGCATTAACGGTGACGCCGAGGCGTAGGTATTGGGCGACGATCAGGTACAGCAGCGGACCTGTGCCTGCGAAGATGGCACCGTCTTTCACCATGCCGTCCGATTTCAACATCACCTGAGCGCTGCCAGCGGTCATCACACCGGGAAGATGCCAGCCTTCGATTGGGAACGGACGCTCCATAGCGCCGGGGCTGATGATGAGTTCGCGGGCGACAAGGCGGCGAGTCTGGTTGTCTTGCGAATAGAGAACTTCGCCATTCTCGCCAATGTGCCAGACATCTGAGTTCTGGTGGCGGTCAATGTCGGCCTCTAGGAACGCGTTCACCAGCTCTGCGCCCTCAGTGTATTCAACACCCAGAACGGATGGATCCAACAGAGGGCTCTGTGTGACATCGCGGTAGATCTGGCCGCCGGGTGTTGCCTTCCGGTCCAGAACCACAACGGAGGCGCCAAACTCTGCGGCCTGTAAGGCGGCAGACATGCCGCCGGGGCCAGCGCCGATGATGGCAAGGTCAAAAATCTCAGTCATGCTGCGCTCCCTCATCTGAACTAAGTGGAGCAATGGACTGCTCGGTCAGCAGCTGACTGCGAACTTCCATTCCTTCAGAAACCTTGGTGAGGCAGGCTTGTTGGTTGGGGATGCCGTCAATCTCAACAAGGCACTCGAAGCACACGCCCATCGCGCAATAAGCGGAGCGCTGATCGCCGGAGACGGAGGCCAGCCGGGTTTGCGTTGTGCCGGAAAGCGCCATGGCTGCCCAAAGGCTGGAGCCTTCAGCTACCTGAACCGCCTGCCCGTTTATGGTGATGGAGACATTCGGGGTCTCGGTTTTGCGCAGTGAGCGAAACATTGGACCTGCCTTTTACTGGCACATTTCAATTGGGAGGCAAACGCCTCCAAAACCGGGCGGATCAGGCAATTCGATGACACCGGGGTCGGGGCCGGTGGGGGAACGAGACTGCCTGATCCGATTGGAGACCTAGCGGTCTGAGTGCTTAGTTCTTGATCTTTTCAAGAATGGACTGACCCCAGTCAGCGCCAACGTCGTTCAGAATCTGTGGCCATACGTCTGCGCGTACTTTCTTGGCCGCTGCTGCCAGCTCATCGTTAGAGAGATTGACGATGGTTGCGCCGTAGTCTGCCAGTTTCTGTTCAAACGCACCCTGATCGGACTCTGCTTTAGCCCAACGCTTGGCTTCAAACTCTTTTGCTGCTTCTACGAGAGCTTTGCGGGAGCTTTCGTCAAGACCTTCAAAACGTTCGGAGTTGATGATCAGGTACCAGACTTCGAAGTGCGTGTTCACCGGGATGTAGGTCTTCGCAACATCACGGAATGACGCGTAGTAGCCTTCAGCACCGGAGCCCACGACGCCATCAACAACACCGGTCTGAACAGCGGTGAAGGCTTCTGAGAATGGGATTGGGGAGCTGATGTAACCCAGAGCATCTGCTGTCAGCTGGAAGCTTTTGATACCAGGCACACGAACCTTGATGCCTTTGTCTGCATTTGGATCACCAGGAGCAACAGCGTCACGGTTCAGCGCGATACCGCCGAAGTACACCGGATAAGCTGCCAGCATGGTGATGTCCTGCTTGGCATAAAGCTCTTTCATCGCGTCATGGATTGCGCCGCCCGGACCGTAGATCTTCTGCGCCTGTTCCCAGTTCTCTGCCACATATGGGAAGGCACTGATCTGCATTTTGCGTTCAACAGCGGTTGCTGCCGGCTGGACAGCCATGTCGATTGCGCCAACGGAAATGCGCTCCTGCACAGTGGTGTAGTCACCCAGTGCGCTTGCTGCGAAGATCTTCAGCTTCAGATCGCCATTGGTTGCTTTTTTCAGCTCTTCAGCAAGGTCTTTCACTTCCAAATCAACAGTCGCACCCTGCGGACGGATGTGGCTGATCTTCAGCGTTTTGGCGTGAGCGACAGATGCTGCACTTACACCACCAATGATGGTTGCCAGCGCAAGGGTCGTTTTCAATGCCTTCAAAATCATAGTTCACCTCTGTGTTTTGTTTTCAATCGCAACTGAGGTTGCTGTTATCGGAGCTGCTCCCACAGCTCGCTTTGGGCTCTTGTCTGGTGATGGGGTCAGTAACCAAAGAGCCGGGGAATGAAGAGAGACAGGTCTGACCAGAAGGAGGTCAGGAACACCACTGGCAGATAGCCAAACAGGATCAGGATCATGGCCGGGCGGATCACCTGAGTGACCGGCACCTTGCCGATGCGTGCGCCCAGATAAAGGATCGAAGCGTATGGAGGGGTCACACCGCCCATAGCTGTGTTCACGCCCATGATCGCTGCAAACTGGATCGGGCTGATGCCGATGGCTTCCATGAGAGGCAGAAGCAGCGGAGCAATCAGGATGATCGCGGTCACGTCGTTCACCACCATGCCCACAAGGAAGAGCAGGATGTTGATGAGGATCAGCAGCAGGATCTTGTTTTCAGTGATGGAGAAGATCGCTTCCACCAGTTCCTGAGGCACGCTTTCCAGAACGAACATCTGAGATAGGATCATGGAGAACAAGATCATCAGCATGATCGCGCCAACGGAAGTCGCAGCTTCTTTACCTGCACCAAGGAATGTTTTGGCATCCAGACCACGGTAAATGAGGAAACCAACGGGAATCGCATAGATCACTGCTACAGCTGCTGCCTCAGTCGGCGTCATGATGCCGCCGTAGATGCCGCCAAGGATGATGACTGGCATCAGCAGCGCCGGGGTTGCCTTGAAACCACGATGGCTGGCTTCCTGCACAAAGGCTTTGCCACGTGGGCGGTCTTCCAGCTTCAGGTCAAACTTGCGCGCCAGACGCAGGTTCACAACGGAGAAGCTGGACATGATCAATAGGCCCGGACCAAGCGTTGCAAGGAAACAGGCGAGGATGGAAGTGTCCGTTACCCAGCCATAAACGATCATGGTCACGCTTGGTGGGATCAGCAGGCCAAGCAGAGAAGCGTTGGCGATGAGTGCTGTGGCGTAAGCGCGTGGGTAGCCCTGCTTTTCCATCTCAGGAATAAGAAGTGGACCAATCGCGGCCACACCGGTGAGGCCGGAGCCGGAGATTGCACCGATGAGTGCACAGCTGACGGTTGCCACAACGCCCAGACCGCCGCGTAGGTGGCCGATGAAGATATTGACGAAGTTGAGCAAACTGGCGGCGATGCCACTGACGCTCATAATCGTGCCCGCCAGAACAAACAGCGGAATAGCAAGCAGAACCGGGTTGCCAAGCTGCTGGAATCCCCAGAGCATGTTGCCCTTCATGATGACGTCACCAGCGAAGTACATGGTCATCAAACCCGCACCAAAACAGTAGGGTAGCGGCACGCCAAGAGTGAGCAGAATAACGAGAACTGCAACGGAAAGAAGTGCAATCTCAACCATATCAGGCCAGCTCCTCTTGTTGGGATTCTGTTGTGTGTGTGGCTGATGGTGGGTAGTTGCCTGTCGCGACCTGATAGATGTGGCGGCCAAGCTGGATTGCGGTGAAGACCATCATCAGCACAAGGCCGGTGATCAACGCCACGTCCACGTAGAAGGTTGGGATGTAGAGGGTTGGGCTCTCTCTCCAGACCCGCATGGAATATTTGGTGAAGTCCCACGCCCAGTAGGTGAGCCAGCAGCCGATGACGAGGCTCAGCGCTTCGCCGATGAGCGCGAGGACGGCTACTTGCTTTGGTGTTTTGAGGAAGATCTCAAGAACGTTGGCGCGGATATGGCTGTTTTCGCGCGATGCGTTCACCGCACCGGCCATGTAAAGCCACATTGTTGGGTAAAGCAGGCTCTCTTCCAGCCCCAGGACTGGAATCTCAAGCAAGTATCGCGTGATCACCTGTACAAACTGGCCCAATGCAACAAGGCAGATCAGCCCCGTCAACAGCAGGCTCATAAAGCGATCCATCAGCAATCCTCCCTAAGTAGATGTCCGCAGTGCTGTTCCGGGGAAGATTTCGATTTTGACCTATAAAATCAAAATGATTTAATCTATTGATGTATAGAAAAAAATTATGGGGCATGTGATTGCCTCACAATTACAGGCAGTTACATGAACCTGAGTTTTCGACAGTTGCAGGCATTTCGTGAAGTGATGCGCACCGGTTCCATCTCTGAAGCGGCACGTACCCTTGGCAGAACGCAACCTGCGGTAAGTTCTCTGATCTCCAATCTGGAGCAGGAACTGGGCATCGAGTTGTTTGAGCGGCAGCGCGGCAAACTGATCCGAAAACCGGAAGCGCAGTTCTTTTTGGGTGAGGCAGAAGCCATTCTGGACCGTCTTGCTCGCTCAACACGAACCATGCGCGAGATTGGCTCCCTGCAACAAGGGCGGCTCAATGTGGCATTCATGCCTGCGTCTTCTCAGGTGCTTGTGCCGCAGCTGATCTCAGAGTTTGTGCAGGACAAGCCGGATGTGAAGGTCTCGCTGATGATGCGCGGATCCAACGTGATTGAGGAATGGGTTGCCTCTCAGCAATATGACGTTGGTCTGGCAGAGACCCCTGCCCCAAATACGGCGCTGTTCACCCATGACTTCTTGCTCAACTGTATCTGCGCTCTGCGCAGTGATGATCCGCTGGCCCGCAAGGAGATCATTGAAGCCAAAGACCTCTCCGGCAAACCACTGGCAACACTGCCGGAGATGCATCCGAACTGCGTTTCCACGCGGATGGCTTTTGAGGACCAGAGAGCAGAGTTCAACCAACGCTTTGAGCTGCGTAACTTTTTGCCTGCGCTGAAGTTGGTGGAAGATGGCCTGTGCTACTGCATTTGTGACCCGATGACAGCGGATGGCTATCTGAACACGGCCCGGGAACACAGCTCACTCGTGTTTCGTCCGTTTGCACCAAAGGTGGTTTTGGCGATTTCTATTCTGCTGCCATCCCAACGTCCGGCATCTGCATTGGCGGATGCGTTCGCTTCAAAGTTGATTGCGGCGGTGACAGAGATTGAGAAGAAGCAGTGGGGCGATTTTTATGGTGGCCCACAATAAAAAAGAGATAGTGCGTATTCCCGATATTAGGGCCAGATAAGTTTCGGGAATACGCAGTAACGGGTGAGGTTGCCCACCCGCTATTCTTGTTCAATTAGGTTGTACGGTGCTTTGCAGCTTCTGGATCTGTGCTTCCAGCTCTGCAATCTTCTGTTCTTTTTCTTCCAGCGCCGATCTCACCCATTCTGCATCCACGCGCACAGGAATGTGCTGCGGGCAGTTGGCATCCCACGCATCAATGGTGAAGATGATCGCCTGCTCTGGGGCGGCGCGATAAGGCTGGTCGTACTGCATCAATTGCTCGATCAGTTCAGGATCGTCTTCAATGACTTTCGCCGTGCCCCAGATCTTGATGCGGGTCTTTTGCAGGTAGTCGATCAGGAAGATGAAGGCTTTGGAGTTGTCCTCCAGATTGCCCTGACTGATATACTGCCGGTTGCCGCGAAAATCCGCAAAACCGAGACGCCGATTGTCCAGCACCTTGAGAAAGCCCATCGGGCCACCACGATGCTGAATGTAGGGCTGACCATCCGCATTGGAGGTTGCCAGAAAGAAGCTGCGCTGCGCGGCGATGTACTGGGCCAGATCGTCGGTGACTTCGGTCTTCCAGCCACCACGCTCTTCCATACTGGCATAGCCATGGCGCGAGCCTTTGCGGCTTTGGATGGCTTTGACGGTGGGCGTAAAGGCAATATCACTGGAATACATTGGGGTTCCTCCAGTTAAAGACCCAGATCACTCAGGCTGGCATGATCATCCGGGCGGCGACCGAGCGGCCAATGGAACTTGCGCTCCTCCGGCTTGATCGGGTGCTCATTGATGCTCGCAATGCGGCGCTTCATAAGGCCGTCCTCTGCGAACTCCCAGTTTTCGTTGCCATATGCGCGGAACCACTGTCCGGAGTCGTCATGATACTCATAGGCAAAGCGAACGGCGATGCGGTCACCTTCATAGGCCCATAGCTCTTTAATAAGGCGGTAATCGAGCTCTCGGGTCCATTTGCGAGTGAGCAGCTGCTCAATCTCGTGGCGACCGGTTACAAATTCGGCTCTGTTCCGCCATTGGCAGTCTGGCGTGTAGGCCAAAGCAACCTTTTGCGGATCCCTAGAGTTCCAGCCATCTTCCGCCGCACGGATCTTGGCGCTGGCTGTTTCCCGTGTGAACGGTGGGAGTGGTGGTCTGGTCATGACGATCTCCGGAAGGGTGGCAGGTGGATTGGGCCCCACCTGCCTGTGGTATCAGGCAAGTTCTTTAGCGGCTGGGAAGTCCACTTCCGTTCCCAGAACCTCGTTCATGTAGTTGGTCAGCGTGTTCAGGGCCACATGTCCAACAATCTCAACGAGCTCTGCATCAGAGTAGCCTGCATCGCGCACAGCCTGTACAGCTGCATCGGTAACCTGACCGCGGTTCTTGACGATGGCGACCGCGAACTCAACAGCAACAGCGGCTTTCGCGTCCTCTGAGCTGCCTTTGCGGTTCTGCACGATCTCATCTTCAGAGAGCTTGGCAAGGTTGGATGCAAGGTAAGTGTGTGCGGAAAGGCAGTAGTTGCAGCCATTCAGCTCGGCCACGGCCAGAGCGATACGCTCTCGGGTTGCGGCGGGCAAAGTTCCCTTACCAAGCGCGCCGTTCAAACCAAGGTAACCTTCCAGGGTTTGTGGGCTGTTGGCAACGATACGGAACAGGTTCGGCACGGAGCCGAGCTGAGACTTAACGGCCTGAAGGGAAGCCTGGGACTCCTGAGGAGCGGCTTCGATGGAGGATGGGGTAGAAATGCGTGACATTGATTATCTCCTTATTATTGAAACCGGATGATGGTCTTCATGTAACCAATGTTTGAAAGGAAATAATTGGGCTTCTGTGCAATTCACTATTACACTTGCTGTAATAAATGAGTGTGATTGCGGGATTGATATGGACAAACTTGAAACAATGCAGGTCTTTGTGGAGGTGGCTGAGCGGGAGAGTTTCGTGGAAGCCAGCAAAAAGCTTGGCCTTTCCGCCCCTGCGGTGACACGCTCCGTCGCCCGGCTGGAGCAATCCCTTGGCACAAGATTGTTCAACCGAACCACCCGCCACGTTCGCCTGACTGACGCGGGCCGGCACTATCTGTGTGACGTGAAAGGCATTCTGGAAAGCGTTGAACACGCAGAAGCCGCGGTGACAGGTAGTTTCGCCAAGCCGATTGGTGAGCTTTCCATCACTGCTCCCGTGCTGTTCGGGCAAAAATACATCGTCCCTCTGATCACACAATATCTGGACCTCTATCCGGAAGTCAGCGTCAACGCGGTGTTCTATGATCGCATCGTCAATATGGTGGAAGACAATCTGGATGTGGCCATCCGTATCGGAAACCTACAGGATTCCAGCCTTTATGCCACCCGCGTCGGTAGCATCCGCCGTGTGATTTGCGCCGCTCCAGAGTATTTTGCGGAGTATGGCGTACCGCAAACCCCCTCCGATCTGGCGGACCACAAAATCATCCAGCCCACTGCGGTAGAAACCAGCAATCAATGGAAGTTTTCTGGCGAAAAATCCGAGGTGGTGAAGATCAAACCTCACTTGCGCTGCAATCAGAACTGCGCCGCCATTCAGGCCGCCACGGGAGGCGCCGGGATTACACGCCTGCTGTCCTATCAGGTGGCGAAGGATGTGGCGAACGGTGCGTTGCAGTTGGCGTTGGAGGAGTATGAGCCTGATCCACTCCCGGTCCATATCGTTTATATGGAAGGCCGGCGTGCCAGTGCAAAAGTGAGGTCCTTCGTGGACTTTGCCGCTAAGCGATTGCGGGACAACCCCTTCATCGGCGAGTAATGCGCCAGAAAAAACGCCCGGGGTAACCCTCTCACACCCGGGCGCTTTCTTGAGCTCTAAGCGTCTTCCAGCTCAGGCTGCTCATTGAAGTTTGGCTTACGCTTTTCAAGGAAGGCAGTCATGCCCTCCTGTTGAGCGGGAGAGCCAAACAACGCATGGTACATCTGCCGTTCAAAGCGGATGCCATTTTCCAGCGAGTTCTCTTCGGCTGCATTCACACAAGCCCGGGCCATCATGGTGATGTCCCGTGCATAGCCTGCGATGGTCTCAGCTGTTTCCTTTGCAA
Source organism: Microbulbifer sp. MKSA007 (assembly GCA_032615215.1). Classification (NCBI taxonomy): domain Bacteria; kingdom Pseudomonadati; phylum Pseudomonadota; class Gammaproteobacteria; order Cellvibrionales; family Microbulbiferaceae; genus Microbulbifer; species Microbulbifer sp. MKSA007. The sequence goes on along the minus strand of CP128431.1, from coordinate 322,039 downwards.
CGGAAAGCAGCTCCTCTGCCGGGATCTTTCGGCTGATGAGGCCCATGTCGTAGGCTTCTTGCGCATCGATCATACGGCCCGTCAGGATCAGATCCATCGCCCGTGCTTTGCCAACCAGTTTGGTGAGGCGCTGAGATCCGCCAATGCCCGGAATACAGCCGATCTTCACTTCTGGCTGGCCGAATTTGGCTGTGTCAGCTGCCAGAATGATGTCGCACATCATGGCAACTTCACAACCGCCACCCAGAGCGTACCCAGAAACCGCAGCAATCTTCGGAATGCGGAGGGCGGCGAAGCGATCCCATCCGGTGAAGAAGTTGCTGGCATACATGCTGGCGTAGTCTTGCTCGTTGAGCTCAGCAATATCAGCACCAGCTGCGAAAGCCCGTTCATTGCCGGTCAAGATCAGACATCCAATCGCTGGATCGGCGTCGTACTTGGTCGCTGCATCCAGCACTTCCTCCAGCACCTTGGAGTTCAGCGCATTCAGAGCTTTTGGGCGATTGAAGCGGATGGTTGCCACGCGCCCTTCGACAGATGTTTCGATGGTTTCATACATGATCAGCTATCCCAGATTGCACCATAGGCAGGAATGCCGAGGCTTTCCATGTCATGAACGAGTTTGCGGGTTAGTTTCTGGTTGGAGATCACAATCACGGCCTCCGCCCCACTCTCCTGTACTGCCTTCATGGTGAGAGCTGTCAGGTCCGGCTTGCCCTGAGCATCCGTATCCCAGATTACAGGATCCTCCGTGCTGGACATAATCTCATCAACGAAAGCATCGCCGTAGGTTTTACGCGGGTTGCGCGTCGACCAAATCACCTTGTTCGGGACTTTGCCTGCAAGCAAATGCGGTACGATAGGACCAATGCCAGAGCCTGTTCCTACGTAGACCACCTTCTTAAACAGGACTTCAATACGAGCCACACCTGAGGTGGTGATGCCTTTTACCCAGACATGGCTTGGCGGATTTTCAATAAACTCACCGGTCCAGTCCCCTGCCCGGCTGATCGCGAGGCGATATCCCGGCTCATGCGGGGATGGGATATTGGCGAAGGCATGGTACTCACCAAACGGTGTGTGGCTGATGGCGTTGGAGCTGCCCGGGAATGGAGTATCTCCGTAGTTGAACTTTGCCAGAACCGCATGGTTGGATGGCTTAACAACATCCACCTTCACACGCTTCAGTGTCAGCCATGGGGAGACGATGGACAGTGTGATCAGGCAGAGCATCCAGAAGGCCGGAGTTTCCAGCAGAATGCCACCTGTATCTTGCGTGATGGAGATCGTCTGGGCCCAGAAAAGACCCAGAACAGTCCAGCCTACAAAGCGGTGTACCTTTTCAAAGGTGTTGTGGTAACGCGCCCGGAAACCACCCTGTGCAGTGATGATCAGCAGAACCATCAGTGCAACCATGGCGCCGCTCAGAGCAAGTGTCTGATCAGATGGCAGAGCTGCCCCTTCAAACCGATTTGCCACCATCGCGTACAGCAAGAAACCAAACCAGATTGTACCGGACACGGTGCTGCTGGAATGAAGTCCGCCAAAGTGGAACACCTTGCCCGCGCCCCAGCGGATCCAAAGTGGCCAACTGGTAGGAACGCGGGTCGCCAACCAGAACAGAGCATTCACCACCCGTTGCTGGCGGATCAGGATGCCCAGAGAAAGGTTGATCAACGCCATATCTGCAATGGCGCCAAGCGCAAAGCCGGTTTCAGAGAACCAGCGTCCGTCCTGCAGGCCTGCAATAAAGACTGCAATGTTGATCACCGCAACGAGCACGACAAGTCGGTTGTATTCCATCAAGGATGGATGGCGGGTTACACGGCGCCAGTTGTAGCTGCGCGTTTCGGCAGCTGTTGCTTCAATGGTCATTAATTTAACTCCACACCCTGAGCGTCAATATGGTCTTGTGCCAGCTTCAACAGCAGGCGCTTGTCCAACTTGCCGCGTGGTGTACGAGGCAGCTCATCCATGGCGAGGATCAGCGTTGGACTGCAATAGTAAGGAAGTTTGTCTTTCACAGACTGAGCGGCATCTTCTGTGCTCACATTCGCAGGGCTGACAAAGGCCACCAGATTGCGACTGTCGAACTTGAGCGTGACGGCCTGATCACAGCCCTCAGTCGCTTCCAGTGTGTTGGAAACCCCATCCAACTCCACACGGAAGCCACGGATTTTCACCAGATCATCAACGCGCCCGAAGTGTTCCAGCTCACCTGTGTTGGTCCAGCGGCCAAGGTCTTTGGTGCGGAACATCATGTGGCCAGGCCGGAATGGGTCCGGACGATACCGGTCCAGTGTCAGTTCCGGATTGGCAAGATAGCCAGCGGTCACGCAGTCACCACCGGCCCACATCTCCCCCTTCTCACCAATGGCAACAGGGCGCAGATTTTCATCCAGAACGTAGACCGTGTTGTTTGGGGTCGGGCGACCGATGGACAGCACTTCCTTGCCCGGATAGTGCGGTTCAGCCGTGTTGATGATGGTGGTCTCAGTCGGCCCGCAAGAGTTATAGAACCGGCAGAAGCTGCTCCACGCATCTGCTAGTGGACGCGGGCAAGGTTCACCGGCAACAGCGGCGGTCTGCACTTGCTGGCAACGGGAATGGTCTAGAGAGTTCAAAATGGACGGTGTTGCAATCAACACATCCACTTTCTCGGCTGTTTCCTGAATGCTTTTGCCACGAATGATGAGCGTTGCGCCGTTGGAGATCGCTCCCAGTGTTTCCCAGGCCGCCATATCAAAGGCGATGGAGAGAATTTGGCCCACCCGCAACCCCGGACGCATGCCTAGGTCGCCCGGTCCGGTTTGTAGAATGTTACATAGGTTTTTGTGTGTGACCTGAACGCCGTTTGGAACACCTGTGGTGCCAGAGGTGAACAGGATCATGCAAAGGTCATCAGGCTGAGCTTTGTACTGCTCTCCCAATGGCGGCATGGTTGGCAGTGCGTCATCTTCCATCACATCTTCAATGGAAATGAGCGTTTGCCCTTCTGCGACCGGCACCTGCTCGCGCAACTCGCGCAGTGTCAGGATAACTTTTGCGCCCGTAATCTTGGCGATGTGGGTCAGCGTCTTTTCCGGAGCAACGCCCACGTGTTGCGGAATGTAAGCAGCGCCCACGCGAAGGGCGGCAACAATACCCACGATCATTGGAATGGAACGATGCAGGTAGAGACAAACGGCGTCTCCGCGCTTTACACCGTGCTGAACCAGTGTGTTGGCCAACCGGTTGGCAGCAATGTTCAATGCACCGTAGCTGATGTCCTCTCCCTGATACTCAGCAGCGATGGCATTTGGCTGTGCAGCCATAAAGTGGTTCATTGCGGAAATGATGGTTGGAAAACGTGGCGCGGTTTCTGGTCCCCATCCAAATTCCAGAAAACGTTCCTGATCAAAATCGCTCAATGCCGACAGAAGCGGATTACGTGGTGCAACCCCTGCCAGTTTTGGCATGGCCGGAAACACTGGCCGAATGTCATTTAGATAATCTGCAGCAATATCCCGCATGGCGAGTCCCTCTTATGGTGATAAACACTCATTCTAGATAATGGGAAAAATTCCCATTTGAGTATAACAAGTGTTCAACAAGCAGTAACGAATTCGTAGGATGAAAAATTTTGGTGTAATGATTAGAGAACTGGACAGCACAGGAAACGGAAATGAGTCCCGAGCAAACAGACCCTTTTGAGACTGCCCTCACAGCGCTTCTTGCCCCGCTGGCGAAAGCGATGGTGGCGCGTGGCGTCACAATCGGGCCAGCGACCGAGGCCTTAAAACGCGCCCTGCTGCAAGCCGCACTGGAGGAAACCCCAGGCAAAACGACAGACAGCCGGGTTAGCCTGAAGACCGGAATTCATCGTAAGGATGTCAAGCGGTTACGAACCGACGAAAACGGCGGATCTCTTAAGAAATCCGTCAATGCTTCAGCGCTCGCCATAAGCTACTGGGCCACTGCACCAGAGTTCCAAAGCAGCGAAGGAACGCCGCGCGACCTGCCCCGGCACGGAAGCGAAAAAGAACCGGGCTTTGATGAGCTGGTGCGTCTGACGCGCGCAGATATGGCGCCGGGAACGGTTTTGGAAGCGCTTATCGAACAAGGTGTCGTTACGGAATTAGATGACGGATTTTATCGTTTGTTGACTCACGCCTTACTTCCGGCTGCCGGAAGTGCAGAACAGGTCGCGGCCTATCAGGCGACGCTTTCCACCCATCTGACAGCGGCTACCCACAACTTAATTGCTCCTGAAGGAACCTCCCTCAATTTTGATCGAATCCTGCGCTACTCACATTTATCTGATGAGTCAGTTGAGAAGCTGAACAGGCTGACGCAAGAGAAAGCCCAGATGCTTTTGGAAGAAGTCAACGCTCTGGCGAGGGAGATGCAGATGAATGATGCGGAACAGACCGCAAATGGCCGTTTTGCCTTTGGGGCCTACGTCCTTCCAAAAAAGCCGTCCTCTGATGAGGCGGCTGCATGATGGTTTGGAGGCACACACTTTCCGCTCTGATTGCGTCCAGTTTTCTAATAGCTCCAGCTGCAGGACATGCAGAAGAGGAGCGTGAAGGCGGTATTTTGGGGACCGGCATTGTCGGTACGATCACACGCCTTGGCAGTATCATCGTCAACGAGCAGCGGATTACCTTCCCTGCTGATCTGCCGGTGAAAAACGAACTAGGCCCACTCACCGCCGCGCAGTTGGTGCCGGGAGATACGGTCGCCGTTGTTGCCGATTTGGCTGGTGCGAATTGGGAAGCTCAAAGCATCCGGCGCATATTGCCAATCATTGGTCCAGTCTCAGAAATCAGCTCAGATGAGACCGGCAGAATCTTTGAAATCATGGGAACAGCTGTTCATGTTCCGCTGACCATTGCGACCACTGTGAAGCAAGGCGATTGGGTCGCGATCAGTGGTCTCTGGCAGGATGAAGATGTGGTCGCAACACGCGTTGAAGTGGTTCCACCACGCCAGTCCGCGGTGATCATTGGCAGTAACCTTTCCGTCGGCGCCAGCAACGTGCCTCAGATCGGGAACACCTTGATCGCAGGCATCATTCCGCAACACGTGGAATCTGGTGATGTCATTCGGGTGACTGGCATTCCTGAAGCTGGCAGCATCCGCGCCACTTCTTTGGAAACCGGCATCTTCGACGGCAAAGTCGGCTTGGTTCAGGCGGAAGGCTACCTGTCTCCACCAACCTCACAGGGCCTTTACACCCTCCTCGGCTCCGGCATGGTCGCCTTCACCGATCAACCCGACATGATCGACGAAACCGCCAAAGTCCGCCTCTGCGGTTACGACGGTAAGCTCGGTGGTGACTCCACAATTGATGCAAACCCAGAACTGCTTGAGAAGCTGGGCTGTCAGTAGCCTTTTAGTTGGCGATGAAGAGCTGCATTGAAGAAGCTTCAGTTCAGAAAAAACAAAGAAACCCCGGAGTGTTCATTACACTCCGGGGTTTCTTTGTTTCAACTCTGGTTCAGCTTAGCTGATTTTGCCGAGCAGGGCGTCCATGGAAGACTTTGCATCGCCGTAATACATGCGGGAGTTTTCCTTGTAGAACAGTGGGTTCTCGATGCCGGAGTAGCCGGTGCCCTGACCACGCTTGGAGATGAACACGTGCTTGGCTTTCCAGACTTCCAGCACTGGCATGCCAGCGATTGGAGAGTTTGGATCTTCCTGAGCTGCCGGGTTCACGATGTCGTTCGCACCGATGATGATCACAACATCTGTATCCGGGAAGTCATCGTTGATCTCGTCCATTTCCAGAACGATATCATAAGGCACTTTCGCTTCAGCCAGCAGAACGTTCATGTGACCTGGCAGACGACCTGCAACCGGGTGGATTGCAAAGCGTACGTTTTTACCTTTGTCACGCAGACGCTTGGTTAGCTCAGAAACGGACTGCTGTGCCTGAGCAACAGCCATGCCGTAACCTGGTACGATAACGATGCTGTCAGCTTCAGAAAGGGTTTCTGCAACGAAGTCGGTATCCGTTGGAACCATCTCGCCTTCGATTTCCTGAGCAGGGCCAGAGGTGTTACCAAAGCCACCCAGAATAACGGAGACGAAGTGGCGGTTCATCGCCTTACACATGATGTAAGAGAGAATTGCACCAGAAGAACCAACGAGCGCACCCACAACGATGAGAAGGTCGTTGCCAAGGGAGAAACCAATCGCTGCAGCTGCCCAGCCTGAGTAGGAGTTCAGCATGGAGACAACAACAGGCATATCTGCACCACCGATACCCATGATCAGATGGTAACCGATGAAGAATGCCAGCAGGGTCATCAGGATTAGAGTCCAGATACCTGCATCGTTGAAGTACATGATGCCCAGAATAATTGAAGCAATTGCAGCGCCTGCGTTGAGCGCATGACCGCCCGGTAGTTTAATCGCCTTAGAGTTAAGCTTTCCTGCCAGCTTGCCGAATGCAACGACAGAACCGGTGAAGGTAACCGCACCAATGAACACGCCAAGGAAGACTTCTACGCGAAGAATGGAAACTTCAACACTGGTCTTTTTCGCCAGAACTGCAGCAAAGCCTTCAAGTGCTTTTTGAGCAGTTCCATCCATTGCAAGAACGCGGCCAAGCTCGATATCAGCGTTAAAGCCGACGAACACAGCAGCCAGACCAACCAGCGAGTGCATGGCGGCAACCAGCTGAGGCATCTCGGTCATCTGCACGCGCTGTGCCACATAGTAACCGATCACGCCGCCAGCAGCGATCAGGATAACGGAGAGCAGCCAGAGGCCGGAACCCGGACCGATGAGTGTGGCAACAACAGCCAGCGCCATACCCGCGATACCGTACCATACAGCACGTTTCGCGCTTTCCTGACCGGACAGACCGCCCAGAGACAGAATGAAGAGAACAGCCGCAACAACATAAGCGGCGGTAGTGAAACTAAATTCCATAGTACCGGCCCCCTTAAGACTTCTGGAACATGGCGAGCATGCGCCGGGTTACGAGGAAGCCACCGAAGATGTTGATACCAGCCATAAAGACTGAAACAGCAGCAAGGAGAATGACAAGCCAGCTGCCAGACCCGATTTGCAACAGTGCACCCAAGATAACGATGGAAGAAATCGCGTTGGTGACAGCCATCAGCGGGGTATGCAGAGAGTGTGCAACGCCCCAGATAACCTGGAAGCCAACGAAGCAAGCCAGAACAAACACGATGAAGTGCTGCATGAAGCTTGCTGGTGCAACAAGGCCAACGAGCAGCAGCAACGCGCCACCACCAGCAAGCAGAGCAACCTGCTTCTTGGTCTGGTCTTTGAAGGCCGCAACTTCAGCGGCACGGCGTTCTTCCGGTGTCAGCTCTGGTGCTTTTTCCTTCGGTTTTTGGGCAGCAATCGCAGCGATTTTCGGCTTTGGTGGTGGGAAAGTGATTTCCCCGTCCTTGGTTGCCGTTGCACCGCGGATCACATCGTCTTCCATGTCGATATTGATCTGACCGTCTTTCTCAGGGGTCAGGTCTGTCATCATGTGACGGATGTTGGTTGCGTACAGCGTAGACGACTGCGTTGCCATTCGGGATGGGAAGTCAGTGTAGCCGATCACGGTGATGCCGTTCTCGGTGACGATCTTCTCGTCCATCTTGGTCAGTTTGCAGTTGCCGCCTTTTTCAGCAGCAAGGTCGACAATCACGGAACCCGGCTTCATGGACTGGACCATGTCTTCGGTCCAGAGCTCAGGCGCATCGCGGCCTGGGATCAGAGCTGTGGTGATGACGATGTCGACTTCCGGTGCCAGCTCACGGAACTTCGCCAGCTGTGCTTCACGGAATTCTGGAGAAGAAACAGAAGCATAGCCGCCTGTGGCTGCGCCGTCCTGCTGCTCTTCCTCAAAATCCAGATAAACGAACTCAGCGCCCATGGACTCGACCTGCTCAGCCACTTCCGGGCGAACGTCGAAGGCCAGAGTGATTGCGCCCAGAGATGTGGACGCGCCGATTGCGGCAAGGCCGGCAACGCCAGCGCCGATGACGAGCACTTTGGCTGGTGGCACTTTACCGGCAGCGGTGATCTGACCGGTGAAGAAGCGACCGAAGTTGTTACCAGCTTCAATAACAGCGCGATAACCGGCAATGTTGGCCATGGATGACAAAGCATCCATCTTCTGCGCGCGGGAGATACGCGGGACCATATCCATCGCCAGCACATTCACCTTCTTATCGGCAAACTGCTGAAGGAGCTCACCATTCTGGGCTGGCCAGAAGAAGCTGATGACGGATTGTCCTTCGTGCGTCAGTTCCAGTTCAGAAGTTTCGGGCGGACGGACTTTGATAACAATATCAGAGGTTTCCCAGAGCGTTTTTGCGTCTGCAACAACCTTTACGTCAGCGTCTGTGTAATCTTTGTCTGAGAAGTTTGCAGCTTCACCTGCACCGGATTCAATAGCGCACTCGTATCCCAGCTTTTGCAGCTGTCGGGCGCTGTCCGGCGTCAACGCGACCCGACGTTCCCCGTCAAGGACTTCCTTGGCAGCCCCTATGATCATGTTCTAACCTCTTGCCTGTTAAATAGGTTTCCAGCAGAAATCGCTCGTTACCAACTGTTCCAATCGTTTTTGTTCTCTTTCCCAGCGTAGTGGCTGGTTCCGTTTTTGTGCAATGCACCAAAGGCCCTAAACTTTATCGAACTGACCAAAGGAATCTCTTTGAGCAATCTCGTTCGCAAGGCAGGTTAAGCTCCTTGGCGTAAACTGCAAGTCTCTCCTAAAAACTTCGGAATCCCTTCATCTTTAAAATGGACCCCGTTCAAATCCCAGTAGGGTAAAGCACTATCTGAACGCCAGAATGAAACCTTTACCCAAGTGTTTGAGCTCAAACTAAAGAACGAGGTGGATAAGTGAAATTGAATGAATCTCAATATAGTTCACATATATAAGAGCGACGGTGAGTATAAACCTCGTTTTCGGCAGTTTATTGCGGTTTATACTTGCATTTGCTCTTAAGGTGGGAAGAGGAAAACTGTGCCCAAAGTGGCAGTTTAACTGAAATATATTTATATCTTAGTCTCTAGTAGAAGTTAGATATACCAGTTCATCACTTCGGCGGATGCGACAACCTGACATAGAAGCAACCCTGTGTGTAGATCACGAACCAGCACGTGCGCACCTGCGTTATTCTGTGCGTTACTATGCAAAATTTTGCGTTTTTATGCGTTGCAATGTGAAAACCGGCTGAAAATAGCCCTCAAGGAAGGTTGCGTACCACTCCACCACGGTAAGATCTCGCTACTGTACCGTGATAGGCCGTGCTTTGCTGATGATTGCTCTTTGCATATGTGCTAAGGGCGCCCTTCACCGAATTAAAAGACCAACGCTACGGTGCTTCACCGCGCGGGCATAAGTTGGCTTGCTTAGGGACATAAAACAAATCAGATGATAGATGCTTTACGGTACATCGGAATAATCGTGATTTTCGCTGGTACGATCTACTCTTTTCACAAGATCCGTCAGAGGCCAGAATACGAAGAGCTGAGAAAACGCAATCTCGCGCGCAATCTGAACTTCATCTTCCTGCTGCCCGCATTTTGGTACAAGAAGGAGCCTGCGCTGAAGCCCGCCTATGTGAAGCTGGCTAAGATTGGTCTTGTTCATGCGTTTGGCGCCCCGTTCTGGATATTGGGCTATTCTGCTTTTCTGGATTTCATTTACTTCTATATGACTGGCCGATTACCCTTATAATCTCTGATCTGAGAAAGAACTTATCCCCCTCCTCCAAGCATGTGGCATTCTTTTTGAACGGAATGTACTCGAAGAATAGGCATTCACAGTCAATCGGCTGCAGGGAGAAAACCAAGAAATGGACGCCGCGCTTTACATTGGCATCTTCCTGATCTGCATCGCCAGCCTCTTCACCTTTTACAGGATCACTCAGAAGTCCGAGTATGACCTGCTTCGAAAGCACTCTTCCGGCAAGAGACATAAGCTCGCTGTTCTAACTCCTGCTTTCTGGCGCAGTCAGAATACCGCGTTCAGGCGCGCATCCGCCAAACTTCTCACAACAGGCATCCTCTACGCCCTCGGCTTGCCTCTCGCAATCTGGCTCTACGCCACCCTCCTCGCGCTTCTGGAGCTCTACTCGGATGGCCGCTTATAAGCCCTCAGAGAGAAAGACCAAGTCCTCTCTCTGAGTGTTTTGCAATTCTGATCAGGAAGAGCAGTTGCAAGCCAACAGCTACTCGAAGAGTTTGAAGTTATTGGCCTGCATGCTCGACTTAGACAAACTGGAAATCATCTGCGTGAAGGTCTGCCAATGAAACATTCTTCAATGTGACAGAGTTATCAGCGTCAAGAGTGATGACCGTATCAGCACCATTCGTGCTGGTAGCAGCAATCACTTCATCGAAATCAGCAAATACCGCCTGATCAAATTCGATCACATCATTTGAGCCTTCACCCACTTCAAAATCTACAAGTGTTGCCTGACCAAAACCACTTTGTGAGAAATCGAAGGTTTCGTTATCAGTCATTTCTGGCTGCGTCTCATTAGCCGTACTGGTGTAGTTGCCGTTTTCGTCTGGTTCAAGGACATAAATTGCGCCAGTATTATAGGCGGTTTCTGTGTCTTCACCTGGCTTGCCGATGATGATTGTTCCAGCTTCATTGATGGCTATAGAATACCCAAACTCATCAGCATATATCGTATCAGGTACTGCGACTTTAAACTCTTTGTAGCTACCGTCATCCTGGACTTTGAACACAGAGACAAAACCACCTGTTTCCATTGCCTTTGCTCCGATAACGACTACACCAGAAGAATTCATGGCGACAGAGGAGCCAAACATGTGGCCATCAGCTGGATCGGATACAGTAAATTCTTTTTTTGAGTGTAGTTTCCTTGCGGGTCTGGTTTGAAAAGCAAAACAGAACCTGCAACATATTTTCCATCAACCATGTTGCCTGGCTGACTCACCAAAATCTCTCCAACATCATTGACTGACACAGCAGCTCCAAACTGGTCATAGAAAAATAGGTCGTCTACTTCAAGTTTGATTGGGTTATCATATCCACTCTCTGTAGGTTTGTAGATGTATAAAGCCCCTGTTGAATCATGCTCGCCAGAAGCTCCGACAGCAATAAGGCCGTCCTCATTAATGGAGACTGATGAACCAAAGTAGGCGGCTACAGAAGGAGAACTCAGTTTTAGTTCCTTGTAACTGCCATCTTCTTGAGGAGTAAAGACGTAGATAGCACCGGCGTTATAGACACCGTCTGCATCATCACCCTTTGCTGCTACTACAATTTGTCCACTTTCATTTACCGAGACTGCGGAGCCGAAGAAGTCAACATGGCTGGTGTCTGAGGCTATTAGTTTGATGGGGGTAGAATAGTATCCATCGTTACCAATTGGGTACACATAGACGGCGCCCCCTCGAACGAAGCCATCTGGACTGGCATGAGGAGCGCCAACAATCAGCGTACCGTCGTTCATGATGCTTATTGCCTCGCCGAATTGAGCTTCGGCAAGATCTTCTGGTGCAGCTATATATACTTCCTCATAGCTGCCATCGCCTAGAGGACGAAAGACTGTAACAGAGCCAGATAGAATTAGGTCTGCTTCGGCAGCTGTACTTGCTCCTACAGCGATAACCCCTGCCTCATTAACTGCAACGGAACTTCCTAATCTGCCTCTTTGGCTGATGCCTGGTACCGTCAGTTTCAAGAATTCAGTAATTTGGTTGCTCTCTTCTACTGAAGGGGCAAGATTGGTTGAATGGTCTAGAACTGTATTGTTCATTGTCGCTAACTCTATAAATGAATGCAGAATGCACAAGAAAAAGGTTAGGTGCATATATAACTATATGCAATTTAAAATTGCATCAGCGATGGTGTTAAGAAATGTCCTCAGTTATATCCTTGAAGCGCTGATTTAGAAGCTATCGGCATGGGCCAAAATGAGCCCATGCGTCGACTATAGAGCGAGCAATCAAGCCGCGGCGGCTGTGATGAGGATTTCTACTTTGAGGCTGTCTAGGGCGAGTTTGCATTCGCCGCAGGCGCGGGCCGGTGGGTTTTGTGGGTCAACCCATGCGTCCCAGACAGAGTTCATCTCGTCAAAGTCAGCAACATCATTCAGCCAGATGGTGGCTTGCAGGATGCGGGATTTGTTGGAGCCGGCTTCCTCCAGCAGTGTTTCGATGTTTGCCAGAATAGCGCGTGTCTGGTCGGCGGCGGTTTTGCCGTTGGTGTCGACCTGACCGGAAAGATGTACGATACCGTTGTAAATGACGGCCTGGCTCATGCGTGGGCCTTTGTTCAGACGGGTGATGTCAGACATGGGGTAGTCCTATGCTTTTACGTAAAACGGTGTGGTGAAAGAGCTGCCACGATCTCCTCCGGCAGTTCGGAGGGGCGATTGAGGCAGAGGTCTGCGGTGAGGCGGGAAAGCGCCGGGCTGGTCTGGATGCCATAGCCGCCTTGAGCGGCCAGCCAGAAGAAACCGTCTGCATCTGGTGCAAAGCCGACGACGGGGCTGCGGTCTTCAACGAAGCTGCGCAAGCCGGCCCAACTGTGTTCCACGCGTGTGACGGGGAAGTTGACGGCATTTTCAAACCGATAAAGCCCTTCTGCGAGCACCATATCGTCGACGAAGGCGTCATGGGGCTCAACAGGATCAGCATCAACGGGTGAAACAAGCAGCTTGCCCGCTTCAGGTTTGGCGTAAAATGGTTCCGCTGCGCCTTCAAACAGGGGCCAGTTGCTGCTGTCTACGCCCTCTGGCAGGGGTAGAATGGCGGCGGTGCGGCGCTTCGGCGTCAGGCCTATGGTGGTGACACCAGCAAGTTCTGCAATCTTGTCCGCCCACGCGCCAGCGGCGTTGATCAAAACAGGCGCAGTGAACACGCCCTTTGGGGTGGTGACCTGCCAACAATCCTTGGCACGCTCGATTGTTGTGGCAGGCGCGGAGAGCACGATCTCTCCACCACGGGATTTGAGTAGGCGGGCATAGCCCTGAAACAACCGGTCCACGTCGATATCAAAGGCGTTGGGCTCATAAAGGGCGGAGGAGACTTTATCCGGATCGAGGATCGGCACCATCTCCAGCGCTTGCTCTGCGCTGCGGGTTTCCAGACCAACGGCGTCCTCTTCAAAGGTCTCCAGTTGATCTTCCTGCCCCTCTTCTGCCAACATCAGCAGACCGCGCAGCGAAAGCACGGTGCTGTCGCAAATGCCTTGCGGGTTCATGAGTGTTGGCTCAGAGGCCGCATTGAGCGCGCGGATGACCGCATTGCCGTAGTTGCGAATGAAGATCGCGGCAGAGCGCCCGGTGGAGTGGTGACCAATCACCTCTTCCATTTCCAGCACAATGGTTTTGGCATGCTCAGCCAGTTGCGAGGCCGCGCTGATGCCGGCAATGCCGCCGCCGATAACCAGAAAATCGCAGTGCTGTGTCATGGAAAGCCTCACAAAGGGATAAATCAGAAAGCTGATATATCTCCTATTTGGTGAGGCGATGCGAGGAAAAACCGATCTTACGCACCCTTATATTGTCCCTGATACAATTGCTAAGGCCTTCGCACTGCCAGAGGTAAGGCCATCCTGAATATTGGTCAGCCAATTATTTTGAGAGGGAATCTGCGCTGAATTTCCGAATCTCTCGGGCTATAAGCGCAGCGAAAAGCGGACTGATCATATCATTTGGTCGACCTATTTATAGAATTTCTCGAAATCTAAATGCGTATTGGTCGGCAATTTCCAGATGGATCGCATCGAGTGTTTGATAGTTGATCTATAAATAATATGAGTGATCTATATGCCTTGTGAAGTTATAAGTGATGTATTTGAGGGAATTGGTGCCTAGAGTGGCTTTCATATAGCAATAAATACATAAACAACATAACTCGCATAGAAAAGCTCCAGTTTATGTGATCTGTATCATCTTTATTCTATTTAAAGTTCCAAGGTTGTCAGAGGCGCGACCAATTGTCAGTGCCAACACCTAGAATTGATATTTTGGTTGACCTTTTAATGAAATTGGTCAGAAATACCAGCAAGAGATGTTGCCGAGGGGAAGTTCGGTCTCATTTCGTAATTCGGGAATTCCGTACCAGATGCTTCTTGTCTGTGTACTTCAAGGGAGAATTTAGAAGAATGTTCCGCAAGTCTCATTTAATTGGTGCTGTGCTTACATCTGCTCTTATGGTGGGCGCTACTGTTGCAGAAGCAAAGACCTTGAAAGTCAGCCACAACCTGCCGACTGACAATCCGGCACATATCTCTCTGGAGTTCATGGCAAAGCGTGTGAAAGAGCTTTCCGGCGGCGATGTTAAAATGCGCATTTTCGCAAATGCTCAGCTTGGCACACAGCGTGAATCCGTTGAACTGATGCAGAACGGCCTTCTGGACATGGCCCGTTCCAACGCAGCAGAAATGGAAGCCTTTGAAGAGTCTTACTCCGCGTTGACCCTCCCTTACATCTTCGAGAGCGAAGAGCACTATTACAAAGTGCTGACCTCAGATGTTGCTGAAGACGTCTTTATGGCTTCCAAAGACAAGGGCTTTGTGGGTCTTGCCTTCATGGTGGACGGCTCCCGCTCGTTCTACGCCAACAAAGAGATCAACAGCCCAGCAGATCTGAAGGGTATGAAGATCCGCGTGCAGCCATCTCCATCCGCTATCCAGATGGTAGAACTGCTCGGCGGCGCACCAACCCCAATCTCCTTCGGCGAGCTGTACTCCGCTCTGCAGCAGGGCGTGGTTGATGGTGCAGAAAACAACCCGCAGGCTCTGGTGGACGTGCGTCACGGTGAAGTTGCAAAAGTCTACTCCCGCGATGAACACACCATGATCCCAGGCGTGCTGATGATCTCCACTAAAGTGTGGGATGGTCTGGAAGCAGACAGCCAGAAAGCCCTGAAAACAGCGGCGCGTGAAATGATGGACTTCCACCGCGACCTTTACAACAAGCAGACCCTTGAAGCGATTGAAGCTGCAAAAACCAAGCTTGAAGTGAAGTTTGTAGAAGTAGAAAAAGGCCCGTTCATCAGCGCAGTTCTGCCAATGCACGATGCGCTTGCAGAAAAGTCACCTAAACTGGCTGATCTGGTTGCACGCATCAAAGGCCTTGCAAAATAAGCAAAACACTCTCCGGGCAATAAACTTAAAACCCCGTCTCAACCGAGGCGGGGTTTTTGTGTTCCGGGGGCTCAGTCCGGGTCTACTTTGATGCCCAGCCCCTGCAGCAGCAGGTGTTGCTGGCTGGCGGAGATGACCATACCGCGATAGCCGCGCAGGCTGGTGAGGAACATGGCGCCCAGGTTTGCGCCCCTCAAATCTGCATAGGTGAGATCCAGATCGTCAGTCTCAGCGTCAGAAAGTGTAGTGCGTTTCAGGTCTGCGTTGGTGAGGTTGGTGTTGGTCAGATTGCTGCTGGTGAGATCGCAATCGGTCATGATGCACTCTTCCAGATCCAGATCGGACAGGGTTGCGTAGTTCAGCTGGCAATCGGAGAAGGTCGCGCGTGGTTTGAGCGCGTGCTTTCCAGCCACTTTGCCAAAGTCACAGCCTTCCAAGGATGCACCGGTGAGACGGCAGTTCTGGAAGGCGATGCAGAACATTTCTGAATACGGAAAGATGGTCAGCCGCAGATCGCAGTTGTGAAACTCCACATCGCTCAGGTCCGTGTGGCGAAAACAGGAGCCGCCGCGCGTGTCGGCATAGTAAAAGCCGCAGTTCTCAAACTTGGCTTCCCGCAGGTCGCAGCTTTTGAAGGTGCCTGCCGGGAACTGCGTGTCCTTCCAGATGCTCTCGCGCATGTCGATGCCGTTGAACTCACTGCCCGGCTCAAAACTACAGTTGCGAAACACCACTTCACGCAGGTCCTTCCCCTCCAGCCACGAGGCCTCCAGCTCTGCATTTTCAATTGGTTTACCAGACTGCAAAAGCGCAGAGAATGTTTTGAACGTCAGAGCGTCGGAAATATCTGAGGAGGTCATAGGAGCACCGTGATGAACGAGGAGAAGATCACTCTGCCATGGGCGATGACAGCGTTCAATCCAGCGGCTTCAATTTAGCAAGAAAAGACCGGCGTCGCCTTTTGAAATATGGAAGGCTAAGCCGGTTAGGCAATAATTTGTAACAATATGAGTGGTTCATTTCCCAAGCAAACAAACCACCAAGCAGCAAACTTAAGGACCGAATTGCGGCTGAAGGTGTGCCTTCTGTGCCAAGGCTGCCCCCGAAAACCTGCGCTCCCGACGCCTCTTGTTTGCTGAGTTAAATTTACTCAGAATTTTCCGAGGCGACTTGATGCAATTGCACTAATTTTCTGCAGAAAAACATAAAACTCTAAAATTCAAGGGTAACGCTCTGATATATCTAAAGAAAATATCAGATTATTTTTCTCTTCAATATGTCAGATGCATGAAAATGAGAGAGTGCGTTTAAGGCACTGAGGGAAATCCCTGAATGAGAATGGATCAGGCCTGCCAGGGGTAGCGGGAGAGCGTTGTCATCACCAGCCGAACGATCTCTGTTTGCGAGCCAACATCCAGTCGTCTTGAAACGTTTGCAATATGGTTCCGTGCTGTATTGTAAGAAATGCCGAGCAGATCAGCAGCGTCTCTCGTGGACGCGCCGTTGGTCAGAGCCTTTACAACCTCGGTTTCTTTCGGCGTCAGATTCAGCAGATGGCTGATCATCTTATCGGGCACATCGGCAAAATCGGTCGGATCAAACACCATGAGAAGACAGAATTTTGGTCTGGCCAAAAACTGCGAAAGATACTCTGGTGCGTCCTTCTGGGTCTCGATGGGCTGGATGAAAACCAGCGTGTTCGGACCAAACTCATTGCGGATGATCACTGGTGACGGCAGCGTGTTGGTGTAGATGCTCTGTTTGATCGCACTTTCCAGCGCTGTTGCTTCATCCAGCGCCTTGGCGGAAACGCGCATATAGCGGCCAAGCTGCAGATTGGTGTGCTTGCCCAGCAGCCGCTCTGCCCGTCCGTTCATCACCTGTACGCAGCAGTGCTCATCCACCACCAGCGCGCTGAACGGCATCTGCTCCAGCCAGAACTTGCCCAGATCCTTGGTCGGCGCCACCGCTTCGCGCATGCGGCGCTGCAATGCCAGCTGAAATGCGTTGCGGAAGTAAGGCTGCAGGAACTTCACTTCCTCATAGAGCTGATCTTCGTCCTTCTCACTCACCCCATCCGGCAGGCAGATGTTCACATAAGAACACAGGCCATCCTGCCGATCGATCATCAGCGTGATGGCGCGGTCGATGTTGTTATTGGCTTCAATGAAGGTACCAACGTAATCCGGATGCACATCTTCCTTGCGGAAATGACGGTGCGGGCGCACCGGGCCCTCAATATCCACACTGCGGAACACGGCTGGTAGCGGATTGAAGTGCGCCACCGGGTCAAATGTGGAATGGAACGTGTGGTCCACATTGAGCACCTTGCGATAGTCGTAGTGACTGTCCACCAGGCTCTGCACGTTGATGGCAAAGGGAAACTCTGAGTACTTTGTCTGCAGTTGCTTCAACGCGTTTTCAAGCGGCTCTTCATTCATGAAGGTCCGGAAAATATCGCTGATACTCTGATCCAGAAGCGGTGTCATATCTGGTTGTCTGCAATTGGGCTCGATGTGAAAGGGTCAAATCGGCAATCAAAGATCTCTAATAAAGAAACCGCTTAAGTATTGAGCTGTCTGACTGGTTAAATCAAGTAAGTTGACTGTTTGATCAAAAAAGAAATTGACGTTGCGATATATCAGCAACAGTGCATAAGTATATATTAGGGGATGCTGATAGTCTGATTGCATATGAAATGAAAAAGGCCCGGACAATGCCGGGCCTTCTTGAGAAGTGATTAAAAGCGTGGCCGCGTGACGATGCCCCAATACCTGCCGGTGAACAGGCCAAAGGCACCCACCCAGCACAGGGCAGAAACTCCAAGCACCACGAAGTACCCTTCCGGATAAAGCAGGATGCCGAATACCCGCACCGCAGCGCTGGCCACGATGAGATAGTAGATGGCGATCTCCACCCATGTTGGTACCAGTGGCCGACCGGAATGACCCAGCGCACTGCGGGTCATCATGGCCAGCATCATGCCTGCCATGGAGCCAACGGTGATGGCATGCACGGCCAGCACCTGATCCCACGGCATATCCAGCAGAGCCCCTGCCCGCAGAAGCAAGGCGATAGGAAGCCAAGCGTAAGACACAGGCAGGATCCAGAGGATCGGCTTGCCCCAGGTGATCTGTGGCTGCCACAGGCCCATCTTGAAGAAGTGCAGACCGGCCAGCACCAGAAGACCAACAGCGCGTACAGTTGCGGCTTCATAGGTCAGGCCGTAATAGATATCGCTGACCAGCAGCAGCACCATGCCAAGGCCAATGATGTCTTCCAGACGTTGACTGCGCACCGCACGTCTTACGCCCAGAGCGTTGTTGGTGAACAGCGGAATGATGCGGCCACCGATCACGGTGATGAAGATCGCAAAGACATCCACGGCCCACAGGAACACATCTGCCCCGTCATAGCTGATCATATCCAGCGCAATGGCGTGGAACAGGCCGTTGCCAACTGCGAGCACCAACAGCAAAGCGACGGTGAAGTAATTGCGCGTGTTTTTCGCCTGATACAGCGGAATGGCTATGCCGAGTGCGGCAAGCGGCAGGAAGAGAAGGTCAATGATCTGACCGAGTGAACCAAGCGGGCCACTGCCAACGAACAACAGAATGCGCGCTGCCAGCCACATGCCCAGCAATCCACCCAGCACAAGGCCGTTGGGCGTTTTCCGCCCCGTCCAGTTTTGCACGGCGGTGTAAAGAAAGCCGATGAGAATGGCGACGGCAAAGCCGAAGATCAGCTCATGGGAATGCCAAAGCACACCGTCCAGCGGGCCGTTGATGTCTACAATGCCAATGATGGAAGCCACCCACAGCGGAACGCTGATCGCTGCATAGGCCGCACCGGCAATATAAAACGGACGGAAGCCGAGGGATAAAAAAGCTTCCCAGGAAAAGGCAAGTTTAGCGCCGGGAAGGTTCGGCATGGTATGAGTTTGCTGCATGTCTTCGGTCTCGGTCGGCGTAGGCTTGGCCCCGCTCATTTTTATCTTCGTACAGAAGGCACATTCGACCAGTGTGATGGAGTGAGGTCGAACTTCCCCAATTAACACCCCTTATAAACATGAATGTAATATTCATATTTGTGCAATGTCAAATAATTCTAAAATAGCTTGTCAGAGGCGCGATACCTGCCATGCGCTGTGCGCAGGTTTCAAACCCTGGCAACAATCTCTAATCAGTTGCGGGTAAAGTGAAATGTGAGGGATGGCTGCCGGATTTTCGCCGTGTTCTGCCACAACTCTGGGTGCAATCAGGGGTAGGATGCAGGTGTGATTCCGTGCAGGTGCTGCAAGCAGAACGAACAGACTATGTATTTGTAGGATCAAACAAGACCTACACGATGCTTTTCACCTTCTCGCTGCTGGCGCATCTGTTTGCCTTCTGGCTGCTCGCTATGTCCAACCTGCCTCGTGGATTTCGTGCCCGACCTGTCAAAAGCATTGGGGTTGAACTCATCGGCACGGCCCAGTTTGAAAAGCTGTTCGCCCCGCCCGTTGTTGAGGAACCACCCACGGCCTCCCTCTCCCCTGCCCCGATCGTTGAGGACAAACCGCAGGAGCTGCCACCGCCAGTGGTGCGGGAGGAGTCAGTTAAAGGCCCTCAGCCGGTGATTGCAGACAACTTCCAGCTTGGCCGCCTGCTGGAAGCGCCGGAGAACAAGGAGCTGAAAGAGTCTCTGGTTCTATTTGACCCATCAGATCAGCGTGAGCAGCTGTGTAATCTGGAAGTGATGGAGCAGATCCATCTCTGGAATGAGAGCTTCAACCCGGAACGCGTGGTCGCCTTCGCCTACAAAGACCCGGTGGTCTTCGGCGACACCGTCACCGCAGAAGGCGCCGCCTTCCGTAGCAAAGGTGAATGGTACCACCTCACCTACAAATGCACCTGGAACCCCACCACAAACCTCGTCACCGCCCTGGAATTCCTAAGCGGCGACCTGATCCCCCATAGTGAGTGGGAAGATCATTTCCTGTTTGCTCAGTAGGATTAGTTGGTGTCGCGGACGGCGCGGACGGCGAGGGAGTAGCCCTGGCTGTGGAAATCGAGGGCGTAGCTTTTGAAGTCCAGATAGTAGTACATGCGCGTCAGGTCTTCATCTTGCGTGGTGGACCAGAAGTGCGCGGATTCCCTGAAGATTGGTAGTCTCAGGTCAGGGAACAGCGTGCGCAGCTCTTTCCTGTTGGCGCAGGTTGAGTAGAGCAGGCTGAAGAGTTCCTGAATGGTTGGCAGGCGCCAGCCGTTCTTGTTGTCCTCAAAGCGCAGCACGGCCTGATCCTGTGAGATCAGCAGCGGCTCGCCATAACAGCGGCGCTTCTTTGAATCCCATCGGGTGCCCTCAGCACATCGCTTCCATTCCAATGGCTGGTCCAGCTGCTTCACAAAGGGGCCACTTACAGAGAACCTGTCTCGGATATGAGGTTTGTTGCTGCAATCGACTTCGGCAAGTGTTGGGGCTGGCAGGCTAAGAGCAAAAAGGGTGGCAAACCCGGCCAGTGAAAATGGTCGTTTCGTCATTATTATTGGTCGCAAAGTGCTTTAAAGAAATCCGCCTAATATTTCTCAGAATGCACTCTGAGTGTTAAGCGTTTAATCTACAAGAATCCTGCGCGCTATTAGTCTTGTTTTTCTTTGATCTTCAACCCCCTTGCTTACACTTTTCTGTGTATGCGACGGGGATGAAAGAAGCCTTTGAGTGGCTTGCTTTTTACTGCAGCTGCAAGTGTTTGTTTTGTATGACTATTACATCTTTAGATTGCAAATCATGATGCTGCAAAATTTATTAGATTGAGAAAGAAAAATCGGGAAAACACCTATCCGAAACATATCGAAAGCCGTTTTTAGCAGAGTCAAAAGCCCAAAAATGACAGTACCAAGCCTCAATGCGAGGGAATCCCTTGGTAAGGTCATCTGGGAAATGAAGGTATCGCGGGCCTAAAAGTGCGCTGTGACGCTCTGAGCGAAACCTGCTGTCAGAGCACTACGCAGAATGCCATTGAGGAGAGGCTTACTTGCTGTCGCGCACGGCGCGAACAGCGAGCGAGTAGCCTTGGCTGTGAAAGTCGAGGGCGTAGGTGACGAAGTCCAGATAGTAGTACATGCCTTCCAGCTTTCGATCACCCGTGGCGGACCAGAAGTCGGCATAGTCGATGAACGCATGTGCTGCGAGGTCCGGAAAGATGGCGTGAAGCTCTTCCTTCTCAGCGCACGTGGAATCCAGAAGGCCGTAAAGTTCGCGGATAGTCGGGAGACGCCATCCCTCCGTGTTCTCCGCAAAGTGGGAAGCGGCCACATCCTGAGTGAGTTCCAGCGGCTCACCGGTACAGGTTTGCGTCTCGCTTTCCCATGCCATGCCTTCAGCACACCGCTTCCATTCCAGAGCGTATCCGGTCTGCTTGACCAAAGCGCCGTTGACGGTGAAGCGCTCTTGCAACGGTGGTTTGTTGCTGCAATCCAGTTGCGCGAAGGCTGGAAGAGCTGTGAGGCTGCCGAGTAAAGTGGCGGCGATGAGAGAAAGGCCTGTCTTTTTCATTCTGTAATGTCGCAAAGTGTTTTCTGAAAAAATGGATTCGTGTTTTGAGTGACGAGATAGGCTTCACTGACGAGCAATAGTGTTGTGTTTGTGGCGTGGCAGGATCTTTGATGATTAAACTGTACATGCTGCAAGGAATGGACGGCCGTCTTTCTCTGGTTGGAGAAATGGAGCGCACCCACCTCATATCGGAAGCCTGCCGAATTCTGTTTTATGGATTTACATGCCGGGATGACCAATCCAAGCCTCAAAGGGACAGGTCATCGGCGCAAGAGATTGTGTGAGATTGTTTATGAGCTACGAAGATCACTATGAGACCCTGTTGGCTGAACATTACACATGGATGTTCCGCATGCCTTTTGATGAAAAGGTTGCTGAGCAACGGGCGCTGCTGGAACGGGCTGGTCT